>NZ_FNKA01000002.1:307506-615013 GCF_900101335.1 Quadrisphaera sp. DSM 44207 | reverse complement strand
GGTGCGCGCCGGGGAGGTCGTGGACGCGCCGGTCGTCACCGCCGCGCTGCGCGAGCTGTGGCGCACCGGCGGGTTCAGCCACAGGGACGTCGTCCTCGGCGTGGCCAACCAGCGCGTGCTCGTGCGCGAGGTGGACCTGCCGGCGATGCCCCTGAGCGACCTGCCCCGGGCGCTGCCCTTCCAGGTCGAGGGCCTGCTGCCGATGCCGGTGGACTCCGTGGTGCTGGACTTCCACCCCCTGCGGTCGATGACGAGCTCCAGCGGCGGGCCCCTGGTGCGCGGCCTGCTGGTCGCCGCCTCCCGCGACATGGTGATGGCCAACGTGCGCGCCGCCGAGGCCGCCGGGCTGCACGTGGTCTCCGTCGACCTGACCCCCTTCGCCCTGATGCGCGCGCTCGGCTCCCGCCTCGACCTGGACGTCGAGACCGAGGCCCTCGTCGACATCGGCGCGCACGTGACCAACGTCGTGGTCCACTCCGACGGGGAGCCGCGGTTCGTGCGCATCCTGCTCACGGGCGGCCAGCACCTGACGGACGCGATCTCGGAGGGCACCGGGGTGCCGCCGGCCGAGGCCGAGGCGCTCAAGCACGAGCACGGCCTGACCGCGACCTCCCCGGAGCACGCGCGCGCGGCGCAGGCCCTGGTGCTCTCCACCCAGGCCCTCCTCGACGAGATCCGCAGCTCCGTGGACTACTACTCCGCCTCCACCCCGACCCACCCGGTGCAGCGCATCGTCGTCACCGGCGGCGGCGCCCAGCTGCGGGGCCTGACCGAGCGGCTGAGCGCCGCCACGCAGACGCCCGTCGTGCAGGGCAACGCCATCGCCTCGTTCTCGACGCGCCGCGCCGGCCGGGACGCCGAGCAGCTCGGGCTGCTCGGGCCGCTCAGCGCCGTGCCGGTCGGCCTCGCCCTCGGAGCGGCCCGATGACCACGCAGCCGTTCACCCCGATCACCGCTCCGGCGCCGACCCCGGCCGGCGCACCGAGCGCCCCGACCCTCGAGGACCTCCTCGGCGCCGCGCGCCCGCCCGTGCGGGTCAGCCTGCTGCCCCGCGAGGTCGTGCAGGCGCGCGCGCTGCGCCGCACCCGCCGCTGGCTGGCCGCCGGCCTCGGCGGCGTGGCGGCCGCTCTCGGCGCCGTGACGTGGCTGAGCGCGACGTCCGTGCACGCCGCCGAGGACGAGCTGGCCGCCGCGCAGCAGCGCACCGGGGTGCTGACCGCCGAGCAGGCGCAGTTCGCCGAGGTCCCCGCGGTGCTCGCGCAGCTGGAGGCGGCCCGCACGGCCCGCGCCGGCGCCATGGGCGCCGACGTCCTCTGGTACGAGTACCTCGACGGCCTGACCCGCTCCCTGCCCGCGGACGTGTGGCTGACCGACGTCACGGTCACCGTCGACGCCGCGGCCGGCGCGGCCGCGGCGGCCTCCGCGGCGGCTTCTGCGGCCGCCGCGGCACCGGCTGCGGCGGGGACGGCGCCCTCGGGCGCCGCCGCCGCGCAGGTGGCGAGCGCCACCTTCAGCGGCGTCGCGTTCGAGCACCCGCGCGTCGCGGACTGGCTCGACTCCCTCGACGCCACGCCGGGCTTCACCGGCGCCACCTACAGCACCAGCAGCCGCACCGAGAAGGAGGAGGAGGTGGTCGTCGAGTTCGAGTCCTCGGTCGCGGTGACCACCGACGCCCTCTCCCACCGCTTCGACGGCGCCACCGACGGGGAGGTCGGCTGACATGTCGCGCGACAGCACCAGGACCTGGGTCGCCGCAGCGGCGGCCGTCGCCGTCCTGCTCGTCGTGGCCGCCTGGTTCCTGCTCGTCGCCCCCCTGCGCGCGCAGGCCGGCGAGCTGCACCAGCAGGCCCTCGACACCGACGCCTCCAACGCCGCGCTCGCGGCCCGCACCGAGCAGCTGCGCGCCGAGCACGCGGAGCTGCCGCGGCGGCGCGAGGAGCTGGCCGCCCTCGGCCGGGCCGTGCCCGCCGAGGTCGCCCTGGCCGCCCTGACCCGCGACCTCGACCGCATCGCCGGGGCGAGCGGGGCGACGCTGATGTCCATCGCCCCGAGCGCGCCGCAGCCCGCCGCGGGCGCCGACCCGGCCGCGCCCGCAGCCGCCCCCGCAGCTGCCCCGGCGGACCCCGCCAGCGACCCGGCGGCCGCCGCGGCGACCACCGCGGCGACCGGCGCGGCGACCGGCGCGGCGACCGGCGCGGCGGCGGCCGTTCCCGGCGGGGCCGCGGTCACCGAGGTGCCCGTGGGCCTGGTGCTCGTCGGCGGCTACTCCGAGGTCGAGCTGTTCCTGAAGTCGCTGCAGACCGAGCTCGGTCGCGACTACCTCGTCACGGGCCTGTCCCTGACCGCCGAGGACCCCGCCGCGGCGTCCGGCGGCAAGCCGGAGACCGTGAACGGCGACGTCACCATGACGGTCACCGGCAGCGTCTTCGTCCTGCCCGAGGACGCCGAGGCGCTTCCCACGACGGCCGACCCCGCCCTCCCCGCGACCGCGGGGAGCGCCGTGTCGGACACGGCCTCCTGAGCACGGCAGCGGATCGGAGCCCTGCGATGACCACCTCGCCCTTCCCGAGCTTCCCCTCGCCCGAGCGCCCGCCCGCGACCGGCCCGTTCGGCGCGACCGGCCCGACCGGCGCGACCGGCCCGACCGGCCCTGCCGGTGCGCCCGGCCCGGCCGGCGCCCCCGACGGCTCCGAGCGGTCGCCGTCCGGTGCGGACCGCCGGCGCCTGGCCGTCCTCGTCGGCAGCGGCGTCCTCGCCGTCCTCGCCGGCGCGGGCGCCGCCGTCCTCCTCGCCGGCGGCCCCGAGGAGGACCTGGCCGGCCCCCTGCCGGTCGCGGTCCCGACGGGCTCGCCCACCACCCCGGCGGCCGAGCTCCCCGCTCCCGCCGTCCCGGGCGTCGCGAGCGGGCCGCGCAACCCCTTCGAGGCGCTCCTCGTGGCCGTTCCCGACGACGTCCCCGCTCCCGCGGCCACCGGCGCGCAGGCCGCGGCGGGCAGCGCCGCGGACCCCGGTGTGCCGGGCGGCGCGGCGGGCGGCGCGGCGGGTGGCGCGGTGGGCGGTGCGGACCCGGCGGCCGTGCCCGTGCCGGTGCCCGCCGCCGTGCCCGTGCCGACCGTGACGGTCACCGAGCGCCCTCGCGACGAGGCCGCGGCCGCGGCCACGGTCACGTGGGTGGGCCAGGACCCGGTGGACAGCACCGCCGACGCCTTCGTCCTCGTCGCGGGCGGCGAGGTCGCCTCCGTGACCGCCCGCGCGGGGGAGGCGCTCGGTCCCGAGGCGCCGCTGTCGTGGTTCGTCAACGCCGGCGCCGGCGCGGACGGCGTCCTCGTGCTGCGCGCCGGCGCGCAGGACTACCGCCTGACCAAGGGCCAGGTCGTCACGCTCGACTGAGCGCGCCCCTCCTCGGGGAGCGGGCCCGCGGGCCGTGGGAGACTGCGGTCCGTGCTGCGCTGGCTGACTGCGGGGGAGTCCCACGGCCCCGCCCTCGTCGGGATCCTCGAGGGGGTGCCGGCCGGCGTGCCGGTCACCACGGACGACGTGCGCGCCGCGCTGGCGCGCCGCCGCCTCGGCTACGGCCGCGGCGCGCGGATGGGCTTCGAGCAGGACCAGGTCACCCTCGTCGGCGGCGTGCGCCACGGCCTCACCCAGGGCGGGCCCGTCGCCGTCGAGGTCGCCAACACCGAGTGGCCCAAGTGGGAGACCGTGATGTCGGCCGACCCGGTCGACCCCGCGCTGCTGAAGCCCACCGGCCGCAACGCGGCGCTGACCCGCCCCCGCCCCGGGCACGCGGACCTGACCGGCATGCAGAAGTACGGCTTCGACGAGGCGCGCCCCGTGCTCGAGCGGGCCAGCGCCCGCGAGACCGCCGCCCGCGTCGCGCTCGGCGCCGTGGCGGCCTCCTTCCTGCGCGAGGCGCTCGGCGTCCGGCTGGTCAGCCACACCGTGGCCATCGGCCCCGTCTTCGCGCCGGACGACGCGCCGCTGCCGGGCCCGGACGACGTCGCGGCCCTCGACGACGACCCGCTGCGCTGCGCCGACGCGCCGACCTCGGCGCGGATGGTCGCCGAGGTCGACGACGCCCACAAGGCCGGGGAGACCCTCGGCGGCGTCGTGGAGGTGCTCGCCCACGGCCTCCCTCCGGGCCTGGGCAGCCACGTGCACTGGGACCGCCGCCTCGACGGGCGCCTGGCCGGCGCCCTCATGGGCATCCAGGCGATCAAGGGCGTCGAGGTCGGCGACGGGTTCCGCACCGCGACCCGCCGCGGCTCCGCGGCGCACGACGAGATCGAGGCGCGGCCGGACGGCGTGCTGCGCCGCCGCAGCGGGCGCGCCGGCGGCACCGAGGGCGGCATGAGCACCGGTGACGTGCTGCGCGTGCGCGCCGCCATGAAGCCCATCGCGACCGTGCCGCGGGCCCTGGCCACGGTGGACGTCGCCACCGGCGAGGCGGCGTCCGCCCACCACCAGCGCTCCGACGTGTGCGCCGTCCCGGCCGCCGGGGTCGTCGCCGAGGCGATGGTCGCGCTCGTGCTCGCCGACGCCGCGCTGGAGAAGTTCGGCGGCGACTCCGTGGCCGAGACGCGCCGCAACCTGCGGGGGTACCTGGACGCCGTCCCGGCGGCGCTGCGCTCCGAGGTCGCGTCCGCGTCGGCGCCCACCCCGGCGTCCGCTCCGGCCTGAGGCCGCCGTGCCGCCGCGCGTGGTGCTGGTCGGGCCCGCGGGGTCGGGCAAGAGCACCGTGGGCGCCCTGCTCGCCGAGCGCCTGCGGGTGGCGCTGCGGGACACCGACACCGACGTCGAGGAGCAGGCGGGCGCGAGCGTGCCGGAGGTCTTCGCCCACGAGGGCGAGGCGGGCTTCCGCATCCGCGAGCGCATCGCCGTCCACGCGGCGCTGGCGGGCTCCGACGGCGTGCTCTCCCTCGGCGGCGGCGCCGTGCTCGACCCGGCCACGCGCGCGGAGCTGGTCGGGCTCGCCGGGCGCGCGCCGGTGGTGCTGCTCGCGGTGACCTGGGAGGCCGCCGAGCCGCGCCTGGGCGCGGGCGCCGGGCGGCCGCTGCTGGCGGGCGACGCCCGCGGGCGCTGGAGCGCCCTGCTCGAGCAGCGCCGCCCGCTGTACGAGGAGGTCGCCTCGGTGGTCGTGCCCACCGACGGCCTGACCCCCGAGCGGGTGGCCGAGCGCGTGCTGGCCGCCACCGGCCTCGCGCCCGCGCGGTAGGGAGCCCGGCCGGCCGAGCCGGCTCAAGGCCGGGCCCGCTCCTGCCGAGACCAGGAGGGTGACCTCCGAAGCGGCCCTGCTCGAGCTCCTGCGCCCGCGCGCCCGGGGAGACCTGGAGCCCCTGGCCCCCGTCGCCGTCGTCCTCGAGGCGGGCACCCCCTGCCCGGTCGTGGAACGGGTGTTCGGCGAGGACGAGCGGCTCGACGCGGTCGTCGTGCGCGACGCCGGCGGCACCCGCCACGGGGTGCTCTCGCGGCGCGACTTCGAGCTCGTCATGGGGGGCCGCTTCGGCTACGGGCGCAGCCTGAACCACCGCCGCCCGGTCGGGGACCTCGCCACCTGGGACGTGCCCGTGCTCCCCGCCGGCAGCGACGTCGTCACCGCTGCCGCGGCCGCCGGAGCCCGCGCCGCCGAGCACCGCTTCGACGACCTGCTGCTCCAGGGCGCCGACGGCGCGCTGCGCGTGCTCCCCGCTGCCGCGGTGCTCGAGGCGCTCGCGGCCGACTACGCCCGCCGCGCCACGCACGACCCGCTGACGGGGCTGCCCAACCGCGAGCTGCTCTTCGGGCGCCTCGCCGAGGCGCTCGCCGTGCCCTCGCCGCGGGACGCCGTCGTCGTCAGCTACCTCGACGTGGTCGGGCTCGGGCCCGTCAACCGGCGCCTCGGGCACGACGCCGGGGACGCCGTCCTCGTGCGCGTCGCCGAGGCCCTGCGCGCCTGCGCCGAGGACGACGAGGTGGTCGCCCACGTGGGCGGCGACGAGTTCGCCGTGCTGACCCTCGTGCGCGGCGACCGGGCGTCCGACGCCGCCGCGCGCGCCGCCGCGCGGGCCACCCGCTTCGGCGCCGCCGTGCGCGAGGCGTTCACCGAGGACGTCGTCCCGGTGCGGGCCAGCGCGGGCGCCGCCGTGGCCCGGCCCGGGGCGCCCGGGGCGGACGCCGGCAGCCTGCTGCGCGCCGCGACGTCCGCGATGTCCACGGCGCAGCGCTGGGGCTCGCAGGAGGCCGAGGTCGTCGAGCTGGACGACGCGGGCCAGCCCACCGCCTGGACACCCACCCGCTGACCCTCCTGCGGTGATCGCGCGCGCCGGCCCTCCTCCGCGGCGGTCGTGCGCTCCAGGACCGTGCGGGCGGCCTCCTAGGATCGGGGGGTGGCACAGGCGAGCGCGCCCGAGGCGGCGACGAGGATCCGCGTCGAGGGGGACGCCCCCTACGACGTCCTGATCGGCACCGGCCTGCTCGGCGAGCTGCCCGGGCTGCTCGGCGAGCGCGTGCAGCGCGTCCTCGTCGTCCACCCGCGGGCCCTGGCCGCGACCGGCGACGCCGTGCGCGAGGACCTGGCCGCCTCCGGCTACGAGGCGTACCTGGCCGAGGTGCCGGACGGCGAGGACGCCAAGAGCGCCCAGGTGGCCGCCTTCTGCTGGGGCGTGCTCGGCCAGGCCGGCTTCACGCGCACGGACGCCGTCGTCGGCGTCGGCGGGGGAGCGGTCACCGACCTCGCCGGCTTCGTCGCCGCCACCTGGCTGCGCGGGGTGCGCGTGGTGCACGTGCCGACGACGCTGCTCGGCATGGTCGACGCCGCGGTCGGCGGCAAGAACGGCATCAACACCGCCGAGGGCAAGAACCTCGTCGGCACCTTCCACCCGCCGGCCGGGGTGCTGTGCGACCTCGCCGCGCTGCAGACCCTGCCGGTCAACGACCTCGTCGCGGGCATGGCCGAGGTGGTCAAGTGCGGCTTCATCGCCGACCCCGAGATCCTCGACCTCGTCGAGGCCGACCCGGCCGCCGTGCGCGCCTGGGACTCGCCCGTGGTGCGCGAGCTCGTCGAGCGCTCGGTGCGGATCAAGGCGGACGTCGTGGGGCAGGACCTGCGCGAGTCGGGGCTGCGCGAGGTCCTCAACTACGGGCACACGCTCGGGCACGCCATCGAGCAGGTCGAGCGGTACTCGTGGCGGCACGGGGCCGCCGTGAGCATCGGCATGGTCTACGCCGCCGAGCTGGCGCGCCTGGCCGGGCGGCTGGACGACGACGTGGTCGACCGGCACCGCTCGGTGCTGTCGTCCATCGGCCTGCCGCTGGCGTACCGCGGCGACCGGTGGCCGCAGCTGCTCGACGCCATGCGCAAGGACAAGAAGTCCCGCGGGGACCTGCTGCGCTTCGTCGTCCTCGACGGCCTCGCCCGGCCCTCCCGGCTCGAGGGCCCGGACCCGGCCCTGCTGCAGGCGGCGTACGGAGAGGTCTCCGCCTGACGCCGGTGCGCCTGCGCCGGCCCCTCCGGCGTCTGATGAGGCGCGGTCGCCGTTGACCCGTCCGGGGGGTCGTCCACAGGACGCGCTGCCGAGGTCCGCCGCCGGCGGCACGGGCTGGCTAGGGTCGCCGCCGTGCCGAAGGTCGCCGCCCGCATCGCCGTCGTCGGGGTGCTGGCGCTGTCGGCGTGCTCGGGCGGCGACGAGCCGGACCCCGCGCCGGCGCCGCCCAGCCCGAGCGCCGGCGCGCCCGCCGAGACGGCGACCCCGACCCCGACCGAGACTGCGACTGCGACGGTCGTGCCGCCCGTGATGCCACCCGAGGCCCGGGAGCGCACCACGGCGGGGGCGGAGGCGTTCACGCGCTTCTACTTCGACGCCGTCAACCACGGCTTCCGCACCGGCGACACGTCGCTGATGGAGGCGCACAGCATGGAGGAGTGCACCAGCTGCTCCTCGACCCGGGACTACATCCGTGAGCCGGTGGACCGCGGTGGCACCTGGGAGGGAACGGCCCTCGTCATCAGGGAGATGGCTGTCGCGCCGCTCGAGGAGGCTGGGGCGATCGTCGACGTCTACCTCGAGCAGCCGGCAGGCGTCGTCCACGACGCTGACGGGTCCATCACCGAAGAGCCCGCTCAACCCCCATGGGTCGCCAGCGTCTATCTGAGGTGGCGAGAGGGGGAATGGGCGACCTACGGTCTCGTGAACGCGGATGAGTGAAGGTCGACGCCGTGCAGTGGCCTCGGTGGCTGCCGTGTTGGTCCTCGCCGGTCCGGTAGGGGGTGCTGCCGCCGATCAGCAGGTGGACACGAGCTGGGGCGGTGGGAACGCTGTAGTGAACGGGTGGCGCGATGCGTCGGCCGCGGAAGTGGATGACCACGTGGTTCCACAGGCGTCGGCGCCCGCGTTCATCTACCGGTACGTGCTGGCGTGCACGGACAACGCTGACGTCGGGGGCGCCACGGACGCTGGATGCGGCCTGTCATCGACGTCGTGCCCGCCCGACCAGCTGAGGCACTGGCTCTACCGCTCGCCCGCCGACGCTGTGCTGCCTCGGTGGGACCAGTTCGGCAGTCGGTGCCTCACGCGCGTGGAGGCGGACGCGGCCGGCGTGGAGTTCCCCGGCTTCACGCTCGCCGACCTGCAGCGGTTGCCGCTGCCCGCCGGAGAGCCCGCGCTGGAGCCGGGCAACGGGTACGTGCTCATCAACGTCCCGGCCAATGTCTACGCCGATGCCGAGCCGGTGGAGCTCGCCACCGACGTCGTGGGCTTCCCCGTGCAGGTGCGCGCGACGCCCGCCCGCTACAGCTGGGCCTTCGGCGACGGCGCCGTCCTGGGCCCGACCGAGGACCCGGGCGCGCCGTACCCGGACCTGCGCGTCACTCACATCTACACCGCTCCGGGGCGCTACGACGTCGTCCTGACGACGCACTACAGCGGGGAGTACTCCGTCGCGGGCGGGCCGTGGCTGCCCGTCGAGGGCGAGGCGGAGGTCGTCTCGCCGCCTGTGCCGGTGGAGGCCCTCGCCGCCCGCAGCGCCCTGGTGTCGGGCGCCGCGCCGTCCTGAGGGCGCCGTCCCGCGCGGCGCCCGGGTCGTCCGTCCGTCGAGCGCGGCCTCGTGGACACCCGCATCGGCGTGTCGTGTCCACACGTCCGCGCTCGACGCGCCGCCGAGTGCCCTTCTCCGGAGGGCCCTCACCTTGACGCCGCTGTGTCAAGGCTTCAGCCTTGACGACGTGGTGTCATGGAGGTGGCGGTGTTCGTGCTGACCGTCGACCAGCGCAACAGCCGCGCCGAGCCGGACCGGGTCGAGGAGCTGCTGGAGCAGCTGGCCGGCGCACCCGGCCTCGTGCGCCCCTTCGAGCGCACCGCCGGTGACGAGGTGCAGGGCGTGCTCGACGACCCCGCCGCGGTCGTCGACCTGGCGCTGCGCCTGGTGCGCACGGGGCGGTGGAGCGTCGGCGTCGGTGCGGGTGCCGTCCGCGAGCCCCTGCCGGCGAGCACGCGGGCCGGCGCCGGGCCCGCCTTCGAGCACGCCCGCGACGCCGTCGAGCGCGCCAAGACCTCGACCCCGCACGTCGCCGTCTCGGGGGACGACCCGGCGTCCGCGGCGCACGCCGAGGCCGTGCTGCGGCTGCTGGGCGAGGTCGTGCAGCGGCGCACCGACGCCGGCTGGGAGGTCGTCGACCTCCTCCAGGGCGGCGCGACGCAGACGGACGTCGCGGCCCGGCTCGGCATCACCAAGCAGGCGGTCAGCCAGCGCGCCCACGCCGGCGGCTGGCCGCACGAGCGCGACGTGCGACCCGTCGCCGCCGCCCTCCTCGACCGCGCCCAGGACGCCCGGGAGGCTCCGTGACCGCCGCCGGCACCGTCCTGCTCGTCCTGGCGGCGCTGACCGCCACCGCCGCCTGGTCCCGCCGCCTGCCGCTGCGCGCGCGCACCGCGCTCGTGCTCGGCGCCGTCCTGCTGCTGCTCGCCGCCTTCGTGCTCGCGGCGGCCGCCCCGGACGAGGCCGGCCGGCTGCGGCGCCTCGGCGTCCGCGTCCCCCTGGACGCGCCCCAGGCCCTCGGCTGGCTGCTCGTCGCGTGGCTGGCGGCCGCCGGTGGCGGCCCGGTCGCCGAGGTCGTGCTGCGCCTGGCCGACGGCCGCCGGTTCTGGGCGGCGCTGCGCGGCGTGCGCCGCGCTCCCCGGGACGGTGCCGCGACGCCCCCTGCCGCGGCTCCCGCAGCGGGCCCCGCCCCGGAGGTCGTCGTCGACCCGCGCGAGCCGCCCCGGCCCCGCCAGGTGATCCGGCCCGGGGGCCTCGCGCGGGCCCGCCAGTCCGCGCTGGTCGAGGAGGCCGCCCGCGCCCACGAGGTCTCACGGGCCCTGGAGGCCGGCCAGGACGCCGCGGCGCAGGTGCTGCGCGGCGGCGCCGTGATCGGCGTCCTGGAGCGCCTGGCTGTCGCCGGGGCCCTGCTGGCCGGCGCCGCGGAGGGCGTCGCCCTCGTCGTCGCGGTCAAGGCCCTCGGGCGCTACCCCGAGCTGCGGGCCGCCGGCGCCTCCGAGCGGTTCATCATCGGCACCCTGGCCAGCCTGCTGTGGGCGGCGGCCGCGGCGGGGACCGGCCTGCTCCTGCTCGGCTAGCATGGACGCCGATCCCGCGGGCCGCTGACCCCTTCGCGCCCGCCGAGCGCCCGCGTCAGGGCGCCCTTGGACGACGACGGAGGAAGCCGACGTGGCGACGACGAACGACTTGAAGAACGGCATGGTGCTCAACCTCGACGGCCAGCTGTGGTCCGTGGTGGAGTTCCAGCACGTCAAGCCCGGCAAGGGCGGCGCCTTCGTGCGCACCAAGCTCAAGAACGTCCTGTCCGGCAAGGTCGTCGACCGCACCTTCAACGCCGGCACGAAGGTCGACACCGCGACCGTCGACAAGCGCGACATGCAGTACCTGTACCGCGACGCCGACGACTTCGTGTTCATGGACTCGAGCACCTACGACCAGGTCCACGTGCCGGCCGCGACCGTCGGCGACGCCGCGAACTTCCTGCTCGAGAACCAGGAGGCGACCGTCGCCCTGCACGAGGGCACGCCGCTGTACGTCGAGCTGCCGACGTCCGTGGTGCTCGAGGTCACCTACACCGAGCCGGGCCTGCAGGGCGACCGCTCCACCGGCGGCACCAAGCCGGCGACCGTCGAGACCGGCTACCAGATCCAGGTGCCGCTCTTCCTCGACACGGGCGTGAAGGTCAAGGTCGACACCCGCACCGGCGACTACCTCGGCCGCGTCAGCTAGTGGCCGCTCGCACCAAGGCCCGCAAGCGGGCCCTGGACGTCCTGTTCGAGGCCGAGCAGCGCTCCCTCGACCCGGTCGCCCTCGTCGGGCAGCGCCTCGCCGGCGGGGAGGTGCCGGTGCCGGAGTACGCCGTCGAGCTGGTGCAGGGCGTGCAGGCCCACCGCGAGCGCATCGACGAGCTGCTGACCACGTACGCCCAGGGCTGGACGCTGGAGCGGATGCCCGCCGTCGACCGCAACCTGCTGCGCATCGGCACCTACGAGCTGCTGTGGGCCGACGACGTGCCGGACGCCGTCGCGGTCAGCGAGGCCGTGGGCCTGGCCAAGGACCTCTCCACCGACGAGTCGCCGTCGTTCGTCAACGGCCTCCTCGGCCGCCTGGTCTCGCTCAAGCCGAGCCTGGTCGACTGACGGGCGCGGCGCCCGCCCGAGCACCCCGGGGGCCGTCCACCGCGGTGGACGGCCCCCGGTGGCGCCGGGGCGTCAGCTCGTCGGGTCGCTGGAGAGCCGGACGGCGCGGCGCGCGTCGGTGCCGAGCACGCCCCAGCCGATGAGCTCCTCGGCGAGGTCGGACGGCGGCAGGTCGTAGATGACGGCGAGCGCGCGCAGGTCGTCCGCGCGGATCGACAGCACCTTGCCGTTGTAGTCGCCCCGCTGGCTCTGGATGGTCGCCGCGTAGCGGGCGAGCGGACCGGCCTTCTCGCTCGGCACGGACTGCAGCTGCTCCAGGTCGAGCACGAGCTTCGGCGGGGGCTCGGCGTGGGCGGCCGGGCCGGCGTCGGGCAGCAGCGCCGAGACCGGCACCCCGTAGAAGTCGGCGAGCTCCGCGAGGCGCTGCACCGTCACCGCTCGGTCACCGCGCTCGTAGGAGCCGACGACGACCGCCTTCCACTGCCCGCCGGACCGCTGCTCGACACCCTGCAGCGACAGCCCCTGCTGGGTGCGGATGGCGCGCAGCCGGCTGCCCAGCGCCTTGGCGTAGCCGGATCCTTCCTCGGCCATGTCGGCACCTTCTCTCAACGATTCCACCCATGACGGGAGACCAGCTGTGATCGTCACGGGGAGTGACGTGCGAGTCAACTCCACCTGCGGCTCAACCGGTAATCTGTCACTCAGGGTGACTAGTCTTGTCGCTACGTCGACGTCCACCGGGCCCCCCCACGCGGCACGCCCAGCCTGCCACGTCCGGCCGCGATGGACGATCACCGTGTGGACGGCGCCGCGGGGCGTCGCCGGCACCGGCCGCGGGCCGGGGCGGGCCGGGGCGAGAGCGGGCGGCGGGAGGCACTAGGCTCGCGGGGACCGACGTCCTTCAACCTCCGTCCCGTGAGGCGGGGAAGGAGTCGCCAGATGGCGTCCGCGCGCCCGGTGCTCGAAGCGCCGGAGGTCTCCCGCGCCCTCACCCGCATCGCCCACGAGCTGCTCGAGCGCAACAGGGGCGCCGAGGGCCTGGTGCTGCTCGGCATCCCCAAGCGCGGCGTCGTCCTCGCCCGCCGCCTCGCCGAGCGCCTCGCCGCCGTCGAGCCGGGCGTGGACGCCGAGGCCCTCGCCGGTGCGCTCGACGTGACGATGCACCGCGACGACCTGCGCCGCCGGCCCGCCCGCACCCCGGCGCCGACCACCCTGCCGCCCGGCGGCGTCGACGACCGGGTCGTCGTCCTCGTCGACGACGTGCTCGCCTCCGGGCGCACCGTGCGCGCCGCGCTCGACGCGCTCTCCGACCTGGGCCGCCCCCGCGCCGTCCGGCTCGCCGTGCTCGTCGACCGCGGGCACCGCGAGCTGCCGATCCGCGCCGACCACGTCGGCAAGAACCTGCCCACCGCCGCCAGCGAGCGGGTGAGCGTGCTCCTGGAGGAGGTCGACGGGCGCGACGCGGTCGTCATCGAGGACGCGCGCGAGAGCGCCCCCGACGCCGCTGCCGACGGCGGGGGCGCCCGGTGAGGCACCTGCTGTCCGCGGGCGACCTCTCCCGCGACGACGCCGTGCGCCTGCTCGACGTCGCCGAGCAGATGGCCGCCACCCAGACCCGCGAGATCAAGAAGCTGCCCACCCTGCGCGGGCGCACCGTGGTCAACCTCTTCTTCGAGGACTCCACCCGCACCCGGATCTCGTTCGAGGCCGCGGCCAAGCGCCTGTCCGCCGACGTCATCACCTTCTCGGCCAGGGGCTCCAGCGTCTCCAAGGGCGAGAGCCTGAAGGACACCGCGCTGACCCTGGAGGCGATGGGCGCCGACGCCGTCGTCGTGCGCCACTCCGCCTCCGGGGCCCCGCACCGCCTCGCCGGCGCGGGGTGGACGCGCGGGTGCGTGCTCAACGCCGGCGACGGCACGCACGAGCACCCCACGCAGGCCCTGCTCGACGCCTTCACGCTGCGCCGCCACCTCGTCGGCGGCGGGGGCCCGGCGAGCGGGGCCGACCTGGCGGGCCTGCGCGTGGGCATCGTCGGCGACGTCCTGCACAGCCGGGTGGCCCGCTCGAACGTGCTGCTGCTGCACACCCTCGGCGCGCGCGTGACGCTCCTCGCGCCCCCCACGCTGCTGCCCGTCGGCGTCGAGGGCTGGCCGTGCGAGGTCGGCTACGACGTCGACGCCGCCCTGCCGCACCTGGACGCCGTGATGGCCCTGCGGGTGCAGCTGGAGCGCATGGACGCCGCCTACTTCCCCTCCGCGCGCGAGTACTCGCGCCGGTACGGGATCGACGCCAGGCGCCTGGGCCTGCTGCCCGAGCACGCGGTGCTGCTGCACCCCGGCCCGATGAACCGCGGCCTGGAGATCACCGCCGACGCCGCCGACAGCGCCCGCTCGCGCATCGTGGAGCAGGTCTCCAACGGCGTGGCGGTGCGCATGGCGGCCCTGTACCTGCTGCTCGCCGGGGAGGACTCATGACCACTGGTGCGTACGTCCTGCGCGGCGCGCGGCCCCTGGGCGGCGAGCCCGCCGACGTCGTCCTGCGCGGCGCGGAGGTCGCCGAGGTCGCCCCCGCCGGCACCGGCGACACCACGGGCGCGCGCGCGCTCGACGCCGACGGGCTGGTCGCCCTCCCCGGCCTCGTGGACCTGCACGCGCACCTGCGCGAGCCCGGCCGCGAGGACGCCGAGACCGTCGAGTCCGGCTCCCGCGCCGCCGCCCTCGGCGGCTTCACGGCCGTGCACGCGATGGCGAACACCCAGCCCGTCGCCGACACCGCCGGCGTCGTGGAGCAGGTCTGGCGCCTCGGGCGCGCCGCGGGGTGGGTGGACGTGCGCCCGGTCGGGGCCGTCACCGTCGGCCTGGACGGCGAGCGGCTGGCGGAGCTGGGGGCGATGGCCGACTCGCCCGCCCGCGTGCGCGTCTTCTCCGACGACGGGCGCTGCGTGCACGACGCGGTGCTCATGCGCCGGGCCCTGGAGTACGTCAAGGCGTTCGACGGCGTGATCGCCCAGCACGCGCAGGAGCCGCGCCTGACCGAGGGCGCGCAGATGCACGAGGGCGCGCTGTCCGGCGTCCTGGGCCTGCGCGGCTGGCCGGCCGTGGCCGAGGAGGCGATCATCGCCCGCGACGTGCTCCTGGCCGGGCACGTCGGCTCCCGGCTGCACGTGTGCCACGTCTCGACCGCCGGCAGCGTGGAGCTCCTCCGGTGGGCGAAGGACCGCGGGATCGACGTCACCGCCGAGGTCACCCCGCACCACCTGCTGCTCACCGACGAGGCCGTGCGCGGCTACGACCCGGTCTTCAAGGTCAACCCGCCGCTGCGCTCGGCGGAGGACGTGCAGGCGCTGCGCGAGGCCGTCGCCGACGGCACCATCGACGCGGTCGCCACCGACCACGCCCCCCACCCGGCGGAGGACAAGGACTGCGAGTGGGCCGCGGCCGCGATGGGGATGACGGGGCTGGAGACGGCCCTGTCCGTCGTCCAGCACGCCCTGGTGGACGCCGGGCACCTGGACTGGGCCGGCGTGGCGCGCGCGATGTCCGTGGCCCCCGCCAGGATCGGGCGCGTGGCGGACCAGGGGCGCACGCTCTCGGCGGGCGAGCCCGGCAACGTCACGCTCGTCGACCCCGCCGCGCGGCGCGTGGTCGACCCCGCGGCCATGGCCACGCGCGGGCGCAACAGCCCCTACCGCGGCACGCAGCTGCCCGGCCGCGTCGTCGCGACGTTCCTGCGGGGGCGCGCCACCGTGCTGGACGGCGCCCTCGTGGAGCCGGTCGCGGGCCGGGACGTCGCGGGCCGGGACGGCGGGACCGGGGGGAGCGGGCCGTGGAGCAGCTGATCGCGGTGGTCTCCGTGCTCGTGGTCGTGCCGCTGGCCTGGGCGCTGATGTGGCGCGGGTGGCGCTCGCGGGCGCGGCGGCAGTCCGGCGTGCCGGCCCCGCAGGCCCCGCCGCGCCCGCTCGAGCCCGGGGGCGCGGGCGTCGTCGAGGGCGTCTACGTCTCCACCACCGAGGCCGGGCAGCCGCTCGAGCGGGTGGTGGCGCACGGGCTCGGGATGCGCAGCCCGGTGCTGGTGGCGGTGGCGCCGGAGGGCGTGGTGCTGGAGCGCCGCGGCGCGCCGTCGGTGCTCGTGCCGCGCGCGGACCTGCTGGGCGTGCGGCGCTCGCGGGGGATGGTCGGGAAGTTCACAGTGGAGAGCGAGGGGCTCGTGGTGCTGACGTGGCGGCTGGGCGCGGCGGAGCTGGACACCGGGGTCAGGTGCCGCCGGCGCGCGGACGCCGACCGCCTGGTCGCCCAGGTGCAGGACCTGCTGGAGGGGGCCCGGTGAGCCGCGCGGTGCTCGTCCTGGAGGACGGCCGCGCCTTCGCGGGCGAGCCCTACGGGGCGCTCGGCACCGCGGTCGGCGAGGCGGTCTTCTGCACCGCCATGACCGGCTACCAGGAGACCCTGACCGACCCCAGCTACCACCGCCAGGTCGTCGTCATGACGGCCCCGCACGTGGGCAACACGGGGTGGAACGACGAGGACGACGAGTCCTCGCGGATTTGGGTCGCCGGCTTCGTCGTGCGCGACCCCGCGCGCCGCGCCTCCTCCTGGCGCTCGCGCCGGGAGCTGGCCGACGAGCTGCGCGAGCAGGGCGTCGTCGGCGTCAGCGGCGTCGACACCCGGGCCCTGACCCGCCACCTGCGCGAGCGCGGGGCCATGCGGGCGGGGGTGTTCTCCGGCCCGGACGCCGAGCGGCCGCTGGAGCAGCTGGTCGAGCGGGTGCGCAGCGCCCCGGCGATGACCGGCGCCGACCTGGCGGGCGAGGTGACGACGGCCGAGCCCTACCTCGTGCCGGCCGTGGGGGAGCGGCGCCTGACCGTGGCGGCCCTCGACCTCGGCATCAAGGCCACGACCCCCTCCCAGCTGGCCGCGCGCGGCATCGACGTGCACGTGCTGCCGGCGACCGCCGGCGTGGACGACGTGCTCGCCGTGCGCCCCGACGGGGTGTTCTTCTCCAACGGCCCCGGGGACCCGGCCGCCGCCGTGCACGAGGTGGGGGTGCTGCGCGAGGTGCTCGACCGGCGCATCCCCTTCTTCGGCATCTGCTACGGCAACCAGCTGCTCGGGCGCGCCCTGGGCCTGGGCACCTACAAGCTGCGCTACGGCCACCGCGGGGTGAACCAGCCGGTGCTCGACCGCGCCACGGGCCGGGTCGAGGTCACGGCGCACAACCACGGGTTCGCCGTCGACGCCCCCGTCGACGCGCCCGTGACCACCCCCTTCGGCACGGCCGAGGTCAGCCACGTCTGCCTCAACGACGACGTCGTGGAGGGCCTGCGCTGCGCCGAGGTGCCGGCGTTCAGCGTCCAGTACCACCCCGAGGCCGCCGCCGGCCCGCACGACGCCGGGTACCTCTTCGACCGGTTCGTCGCGCTGATGACCGACCCGGGCGCCGCGCTGCCGCCGCTCGTGGCGGTCCCGAGGGGCCCGCGGGCCAGCGGGGTGCGCGGCCCGGCGCCCTCCGACGTCGAGCACGGCCACCACGTCGAGCACGGCCACCACGACGAGCACGGCCAACACGGCCAGCACGGCCAGCACGGCCAGCACGCCCAGCAGCAGGGAGGAGCGCGCTGATGCCGCGCCGCACCGACATCTCCAGCGTCCTGGTCATCGGCTCGGGGCCGATCGTCATCGGGCAGGCGGCGGAGTTCGACTACTCCGGCACCCAGGCCTGCCGCGTGCTGCACGCCGAGGGGCTGCGCGTCGTCCTCGTCAACTCCAACCCCGCCACGATCATGACGGACCCGGAGCTGGCCGACGCCACCTACGTCGAGCCGATCACGCCCGAGGTCGTCGAGGCGATCATCGCGCGCGAGCGCCCGGACGCCGTCCTGGCCACGCTCGGCGGCCAGACGGCGCTGAACACCGCGATCGCGCTGCACGAGCGCGGGGTGCTGGAGCGGTACGGGGTGGAGCTGATCGGCGCCAACGTCGCCGCGATCCAGCTGGGGGAGGACCGCGAGGCGTTCAAGGGCGTCGTCGAGCGCTGCGGCGCGCAGAGCGCCCGCTCGCGCACCGCGCACTCGATCGAGGAGTGCCTGGCCGTCGCCGGCGAGCTCGGCTACCCCCTCGTGGTGCGCCCCAGCTTCACCATGGGCGGCCTCGGCTCCGGCTTCGCCCACGACGAGGCGCAGCTGCGCCGCATGGCCGGCGCGGGTCTGCACGCGTCCCCGACGACCGAGGTGCTCCTGGAGGAGTCGATCCTCGGCTGGAAGGAGTACGAGCTCGAGCTGATGCGCGACCGCGCCGACAACGTCGTGGTCGTCTGCTCCATCGAGAACCTCGACCCGATGGGCGTGCACACCGGGGACTCGATCACCGTCGCGCCGGCCATGACCCTCACCGACCGCGAGTACCAGCGCATGCGCGACGTGGGCATCGCCGTCATCCGCGAGGTCGGGGTGGACACCGGCGGCTGCAACATCCAGTTCGCCGTCGACCCGCGCACGGGCCGGATGATCGTCATCGAGATGAACCCGCGCGTCTCGCGCTCCTCGGCGCTGGCGTCGAAGGCCACCGGCTTCCCCATCGCCAAGATCGCCGCGCGCCTGGCCGTCGGGTACACCCTGGACGAGGTGCCCAACGACATCACGCGGGAGACGCCGGCCAGCTTCGAGCCGTCGCTGGACTACGTCGTCGTCAAGGTCCCGCGCTTCGCCTTCGAGAAGTTCCCCGCCGCCGACGCCTCGCTGACGACGACGATGAAGTCGGTGGGCGAGGCCATGGCGATCGGCCGCTCCTTCCCCGAGGCGCTGCAGAAGGCGCTGCGCTCGGTGGAGCAGCGCGGGGCCAGCTTCACCTGGGAGGGCCCGATCCCCACCCCCGAGCAGGTCGAGCAGCTGGTCGAGACCGCGCGGCGCCCCACCGACGGGCGCATCGTCACCGTCCAGCAGGCCCTGCGCGGCCGCGCGAGCGTCCAGGCGCTGCACGAGGCCACCGGCATCGACCCGTGGTTCCTCGACCAGATGGCCGGCATCGAGGAGGTCGCGACCGCCGTGCGCTCGGCGCCGGGGGAGCCCCTCGACCTCGACGAGGCGCTGCTGCGCCGCGCCAAGCGGCACGGCTTCTCCGACGCCCAGCTGGCCGTGCTGCGCGGCGCCACCGAGGCGCAGGTGCGCGCCCTGCGCTCCCGCCGGGGCGTGCGGCCGGTGTTCAAGACCGTCGACACGTGTGCCGCGGAGTTCGCCGCGACCACCCCGTACCACTACTCCAGCTACGACGAGGAGGACGAGGTCACCGCCTCCGGCGCCCGCAAGGTCGTCGTCCTCGGCTCCGGCCCGAACCGCATCGGGCAGGGGGTGGAGTTCGACTACTCGTGCGTGCACGCGGTGACGGCCCTGCGCGAGGCCGGCTACGAGACCGTGCTCGTCAACTGCAACCCCGAGACGGTCTCCACGGACTACGACACCTCCGACCGGCTGTACTTCGAGCCGCTGACCCTCGAGGACGTCCTGGAGGTGCTGCACGCGGAGTCCCGCTCCGGCGAGCTCGTCGGCGTCATCGCCACCCTGGGCGGGCAGACGCCCCTGGGCCTGGCCGCCGACCTGGAGGCCGCGGGCGTGCCGGTGCTCGGCACGAGCCCGGCCGCCATCGACCTGGCCGAGGACCGCGGGGCGTTCGGGCGGGTGCTGGCCCGGGCCGGCCTGCCGGCGCCGACGTTTGGCACGGCCTCCAGCGTCGAGGAGGCGACGCACGTCGCCGCGGACATCGGCTACCCGGTGCTCGTGCGCCCCTCCTACGTCCTCGGCGGGCGCGGCATGCAGATCGTCTACGACGAGGCGAGCCTGGCCGAGTACGTCCAGCGCGCCACCGTGGCCAGCCCCGACCACCCGGTGCTCGTCGACCGCTTCCTCGACGACGCCGTGGAGATCGACGTCGACGCGCTCTTCGACGGCGAGCAGATGCACCTCGGCGGGATCATGGAGCACATCGAGGAGGCGGGGATCCACTCCGGGGACTCCGCCTGCGTCCTGCCGCCGGTCACCCTCGGCGCCTCGGTGCTGGAGCGGGTGCGCGCCTCCACCGAGGCGATCGCCCGCGGCGTCGGGGTGCGCGGCCTGCTCAACGTGCAGTACGCGCTGGCCGCGGGCGTGCTCTACGTGCTGGAGGCGAACCCGCGCGCCAGCCGCACCGTGCCCTTCGTGGCCAAGGCCACCGGCGTGGCGCTGGCCAAGGCCGCCGCGCGCATCGCCGTCGGGGACACCATCGCCACCCTGCGCGCGGAGGGGCTGCTGCCGGCCGAGGGCGACGGCGGAGACCTGCCCCCGCACTCGCCCGTCTCCGTCAAGGAGGCGGTGCTGCCCTTCAAGCGGTTCCTGACCCCCGAGGGCACGGTCGTCGACAGCCTGCTCGGGCCGGAGATGCGCTCGACGGGCGAGGTGATGGGCATCGACGTCGACTTCCCGTCGGCGTTCGCGAAGTCCCAGGCCGCCGCCTACGGCGGGCTGCCCACCAGCGGGCGGGTCTTCGTCTCGGTCGCCGACCCCGACAAGCGGGCCGTCATCTTCCCCGTCAAGCGGCTGGCCGACCTCGGCTTCGAGGTCCTCGCCACCGAGGGCACGGCCGCGACGCTGCGCCGCAACGGCGTCGAGGCCACCGTGGTGCGCAAGCACAGCACCGGCGCCGGGCCGCACGGGGAGCCGACCGTCGTGCAGCGCATCCTCGCCGGCGAGGTCGACCTCGTGGTCAACACGCCCTCGGGGACGGCGGCGCGCGCCGACGGCTACGAGATCCGGGCGGCGACGGCCGCGGTCGACACCCCGCTGGTGACCACGGTGCAGCAGTTCGCCGCGGCCGTGCAGGCCATCGACGCCCGCCGCGCGGCGGCCGCGACCGGGGCGCCCGTGCGCGTGCGCTCCCTGCAGGAGCACGCCGCCGCCCTGCGCGCCCCCGCCGCACCGGACGTCCCCGCCGCGGCGGACGCCCCCGCCGCACCGGACGCCCCCACTGCACCGAGCGCTGCCGTCGCCGCGGGTTCGGCGCCGTGAGCGCGGGCGCGGTGCCGTTCGGGGCGCGCCTGGCGGCCGCCGTCGCCGAGCACGGCCCGCTGTGCGCCGGCATCGACCCGCACCCGGGGCTGCTGCGCGACTGGGGCCTGGACGACGACGCCGCGGGCCTGGAGCGCTTCGCCCTCGCGTGCGTGGAGGCCCTCGCCGGCGCCGTGGCGGCCGTCAAGCCGCAGGCGGCGTTCTTCGAGCGCCACGGGTCGCGCGGGCTCGCCGTCCTCGAGCGCGTCGTGGCCGACCTGCGCGCCGCCGGCACCCTGTGCGTCGTCGACGCCAAGCGCGGGGACGTCGGCTCGACGATGGCCGCCTACGCCGACGCCTACGCCTCCGACGCCTCCCCGCTGGCCGGGGACGCCGTCACGGCCACCGCCTACCTGGGGTGGGGGTCCCTGGAGCCCCTGCTGGCGGCGGCGAGCGCGAGCGGGCGCGGCGTGTTCGTCCTCGCCCTGACCTCCAACCCCGAGGGCGCCTCCGTCCAGCACGCGCGCGATCCCGGGACGGGGCGCAGCGTCGCCGCGCAGCTGGCGCGGGAGGCCGCGGCGCGCAACGCCGCCGAGGGCGCCGGAGCGCCCGGCGGGCCCGCCCTGGGCCCGGTGGGCCTCGTCGTCGGCGCCACCGTCGGCGACGCCCCCGCGCGCCTGGGCATCGACCTCGCCGCCGTGCGCGGCCCGCTGCTCGCCCCCGGCGTCGGCGCGCAGGGGGCCACCGCCGCCGACCTCGCCCGCGTCTTCGGCGCCGCGCGCCCCGCCGTGCTCGCCTCCTCCAGCCGCGAGGTGCTGCGCGCCGGGCCCGACCCCGCCGCCCTGCGGGCCGCCGCCCGCCGCACCGCCGAGGAGTGCCGTGCCGCCCTCGCCGCCTGAGCGCCCGCCGGCTCCCCAGGGCCTCGACGAGCGCCTCTACGGCGCGCTGTTCCGCCTCGTGCTGCGCCGCCTCGACCCCGAGCTGGCCCACCGCCTCGCCTTCGCCGCCCTGCGCGGCGCCGCGCGGGTGCCCGGGGTCTCTCCCGCGGTGCGCCGGGCGCTGGCCCCGCCGCCGGACGCCGGCGTCGAGGTCGCCGGCGTCCGCTTCCCCGGCCGCTTCGGGCTCGCGGCGGGCTTCGACAAGGAGGGGCGCGGCGTGCCGGGGCTGGGCGTGCTGGGCTTCGCCTTCGTCGAGGTCGGCACCGTCACCCCCCGCGCCCAGCCGGGCAACGAGCGGCCGCGCCTGTGGCGCGAGCCCGGCGGGCACCTGCGCAACCGGATGGGCTTCAACAACGACGGCGCGCCCGCGGTCGCCGCCCGCCTCGCCGCCCTGCGCGCCACGCCCCTCGGCCGCGCGGCGGTCGTGGGCGTCAACGTCGGGAAGTCGAGGACCACGCCCCACGATCGGGCCGCGGGGGACTACGCCGAGTGCGCCCGCCTGCTGGCCCCGCACGCCGACTACCTCGTCGTCAACGTCTCCTCGCCCAACACCCCGGGCCTGCGCGACCTGCAGGCCGTGGACGCGCTGCGGCCCGTGCTGGTCGCCGCCCGCGACGCCGCGCGCGCCGCCGCACCCGCCCGCCGCGTGCCGCTCCTGGTCAAGATCGCCCCGGACCTGAGCGACGCGGACGTCGACGCGGTGGCCGACCTGGTCGCCGAGCTCGGCCTGGACGGCGTCGTCGCGGTCAACACCACCGTCGCGCACGACCTCGGCCCGGGCGGGCTGTCCGGGCCCGCGCTGCGCGCGCGGGGGCTCGCCGTGGTCGCCCGGCTGCGCCGGCGCCTGGGCCCGCACGCGCTGGTCGTGGGCGTCGGCGGCGTGAGCGCACCGGCCGACGCGCTGGCCTACCGGCGCGCCGGCGCGGACCTGGTGCAGGGCTACACGGGGTTCGTCTACCGGGGTCCGGGCTGGGCCCGGCGCCTCAACCGCGCGCTCGCGAGCCCGTCGGGCCACTGACCGCCACCCGGCGTTGCTCTCGGTGGCGAGCACTCGCTAGGTTCGCTGCCGCCCCCCGACCCACCAGGCCCCCGCCGCTCCGAGACCCGAGGTGACACCCGTGCCGCTCCCCGACCTGACTCCCGAGCAGCGCACCGCAGCGCTGGAGAAGGCCGCTGCCGCGAGGCGGGAGCGCGCCGAGGTCAAGAACCGCCTCAAGTACTCGCAGGGCTCCCTCGGGGACGTGATCCGGGAGGGCCAGCGGAACGACGTCGTCGGCAAGATGAAGGTCAGCGCCCTGCTCGAGGCCCTCCCGGGCGTCGGCAAGGTGCGCGCGGCCAAGGTGATGGAGGAGATCGGGATCTCGGAGTCCCGCCGGGTCCGGGGCCTGGGCGCCAACCAGATCACCGCGCTGGTCCAGCGCTTCGACTCCTGAGCGCCGACCCGGACGCTGCCGGGGCCGACCGCGCGCGGCCCGGGGGACCCGCCCGGCTGACCGTCCTCGCCGGCCCCACCGCCGTCGGCAAGGGCACGGTCGCCGCCGACGTGCGCCGCCGCTACCCGCAGGTGTGGCTGTCGGTGTCGGCCACCACCCGCCCTCCCCGCCCCGGCGAGGTGGACGGCGTGCACTACCTCTTCGTCGACGACGCCGCCTTCGACGCCCTCGTGGCCGACGGGCAGATGCTCGAGTGGGCCGTCGTCCACGGCCGCCACCGCTACGGCACCCCCCGCCAGCCGGTGGAACGGGCCCTGGCCGCCGGCACCCCGGTGCTCCTCGAGATCGACCTGCAGGGCGCCCGCCAGGTGCGTCGGGTGCTGCCCGGGGCCCGGTTCGTCTTCCTCGCGCCGCCGAGCTGGCAGGAGCTGGAGCGCCGCCTGGTCGGGCGCGGCACCGAGGGGCCCGAGGAGCGCGCGCGGCGCCTGGCCACCGCGCGCGAGGAGCTGGCGGCCGAGTCCGAGTTCGACGTGACGATCGTCAACGACGACGTCCGGCGGGCCACCGACGAGCTCGTATCATGGATGGGACTGGACCCGCTCCCGCAGTGACCGGCCCCGCCCCGAGCGCCCCGCTCGAGCGGGGCGCCGCGGCCCGCGGGACCACCCCCGAGCGCAATGGAGGACCTGTGTCCGGTACCGCGGCCGCCCCCGAGGGCATCACCAACCCCCCCATCGACGACCTGCTCGAGGCCGCCGACGGCTCCAAGTACGGGCTGGTGATCTACGCCGCCAAGCGCGCGCGGCAGATCAACGCCTACTACTCGCAGCTGAACGAGGGCCTGCTCGAGTACGTCGGCCCCCTCGTGGAGACCCACGTGCAGGAGAAGCCCCTGTCCGTGGCGCTGCGCGAGATCGACGCCGGTCTGCTGAGCGTGCAGCCGGTGCACCCGGACGACGAGCCGCACCTGTCGCTGACGTCCACCGAGCCGCTCGAGGGCGCCGACCCGGACGACCTCGCCAACGGCCTGTGAGCCGGCCGCGTCGAGCCGCCCCGGGCCCGCGACCCTGAGCACCTCCGGTCCCGCCGCGCAGGGCCCCCGCACCGCGCAGGGCCCCCGCGTCGTCCTGGGCGTCGGCGGGGGCATCGCCGCGTACAAGGCGGTGCTGCTGCTGCGCCTGCTCACCGAGGGCGGCGCCCGTGTGCGCGTCGTCCCCACCGACGGCGCGCTGCGCTTCGTCGGCGAGGCGACGTGGGCGGCGCTGTCCGGCCAGCCCGTCGCCGCCGACGTCTGGACCGACGCCCACGAGGTGCCGCACGTGCGGCTGGGCCGCGAGGCCGACCTCGTCGTCGTCGCCCCCGCCACCGCCGACCTGCTGGCGCGCGCGGCCCACGGGCGCGCGGACGACCTGCTCACCTCCACCCTGCTCACCGCCCGGTGCCCGGTGCTGCTCGCGCCGGCGATGCACACGGAGATGTGGGAGCACCCCGCCGTGCGCGCCAACGCCGCGCTGCTGCGCGAGCGCGGCGTCGTGGTGCTCGACCCCGCCAGCGGCCGCCTGACCGGCGCGGACACCGGGCCCGGGCGCCTGCCCGAGCCGGAGGCCGTGCACGCGGCCGCGCTGCGCCTGCTCGCCCGGGGGAGCGCCGCTCCCGACCTGGCCGGGTGGCACGTCGTCGTCTCCGCCGGCGGCACGCGCGAGCCGCTGGACCCGGTGCGCTTCCTCGGCAACTCCTCCTCGGGCCGGCAGGGGTACGCCCTCGCCGCCACCGCCGCCGCCCGCGGCGCCCGCGTGACCCTCGTGGCCGCGCACACCGACGCCCTGCCCGACCCGGCCGGTGCGCGCGTGGTGCGCGCCGGCACCGCCCGCCAGCTGCGCGAGGCCGTGCTCGCGGCCGCCGCGGACGCCGACGCGGTCGTCATGGCGGCCGCCGTCGCGGACTTCCGGCCCGCGCAGGAGGCCCAGCACAAGATCAAGAAGAGCGAGGACCCCGCCGACGCGGACGACGCGCTGCTGCTGCGCCTGGTGCGCAACCCCGACGTCCTCGCCGACCTCGTCGCCGCCCGCCGCGCGGGGGGCGTGCCGCAGCGCGCCGTCCTCGTCGGCTTCGCCGCCGAGACCGGCGACGAGCGCGCGGGCGTGCTCGAGCACGCCCGGCGCAAGCTGGCGCGCAAGGGCTGCGACCTGCTCGTGGTCAACGACGTCAGCGCCGGGCGGGCCTTCGGCTCGCCCGAGAACACCGTCGTCCTGCTCCCGGCCGGCTCCGGCGGGGCCGACGAGCAGGAGGAGCGCGTCGGCCCGGCGGCCAAGGAGGTCGTCGCCGACGCCGTCTGGGACGCCGTGCGGCGGCGTGCCGGAGCCCTGCACCCGGCTGGCTAGAGTGGCCAGCCTGCCCGCAACGCCCCTGGGAGAGCCGTGACCACGCCCGACCTGCGCCTGTTCACCTCCGAGTCGGTGACCGAGGGCCACCCGGACAAGATCTGCGACCAGGTCAGCGACGCCGTCCTCGACGCCCTGCTCGAGCAGGACCCGGCCAGCCGCGTCGCGGTGGAGACCATGGTCACCACCGGGCTCGTGCACGTGGCCGGCGAGGTGACGACGCAGGGCTACGTCGAGATCCCCCGGATCGTGCGCGAGACGGTGCTGCGGATCGGCTACGACTCCTCCACCAAGGGCTTCGACGGCGCCTCGTGCGGCGTGGAGGTCTCGATCGGCCAGCAGTCCGTTGACATCGCCGCGGGCGTGGACAAGGCGTACGAGGCGCGCTCGGACGCCGCGGGCTCGGACGACCCGCTCGACTGGCAGGGCGCGGGCGACCAGGGCCTGATGTTCGGCTACGCCTGCGACGAGACCGCGCAGCTCATGCCGCTGCCGATCTGGCTGGCGCACCGCCTCTCCGAGCGGCTGGCCGCCGTGCGCAAGGAGGGCGTGCTGCCGCACCTGCGCCCCGACGGCAAGACCCAGGTGACCATCGGCTACGACGGCGACCGCGCGGTCACCGTCGACACCGTCGTGCTCTCCACCCAGCACGCCGGCGAGGTGCGCCTGGCCGAGCTGGAGGAGCAGGTGCGCGAGGAGGTCGTGCTGCCCGTCCTGTCCGCCGTCGCCCTGGACAGCTCCGCGACCCGGCTGCTGGTCAACCCCACCGGCCGCTTCGAGGTCGGCGGCCCCATGGGCGACGCCGGCCTGACCGGCCGGAAGATCATCGTGGACACGTACGGCGGCATGGCCCGCCACGGCGGCGGCGCCTTCTCCGGCAAGGACCCCTCCAAGGTCGACCGCTCCGCCGCGTACGCGATGCGGTGGGTCGCCAAGAACGTCGTCGCCGCCGGGCTGGCGCGCCGCTGCGAGGTGCAGGTCGCCTACGCCATCGGCGCGGCGCACCCGGTCGGCCTGTACGTGGAGTGCTTCGGCACCGAGGCGGTGCCGCTCTCCCGCATCACCGCCGCGATCACGGAGGTCTTCGACCTGCGCCCGGCCGCGATCGTGCGCGACCTGGACCTGCTGCGGCCGATCTACTCCCGCACCGCCGCCTACGGGCACTTCGGCCGCGAGCTGCCGGAGTTCACCTGGGAGGGCACCGGCCGCGCCGCGGCCCTGCGCTCGGCCGCCGGCGCCTGAGCACCCGTCGCGCCCCGGGGCTGTCCGGGGGGTCTGGTCGAATGGTGCGCGTGAGGCGGACGGCGTGAGCACCGGCGGCGCGGCCGGCGCGGCCGGTGCGGGCACCGACGAGCTGCAGCTGGACGGCGCGCCCCTGGCCGGGCGCGCCGCCGTCGCGGCCGTGCGCGCCCGCGCGCCGCGCGCGCCCCGGCCGCCGGAGCCGCTCGCCGCCGCGGACCCGGTCGCCGAGGTCGCCGTCGACGTCGGCCTGGCGCACCTGGACCGCCCCTTCGAGTACGCCGTCCCCGCCTCCATGGCCGAGCAGGCGCGCCCCGGGGTGCGCGTGCGGGTGCGCTTCGCCGGGCAGGACGTCGAGGGCTTCGTCCTCGCCCGCAAGGCCGCCGCCGAGCACGCCGGCCGGCTCGCGCCGCTGCGCCGCGTCGTCTCCGCCGAGCCCGTCCTCGACGCCGAGCTGCTCGGGCTGTGCCGCGAGGTCGCCGACCGCTGGGCCGGCACGCTGTCCGACGTCCTGCGCCTGGCCGTGCCGCGCCGGCACGCCGCCACGGAGAAGGCCGCCGTCCCGGCACAGCCGCCCGGGCCGGTGCCGCACCCGCAGCCCGGGCCCTGGGCCGCCTACCCCGCCGGGCCCGCCCTGCTCGAGCGCGTGCGCGCCGGCGACCCCGTGCGGGCGGTGTGGACGGCGCTGCCGGGGGAGGACTGGCCCGCCGCCCTGGCCGCGGCCGCCGCCGCCGCCGCGTCCGCGGGCCGCGGCGCGCTGCTCGTGGTGCCCGACCACCGCGACGTCGAGCGCGTCGACGCCGCCCTGCGCGCCGCCCTGGGCGCCGGCCGCCACGTGCGGCTGACCGCCGACCAGGGCGAGTCGGCCCGCTACCGCGCGTGGCTCGCGCTGCGCCGCGGCACCGTGCGCGTCGCCGTGGGCACGCGCGCGGCGATGTTCGCGCCCGTGCGCGACCTCGGGCTGCTGGGGGTGTGGGACGACGGGGACGACCTGCACGCGGAGCCGCACGCCCCCTACCCGCACGTGCGGGAGGTGCTGGCGCTGCGCTCGGCGCGCAGCGGCGCCGCCCTGCTCCTCGGCGGCACGAGCCGCACGGTCGAGGCCCAGCTGTGGTGCGAGCAGGGGTGGGCCCGCGCCGTGGAGGCCCCGCGCGCGGCCGTGCGCGCCGCCGCGCCGCGCGTGCTGCTGCCGGGCTCGCAGGCGGAGGAGGAGCGCGACGCGGCCGCGCGCAGCGCCCGCCTGCCCTCGCTGGCGTGGCGCACGGCGCGCGCGGCCCTGGACAGCGGCCCCGTGCTCGTGCAGGTGCCGCGGCGCGGCTACCTGCTGGCCCTCTCGTGCGCGCACTGCCGCGCCCGCGCGCGGTGCGCGCACTGCGCGGGCCCGCTGCAGCTGCACGGCGCCGGCGCCGTGCCGGACTGCCGCTGGTGCGGGCGCTCCGCCGCCGGGTGGCGGTGCCCCGCCTGCGCCGGCGACCGGGTGCGCTCCGTGGTCGTCGGCCAGCGCCGCACCGCCGAGGAGCTCGGCCGCGCCTTCCCCGGCGTCCCGGTGCGCACCTCGGGGGCGGGGGAGGTGCTCCCCGCCGTGCCCGCCGCGCCCGCGCTCGTCGTCGCCACGCCGGGCGCCGAGCCGGTCGCCGAGGGCGGGTACGCGGCCGCGCTGCTCCTCGACGGCTGGGCGCTGCTCGAGCGCGCGGACCTGCGGGCGGGGGAGGAGGCGCTGCGGCGCTGGACCGCCGCCGCCTCCCTCGTGCGCCCGGCGGGCGAGGGCGGCGCCGTGGTGCTGCTCGCGCCGCCCGGGCCCGCGCCGGTCGAGGCCCTGGTGCGCTGGGACCCGGCCTGGCACGCCGCGCGGGAGCTGGCCGAGCGCCGCGAGCTCGGCTTGCCGCCTGCCGTCGTCGTCGCGCGGGTCAGCGGCCCCGCCGCCGCGGTCGACCAGCTGCTCGCCCTCGCGCCGCTGCCGCCCGGCGCGCAGGTGCTCGGCCCCGCCCCCGCCGCGCCGGCGGGGCGCGCGGGTGCCGCCGGGGCCGCGGCGGAGGCGGAGCAGCCGGTGAGTGCGCTGGTGCGGGTGCCGCGCGCCGAGCGCGACGCCCTGGCCGCGGCGCTGCGCGCGGGCGCGGCCCTGCGCAGCGCCCGCAAGGCCCCGGGCGCCGTGCGCGTGCAGCTGGACCCCGAGCAGGTCGCCTGACGCCGAGCAGGTCGCCTGACGCCGAGCAGGTCGCCTGACCCAGGGCGGGTCGCCTGACCCAGGGCGGGTCGCCCGACCCGTGCGGGCCGCTCGCCCGCACCGGCGTCCCGGCGCGCCACCGTAGACTCGCCGGCAGGTCAGGACGAGGGGCGACGAGGAGCACCGCGCGTGGCGATCCAGCCGATCAGGATCTTCGGGGACCCGGTGCTGCGCACCCGGGCGGCTGAGGTCACCACCTTCGACAGGGAGCTGCGCCAGCTCGTCACCGACCTCGAGCACACCATGCTCGACGCGGACGGCGCCGGCCTGGCGGCCCCGCAGATCGGGGTGTCCCTGCGGGTGTTCACGTACTCCGTCGACGGCGTCGTCGGCCACCTCGTCAACCCGCAGCTGACCCTCTCGCAGGAGTGCCAGGACGGCGAGGAGGGCTGCCTGTCCTTCCCCGGCCTGGCGTTCGACACGCGCCGGGCGATGTCGGTCGTCGCGCGCGGGGTCGACCAGCACGGCGAGCCGGTGGTGCTGCAGGGCAGCGAGCTGCTCGCCCGCGCGATCCAGCACGAGACCGACCACCTCGACGGCGTGCTGTTCATCGACCGGCTCGACCGCGAGCAGCGCAAGCTGGCCATGAAGGCCGTGCGCGAGGCGCGGTGGGCGGGCCAGCCGGTGCCCGCCGTCCGGATCAGCCCCCACGCGACGTTCGGCACGGCCCGCTGAGGCGGGGCCGCCGCACCCGCCCGCCGTGCGCATCGTCTTCGCCGGCACGCCGTCGCCGGCGCTGCCCTCCCTCGAGGCCCTGCTCGCCTCCCGCCACGAGGTCGCCGGCGTGGTCAGCCGGCCCGACGCGCCCGCCGGCCGCGGACGCCGCGCCTCGCGCAGCCCCGTGACCGAGCGGGCGCTGGAGGCCGGGCTGCCCGTGCTGCAGCCGCACCGCGCGGGCGAGCCCGCCTTCCTCGCCGCCCTCGCCGAGCTCGCTCCCGAGTGCTGCCCGGTCGTCGCCTACGGCGCCCTGCTGCCGCCGCCCGCCCTCGCCGTCCCCGCGCGCGGCTGGGTCAACCTCCACTTCTCCCTCCTGCCCGCCTGGCGCGGAGCGGCCCCGGTGCAGCGCGCGGTCATGGCCGGGGACGACGTCACCGGCGCCACGACCTTCCTCCTCGAGGAGGGCCTGGACACCGGGCCGGTGCTGGGGTCGATGACCACGGCCATCGGCCCGCGCGAGACCGCCGGCGACCTGCTGGCGCGCCTCGCCGTCGACGGCGCCCGCCTCCTCGTCGCCACCCTCGACGGGCTCGAGGACGGCGCGGTGGTGCCGCAGCCCCAACCCGCCGACGGGGTCAGCTCCGCCCCGAAGGTCACCGTCGAGGACGCCCGCGTGCGCTGGGAGGAGCCGGCGAGCGCCGTCGACCGGCGGGTGCGCGGCTGCACGCCCGCGCCCGGCGCGTGGACGACGTGGCGCGGGGAGCGCCTGAAGCTGGGGCCCGTGGAGCCGGTGCTGGAGGTCGCGGCCAGCGAGGAGGAGGACGCCCCGCTGGTGCCGGGGGAGCTGCGCGCCGGCCGCGACGGCGTCCTGGTCGGCACCGCCACCGACCCGGTGCGCCTGGGGCTGGTGCAGCCGGCCGGCCGGCGGGCGATGCCGGCGGCCGACTGGGCCCGCGGGGTGCGCCCGCAGCCGGGGGAGCGGTTCGCGTGAGGGGCGCCGGGCGCTCCCCGGAGCGGGGCCCGCGCGGGGAGCGGCGACCGCGGGCCGAGCAGCCGCCCGCCGGGCGCGGCCCGCGCCGGCGCAGCGCCACCGCCCCCTCGGCGCGCCCGCGCTCGGGCGACGCCGCCCGGCGGGTGGCGTTCGAGGTCCTGCGCGCCGTCGAGGCGGAGGACGCCTACGCCAACCTCGTGCTGCCGCGCCTGCTGCGCCGGGCCGGGCTGTCCGGGCGCGACGCGGCGTTCGCCACCGAGCTGGCCTACGGCGCGCTGCGCGGGCGCGGCACGTACGACGCCGTGCTCGCCGCGTGCCTGGACCGCCCCCTGGAGCAGGTCGACGCGCCGGTGCTCGACGCCCTGCGCCTCGGCGCGCACCAGCTGCTCGCCCTGCGCGTGGCCCCGCACGCGGCGGTGTCCGAGACCGTCGCCCTCGTGCGCGGCGAGGTGGGCGCCGGCGCCGGGGGCTTCGCCAACGCCGTCCTGCGCCGGGTCGCCGAGCGCGACCTCGAGGCGTGGCTGGCGCAGGTGGCGCCCGACCCGCAGGCCGACCCCGTGGGTGCGCTGGCCGTGCGCTCCAGCCACCCGGCGTGGGTGGTGCGCGCGCTGCGCGAGGCGCTGCACGCGCACGGCCGGCCGCTGGCCGAGCTGCCGGAGCTGCTCGCGGCCGACAACGCCCGCCCCGAGGTGGTCCTGGCCGCCCGCCCCGGCCTCGCCGGCGTCGACGAGCTCGTCGCCGCCGGGGCACGGCCGGGGCGCTGGTCCCCGCTGGCCGCCGTCCTGGCCGCCGGGGACCCCGGCGGCCTGCCGGCCGTGCGCGAGGGCCGCGCGCGCGTGCAGGACGAGGGCAGCCAGCTCGCGGCGCTGGCGCTCCTGGCCGCCGACGTCGAGGGCGAGGCCTCCGACGACGCCGCGTGGGCGGACCTGTGCGCGGGCCCGGGCGGCAAGGCGGCGCTGCTGGCGGGCGCGGCGGCCGGGCGCGGAGCGCAGCTGCTCGCCGTCGAGGCGGCCCCGCACCGCGCCCGCCTCGTCGAGCAGGCCCTCGCCGGCACCCCGGGCTCCTGGTCGGTGCGCGTCGGGGACGGGCGCGAGGTCGGCGCGAGCGAGCCGGCCTCGCGCGACCGCGTCCTGGTCGACGTCCCGTGCACGGGGCTGGGCGCCCTGCGCCGGCGCCCGGAGGCCCGCTGGCGGCGCAGCCCCGCCGACCTCGCCTCCCTCGCGCCGCTGCAGCGGGCCCTGCTCCGCTCGGCGCTGGACGCCGTGCGCCCCGGCGGGGTGGTGGCCTACGTGACCTGCACCCCCCACCCGGCCGAGACCCTCGCCGTCCTCGACGACGTGCTGCGCCGCCGCGAGGACGTGGCGCGCCTGGACTCCCCGGCGCACGTGCGCGCCGCCGCCGGGCGCGACGTCCCCGACCTGGGCAGCGGCCCGAGCGCCCAGCTGTGGCCGCACCGGCACGGCACCGACGCGATGTTCGTCGCCCTGCTGCGCCGCACCTGACGCGCGGCCCCCGGGGCGCGAGGGCGCTGGCTAGGCTCGCCGACCGTGGCCGTGACGATCTCGCCGAGCATCCTGTCCGCCGACTTCGCGAACCTGCAGGCCGAGCTGGAGCGGATCTCCTCCGCCGACTGGGCGCACGTCGACGTCATGGACGCCCACTTCGTGCCGAACCTGACCCTCGGCCTGCCCGTCGTCGAGCGCCTGGCGCAGGTCAGCCCCCTGCCGCTGGACTGCCACCTGATGATCACCGACCCCGACCGGTGGGCGCCGGCGTACGCGGAGGCGGGCGCGGCCGGGGTCACCGTGCACGCCGAGGCGGTGGCCGCGCCCGTGCGCCTGGCCCGGGCGCTGCGGGCGCGCGGCGTGCGCGCGGGCCTGGCCGTCAGCCCCGCCACGCCCGTCGAGCCGCTCGTGGACCTCCTCCCCGAGCTCGACATGGTCCTCGTCATGACCGTCGAGCCGGGCTTCGGCGGCCAGGGCTTCCTCGACGTCTGCCTGCCCAAGCTGCGCCGGCTGCGCGCGGCGGTCGGCACCGCCGGCCTGCAGGTGCAGCTGCAGGTGGACGGCGGGGTCTCGGCCGCCACGATCGAGCGCTGCGCGGAGGCCGGGGCCGACGTCTTCGTCGCCGGCTCCGCCGTCTACGGCGCCGAGGACGCCGCCGCGGTGGTCGAGCAGCTGCGGGACCTGGCCGAGCGCGCCGCCGCGGCGGCGCGCGCCGAGGACCCCGTGCGCTGAGGACCCCGTGCGCTGAGCGGCCCGGGCGGGACCGTCCGCCGCTGCGCCGTATTGCCGTTCGGCAACATCTCTTGCCTGCGTGACCACGCGTGCCGATGCTCTCCACCGAGTCCTGCTGCGCTCAGCAGCTGGACGACCACCTGGTGCGGCGACGCCGAGCACAGCCTGGAGAGCCCGATGACGCACGACGGTCCCGAGCCGTTCGACGAGCAGCACCGACAGCGCCACCGGCACCAGGCGCACAGCCGCTGCGGCGCAGCGGCGGTCGAGCCCGACCCGCACCCGGTCCGCGAGACCAGCGGTCCGGCCCCGGGCACGGCCCTGGACCACCCGACCACCCGACCACCCGAAGGGGAGCTGTGAGCACCATCCCGTCCCTGCGACCGACCGACGTCGGCGCGGCCACGATCGACGATCCGCGACGGCGCCGGGCGGTCCTGCTCGGCGTGTGCCTCGCGCTGGTGGCGGTCATCGCCTCGGTGTCCGGCCTGAACGTCGCCCAGCCGGACGTCGCCGTCGAGTTCGGCATCTCCCAGGGCACCGTGCTGTGGGTCATCAACGCCTACACCGTCACCCTGGCCGCGCTGCTGCTCCCGCTGGGGGCGGTCGGCGACCGGTGGGGCCGCAGACCCGTGCTGCTGACCGGCCTGGTCGTCTTCGGGGTGGCCAGCGCCGCCGCGGGTCTGGCCCCGTCGACGGAGGTCCTGCTGGCCGCCCGGGTCCTCGCCGGGGTCGGCGCGGCGATGATCATGCCGGTGACCCTCGCCGTGATCACCTCGAGCTTCCCGGACGAGGCCCGCTCGCAGGCGATCGGCGTGTGGACCGCGGTGGCCGGCGCCGGTGGCCTGCTCGGCATGTTCCTCTCCTCGCTCCTCGTCGACGTCGCGAGCTGGCGCTGGTCGTTCCTCCTGCCGGTGGTCCTCGTCGTCACGGCCGTCGTCGTCGCCGTGCGGGCGGTCCCGGACTCCCGGGAGGCCCGCGACCACGGCTTCGACGTCGTCGGCGCGCTGACCTCCGTCGTGGCGGTGGTCGGGCTGACCCTCCTGCTGCACGAGGGTCCCGAGCGCGGGTGGACCGATCCGGTGACCCTGGGGAGCCTGGTCGTCGGCGTCCTCGGCGCGGCCGCGTTCCTGGGGTGGGAGCTGCGCCGGGGACGGCGCGGCGAGGGCCCGCTGCTGGACGTCGGGCTGTTCCGCGAGCGCGGGCTGGCCACCGGGTCGGGGACGCTGCTGACGGTCTTCGGCGTCCAGGCCGGGGTGTCCGTGGTGCTCTACCCCTTCTTCCAGGCGGTGCTGGGCTGGGGCGGGCTGCGGTCCACCGCGGCGCTGCTGCCGATGGCGCTGCTGATGATGCTCGCCTCGGGCCTGGCGCCGAAGGTCGCCGCCGGCATCGGCGGGCGCGCGACGATGGCGCTGGGGATCGGGGTGGGCGCGGTCGGCCTGGCGCTCATGGCCGGCCTGGTGTCCGTCGAGGGCGGGTACCCGTCGGTGCTGCCCGGGATCGCCGCGATGGGGCTGGGCATGGGCCTGTCGATGACGCCGGCCACCGAGGCCATCACCTCCTCGCTGCCGCGTTCGCGCCAGGGCGTGGCCTCCGCGCTCAACGACGTCACGCGGGAGTTCGGCACCGCGCTCGGGGTCGCCCTGCTCGGAGCGGTCCTGTCCGCCGGGTACCGCTCGGCGATCGACCCGCGCCTGGAGGGGATCCCCGCCGAGACCGCCGAGACCGCCCGCGACGGCGCGGCCAACGCCCTCGCGGTCGCCGAGGCGGCGGGCCCGCAGGCCGAGGCGCTCACCACCGCCGCGCGGGAGTCCTTCGTCGACGGCTGGCAGCACGGCATGTGGGTCGGTGTCGGCGTGATGCTCGCGCTGCTCGTCGTCGTCCTCGTGCGAGGACCACGGACCCGTGCGGGCGACGACGCGCCGGCGGAGCCGGTGGGCGCCCCGGCCGACCCCGCCCGGTCCCCCGACGCGGTCGACGCCTGATGCGGCCGCCCGCGCGGAGCGGAGAGGACGAAAGAGCTCCCACGACCACCTCGACCCGCGACCTCCCCGACGGCCTGCCGACCGGGACCGTCGACGCCGTCGTGATCGGCGGCGGCGCCGCCGGTCTCAGCGGCGCGCTGGTGCTCGCCCGCTCCCGCCGCTCGGTCGTCGTCATCGACAGCGGCGCGCCCCGCAACGCACCCGCCGACGGCGTGCACGGCCTCCTGGGCCTGGAGGGCACCGAACCGGCCGAGCTGCTGCGCCGGGGCCGAGCGGAGGTGCGCGGCTACGGCGGACGGATCGTGCCCGGCGAGGTGACCTCCGCCGTCGCGGACGCCCCCTCCGCCACCGGCGACCTGCGGTTCACCGTCACCACGGCCGACGGCGCGACGGTGCGCGCCCGCCGGCTGCTGGTCGCGACCGGACTGCGCGACGAGCTGCCCGACGTGCCCGGCCTCGCCCGGCACTGGGGGCGCGCCGTCGTGCACTGCCCGTACTGCCACGGCTGGGAGGTCCGCGACCGGGCCATCGGGGTCCTCGCCGTCGGACCGGCGTCGGTGCACCACGCGCTCCTGTTCCGGCAGCTGACCGACGACCTCGTGTACTTCACCCGCGGCACCGAGCTCGACGAGGCCACCCGTGCGCGCTTCGCCGCCCGCGGCATCGAGGTCGTCGACACCCCCGTCGCCGCGGTCGAGTCCCACGACGAGGACATCACCGGGGTGCGGCTGGTCGACGGCCGGGTCGTCCCGCGCCGGGTCCTCGCGGTGGCCACCACCACGCGGGCCCGCCTGGACGGCCTGGACGGGCTGGGCCTGCCGGTGCGGGACCTGCCCTCCGGCGCGGGACGCCACGTCGTCTCCGGCCTCGCCGGGACCACGTCGGTGCCCGGGGTGTGGGTGGCCGGCAACGCCACCGAGCTGAGCGCCCAGGTCGGCGCGTCCGCCGCAGCGGGCGCGCTGGCGGGAGCCCACCTGAACGCGGACCTGGCGACCGCGGACGCCGACGCGGCGCTGGCGGGCACGCGCACGGCGACGCAGCCGGGGACCGCGGACGCCGGCGCGGCGCTCGGCGCCGCGCTGGGCGCGGCGACCACCGCGTAGGAGGTCCCGGGCACCGCCGGTCCCGCAGGCCGGCGGTGCCCGCCCCGCGGCGCGCCACCTCCGAGGGACGTCTCAGGATCCGGACGCGGCGACCGCCTGCTGGACGGACGACGTAGCCTGCGCGGCGCCGTCCCCGATCCGCAGGAGCCCCGCCCGTGCCCGCTCGCAGCAGCCCGACCTCCGCCGCGCCCTCCGGGGCGCGGCCCACCGGCGCCAACCCGACCCGCCGGGTGCTCGTGGCCAGCCTCGTCGGCACGGCGATCGAGTTCTACGACTTCTACATCTACGCCACCGCGGCGGTGCTGGTCTTCGGGCCGCTGTTCTTCTCCTCCGACGACCCCACGACCGCGCAGCTGCTGTCGCTGTCGACGTTCGCCATCGCCTTCGTCGCCCGCCCCTTCGGCTCGGCGCTCTTCGGCCACTTCGGCGACCGCGCCGGGCGCAAGGTGACCCTCGTCGGGTCCCTGCTGACCATGGGCGTGTCCACGGTCCTCATCGGGGTGCTGCCCACCTACGCGCAGGCCGGCCTGCTGGCGCCGGTGCTGCTGTGCGTCCTGCGCTTCGGCCAGGGGCTGGGCCTGGGCGGGGAGTGGGGCGGCGCGGCCCTGCTGGCCACGGAGAACGCGCCCCCGGGCCGGCGCGCCCGGTTCGGCTCCTTCCCGCAGCTCGGGGCGCCGATCGGCTTCTTCTTCGCCAACGGCACCTTCCTCCTGCTCACGGCGGTGCTCACCGAGGAGCAGTTCCTCTCCTGGGGCTGGCGCCTGCCGTTCCTGCTCTCGGCCGTCCTCGTCGTCGTGGGGCTGTACGTGCGCTTCCAGCTGCACGAGACCCCGGCCTTCCGCCGGGTCCTCGAGGCCGGCGAGCGCGAGCGCGTGCCCGTCGCGGCCGTCGTGCGCCGCAGCCCGCGCTCGCTCGTCCTCGCCACGCTGATCATGCTGGCGACGTACGTGCTGTTCTACTTCATGACCGTCTTCAGCCTCAGCCACGGCACGACGCCGGTGGAGCAGGGCGGGCTCGGCTTCGACCGGCGCGAGTTCCTCCTGCTGCTCATGGCCGCCGTGGTCTTCTTCGGGCTCTTCACCCCGGTCGCGGGCCTGCTCGCCGACCGCTTCGGGCGCCGCCGCACCCTGATCGCGGTCACGATCGCGATCGCGCTGTTCGGCCTGCTCTTCACGCCGCTGTTCAGCCGCCCCTCCACGGCCCTGGTGCTGCTCTTCCTCGTCCTCGGCCTCTCCCTCATGGGCCTGACCTTCGGGCCCATGGGCGCCCAGCTGCCCGAGCTGTTCCCCACCGCCGTGCGGTACACGGGCGCGTCGGTCTCCTACAACCTCGCCAGCATCCTGGGCGCCTCCTTCGCCCCGACCATCGCCGCCGCCCTCGTGCTGCGCGGCGGCGTGGGGCTCGTCGGCCTGTACCTGACGGCGGCCGCGCTGGTCACCCTGGTCGCGCTGCTGCTGGTGCGCGAGACGCGGGACGTGGACCTGCAGGCGGTGGACGGGCGCGCCGCGCCGGCGCCCGTCCGGGGCACCGGCCCCTCCGGCGCGGGCGCCCGGCCCTAGAGTCGACGCCCGTGAAGACGTTCGACGAGCTGTTCGCCGAGCTGTCGGCCAAGGCCGAGCAGCGGCCGGCCGGCTCGGGCACCGTGGCCGCCCTCGACGCCGGCGTGCACGCCATCGGCAAGAAGGTCGTCGAGGAGGCCGCCGAGTCGTGGATGGCGGCCGAGCACGAGGGTCCGGAGCGGGCGGCCGAGGAGATCTCCCAGCTGCTGTACCACGTGCAGGTGCTGATGCTGGCGCGCGGGCTGAGCCTGCGCGACGTCTACGCGCACCTGTAGGGGGCCCCGTGCTGCGCATCGCCGTCCCGAACAAGGGCTCGCTCGCCGAGCCGGCCGCCCAGCTGCTCGGCGAGGCGGGCTACGCCACCCGCCGCGACGGGCGCGAGCTGGTCCTCGCCGACCCCGACAACGACGCGGAGTTCTTCTTCCTGCGCCCGCGCGACATCGCCCTCTACGTCGGCTCCGGCACCCTGGACGTCGGCATCACCGGCCGCGACCTGCTGCTCGACTCCCGCGCCGCCGCCGCCGAGGTCCTCCCGCTGTCCTTCGCCGGCTCGACGTTCCGCTTCGCCGCGCACCCGGGCACGGCCGCGGGCGCCGCGGACCTGCAGGGCGTGCGCGTGGCCACCAGCTACCCCGGCCTCGTCGAGGACCACCTGCGCGCCGCGGGCGTGGTCGCGGACGTCGTCCGCCTCGACGGCGCCGTGGAGACCGCCGTCCGCCTCGGCGTCGCCGACGTGATCGCGGACGTCGTGGAGACCGGCAGCACCCTGCGCGCCGCGGGGCTGGAGGTCTTCGGGGAGCCGATCCTGCGCTCGGAGGCCGTGCTCGTGCGCCGCCGCGACGCCCCGGAGCCCGACGGCCTGGGGGTGCTGGTGCGCCGCGTGCAGGGGGTCCTGGTCGCCCGCCAGTACGTGATGGTCGACTACGACGTGCGCCGCGAGCACGCCGAGGCCGCCTGCGCGATCACCCCCGGCCTGGAGTCGCCGACCGTCTCCCCGCTCGCGGACCCGGATTGGGTGGCGGTGCGCGCGATGGTCCCGCGCGCGGGCACCAACCGCGTGATGGACGAGCTGTACGACCTCGGCGCGCGCGCCATCCTCGTCACGACCATCCACGCCTGCCGGATCTGACCCGTGGCCGCCCGCGACCGCCCCGCCCGCGACCGCCCCGCCCGCGACCGCTCCGCCGGCCCTCCCGACGCCCTGCACGCGCCCTTCCGGCCGCGCCGCGGCCCGGCGGTCGCCCGCGTCACGGGCGTCGCGGCCGTGGCCATGGGCGTCGTCCTCGCGCTGCTCCTTCCGGGCGCCGGCGTCCTGGACCAGCTGGGCTTCGTCGCCGTGGGCGCCGCGATCGCGGGGTTCCTGCACCTGCAGGCGAGCGTGCGGGCGGTGCCCAGCGCGCAGGGGCTGTTCGTGCGCAACCTCGTCCAGCGCCGGCAGCTGGAGTGGGCCGAGGTCGTCGACGTCCACTTCGGCGGCGGCCGCCCGTGGGTGCAGCTCGACCTCGCGGACGGCGACACCCTCGCCGTGATGGGGGTCCAGCGCGCGGACGGGCCCTTCGCCGACCGCGAGGCCAGGCGCCTGGCCACGCTCGTCGCCCTGCACACGCGCACCGAGCGCGACGACTGAGCGCGACGACCGAGCGCGACGACCGAGGGTTCAGCCGGCTCGGGCGCTCAGCCGGCGAGCAGCTGCTGGCCGGCGGAGCGCAGGTCGTCGCACGCCTCGGCCGGCGGGGGCGCCGCCAGGGGCTGCTCGTCCAGCGCCTCCTGCACCAGGCCGACCACGAGCGGGTCGACCGGCAGCGCGCCGTGGCCCGTGCGGGCCCCGGGGCAGACGGCCTGCAGCTCCACGCCCACCGCGCCCTCGAGCCGGGACGTCACCGGCGGGGTGACCACCTCGTCGGTGGCGGTCCACACGCTCGTCCACGCGGCGCCGCCGTCGGCCAGGGTGCGCCCGGGGACCTCCGGCAGGGCGGTGAGCAGGTCGCTGCCCGGCGCCAGCTGCCGGCAAGCGGCCGGGCACTGCTCGGGCGCCAGGCCCGCGGCCAGCGCGGCCAGGCGGGTGCCGTGGTGCGGCGAGCCGAGGGTGACGACGCGGCGCACGGGCGCCTGCGCGCCCTCGCCGTCCCGCCACACCCGGGCCACCACCCCGCCGGCGGAGTAGCCGACGACGTCCACCGACGGCGCGCCGGCCGCCAGGGCGGCGGTCACGGCCCCGGTCAGCTGCTCGGCCTGCGCGGTCAGGTCGCCCGTGCCGCCGTCGACGACCGGCACGACGACGGCCTGCCGTCCCGCGGCGCGCAGGGCACCGGCCAGCTGCTCCAGGGGCGCCGCGCCGCCGCCGTAGCCGGTGACCAGCAGCACGGGCCCGGGGGCGTCCTGCGCGACGGCCGACGTCCCCGGCGCGGGAGGACCGGCCCCGCGCAGCCCCAGCACGAGGGCCGCGACCGCCGCGAGCACCAGCACGACCAGCACGGCCGGCACGGCCGGTCCCGCGGGCACCCGGGCGCGGGGACGGCGGGCGGGCACGGCCACGAGTGTGCGCCACGCCGGGACGTGCGCCGCGGGCGCCTCCTCTGAGAGGCTGAGGACTCCCGCTGCGCCCGCCGTCCGTGCGCCCGCCGCGGTCCCGCCCCGGTGAGCGCCCCGCGACTCCTCCCGGAGGCCCCGACCCCCCATGACCACCGCCCACCTCCTGTCCGCGCCCCCGGCCCTGCTCGCCCTGCTGGCGGGCACCGCGGGCACCGCGGGCGCTGCGGGCGCCGCGCACGACCTCGACGGCTCCGAGACCGCGGCGCTGCTCGCGCGCGCGGGGGTCGGGGTCGTCGCCGCGCTCGTCGTCGCGGTCGTCGTCGGCGTCCTCGTCCGCCGGGTCGGGCGCCGCTCGGCGGTGGTGCGCGACCTGTCCCGGCGCGGCCGCGCCCCGCTGCGCGCGCTGCTCGTCGTCCTCGTGCTGCACCAGGTGGCCGTGCGCGCGCCCGGCACGGACGACTGGCTCGACGTGAGCGAGTTCGTGCTCACGCTCGCGCTGATCGCCACGGCGGCGTGGCTCGTGGCGGTGCTCGCGTTCGTCGCCGAGGACGTGGTGGTGCAGAGGTACCGCGTCGACGTCGCCGACAACCGCCACGCGCGCCGCGTGCGCACGCAGGTGACCTTCCTGCGCCGGGTCACCGTCGTGGTCGTGGCGGTCCTCGCCGTGGCGGTGATGCTCACGACGATCCCGGGGGCCCGCAACCTCGGCGCCGGCATCCTGGCCTCGGCCGGTCTGCTCTCCGTCGTCGCCGGCCTGGCCCTGCAGCAGTCCCTCGGCAACCTCTTCGCCGGCCTGCAGCTGGCGTTCACCGACGCGCTGCGCGTGGACGACGTGGTCGTCGTCGAGGAGGAGTGGGGGCGCATCGAGGAGATCACCCTCACCTACGTCGTCGTCCACGTCTGGGACGACCGGCGCCTGGTGCTGCCCTCGACGTACTTCACCTCCACCCCGTTCCAGCACTGGACGCGCAAGGAGTCCCAGCTGATCGGCGTCGTCCTGCTCGACGTCGACTGGGCCACCGACCTCGACGCGATGCGCGAGGAGCTGCGCCGCGTGCTCGAGGCCGACCCGCTCTGGGACCGCCGGGTGAGCGTGCTGCAGGTCACCGACGCCGTGGGCGGCTCGGTGCAGGTGCGCATCCTCGTCTCCGCCCAGGACGGCCCGACCGTCTTCGACCTGCGCTGCCACGTGCGCGAGGCGATGGTCCGCTGGGTGCAGCAGCAGGACCCGGCGGGCCTGCCGCGCCTGCGCGTGGAGTCCGAGCGGCCCGCCCAGGACGGCGCCCGCGCACCGCGCCCCCTGCCCTCCGGGAGCGGGGCCGTGCCCTCCCGCGAGCGGGCCGGCGGGCACCCGAGCCGGGCGCCCCGCGTCGACACCCCGGCCACCGCGGTGCTGCCCGCGGTGTCGCCCGCGGTGCCCGAGCGCCGCGACGACTCGCTGTTCACCGGCAGCCTGGCCGCCGTGGAGCGCTCCCGGTACTTCACCGGCCCGCCGCCGGAGGAGCAGGCCGAGCGCGCCCGCGCGGACGGCGACGAGCCGGACGGGCGCACGCGCCCGCTGCCGCGCGCGGACGACGGCCCGCACCCGCGAGGTCGCCCGTGATCACCGGGCGCGCGGGAGCCCGAGGCGGCGCCCGACCGCGACGTCAGGCGTCGTCCGGCCGCGGGCGTGACCGCGCCGGTGGAGGGGGCGGGGCCTGGTCGGGCACCGGGACGCGGGCGCGCGCCTGCTCCTCGTCCAGGCCGGCGACCTCGAGGAGGTCCACCGCCGTCGAGCGGGCCTGCGCCAGGACGGCGTCGGCGGACAGCGAGGAGCGCGGCACGCGCGCCGACGCCCGGCCGGCCTCCGTCAGGGCGTCCACCGCGCCGCTGCGCGGCAGCCCGCGCTGCACGTCCTCGCTCAGGCGCAGCGCGGCCGCGGCCAGGTGGTCGAGCAGGTCCAGCAGCTGCGGCGGCACGTCCTCGCCGCGCTCGGTGGCCACCGACAGGCGCCGCGCCAGCACGCGCACGTTGCGCACGGCCCGGTCCAGGGGCTCCGCGAGCCGGGCGACCGCGCGCACCGCGGCGGCCTGCCGGCGGCGCAGCGGCGAGACCCGCAGCACGTCCAGCCCCTCGGTGGCCGCGGCGCGCAGCGCGTCCAGGCGGGCCTGGGTGCCGCGGGCGTGGGCGAGCGCGTCGTGCGCCCGCTCCGCGTCGCCGGCGCGCGCGGCGGTCGCCGCCTCCCACAGCAGGTCGGCGAGCTCGGCGAGCAGCCGGGAGGCGAGGTCCCGCGGGCGGCGCAGGGGGGTGGCGGGCACGATCGCTGCCAGCACCAGCGCCACCACCCCGCCCGTCAGCGCGTCGAGCCACCGGTCCAGGACGTCGACGCTGCCCGGCAGCACCGTGGCCACGAACAGCCCCTGCACCGCGGACTGGTTGACCATGACCGTGCCCGCGCGCAGGAAGACCGCCACCGACATCCCGAGCACGACGACGAGCACGAGCTGCCAGGCGCCGTTGCCGGCGAGGTGGACGACGAGGTCGCCGACCAGCACCCCGACGGCCACGCCCACGACGACCTCGACCACCCGCCGCAGCCGCTGCCCGTAGGAGATGCCGAGGCCGAGGACGGCCGCGACGCTGGCGAAGATCGGCTGCGGGTGGCCCAGGAGCGCCTGCGCCGCCACCCACGCCAGGCCCGCCCCGACCCCGCACTGGAGGATCTGCCAGCCGTGCTGGCGCACCCGCTGCGCCCGGGCCCGCGCGTCCGCCCCGATCCGCACGCGCCGATCCTGCCGCAGCCGCGCCCGCCCGGCGCCCCGCCGGCTCCCGCCCGGTGCTCAGCCCGTGTCGAGCACCAGGTCGGCGCGCTCGCGCGTGCCCTCGCGGGCGAAGTGGCGGCGCTCCTGGGCGGCCCACCGCTGCCAGTGCGGCCGGTACGCCTCCCCGTCCCGCGCCAGGGCCCGCGCCCGGCGCAGCGCGGCGGGCGTCTCCAACCACACCAGCAGCGCCAGGTGCGGGGCGCACGCGCGCGATCCCGACCCCGCGCCCTCCACCACGAGCACGTCGGCGGCCGGCACGACCAGCGGCTCGCCGGGGCGGTCGCGGGCCCAGTCCCAGCGCGGCGCGGCGCCCGGGCGCCCGGCGGCGAGGGGCTCCAGCACGCCGGAGACCAGCAGGGGCACCACGGGGTCCAGCCCGTCCCAGCCCGGGTACAGGTCGTCCAGGTGCAGCACCCGCGCGCCGGGCCCCAGCAGGGGCAGCAGGGCGGCCGCCAGGCTCGTCTTGCCCGACCCGCTGGGCCCGTCCAGGGCCACGACCCGGGGGCCGCTCTCGCGCTCCGGGCGCCGCGCCAGCGCCCGCGCCACCGCTCGCGCGGCGTCCCCGGGGCCGGCCGCAGAGCCGGCCCCAGAGCCGTCCGAGGGGCCGTCCGAGGGGCCGGCCGCGGGAGGAGGCACGGGTGGAGGGTAGGCGGGGGCCCCTAGCCTGGGGCCGTGAGCGTAGCCGTCCGCGTCATCCCGTGCCTGGACGTCGACGCGGGGCGGGTGGTCAAGGGCGTGAACTTCGCGCAGCTGCGCGATGCCGGGGACCCCGTCGAGCTCGCCGCCCGCTACGACGCCCAGGGCGCCGACGAGCTGACCTTCCTCGACGTGACGGCGTCCTCGGGCGACCGCAGCACCACCTACGACGTCGTCAGCCGCACCGCGGAGCAGGTCTTCATCCCGCTCACGGTCGGCGGCGGCGTGCGCACCGCGGCCGACGTCGACCGGCTGCTGCGCGCCGGCGCCGACAAGGTGGGCGTCAACACGGCCGCGATCGCGCGTCCCGAGCTGGTCGCCGAGGTCGCCGACCGCTTCGGGGCGCAGGTGCTCGTGGTCTCCCTCGACGCCCGCCGGTGCCCGCCCGGCACCGCCACGCCCTCCGGCTTCGAGGTGACCACGCACGGCGGGCGGCGCGGCACGGGCCTCGACGCCGTGGAGTGGGCCGAGCGGGTCGCCGCCCTGGGAGCGGGGGAGGTGCTGCTGAACTCCATGGACGCCGACGGCACCCGGGTCGGCTTCGACCTGGAGATGATCCGCGCCGTGCGCGAGCGCGTGGCGGTGCCGGTGGTCGCCAGCGGCGGCGCGGGCGCCGCCGAGCACTTCCCCCCGGCGGTGGCGGCGGGCGCGGACGCCGTCCTCGCCGCCAGCGTCTTCCACTTCGGCACCCTGAGCGTCGGGCAGGTCAAGGAGGCGCTGCGCGCGCACGGGCACCCCGTGCGCTGAGCCGGATCCTCCTCGCGGGGCCTCAGACGCTCAGCGGCGCCTGCGCCAGCGCCCGCACGGCCTGCGGCGGGCCGGTGACCTCCACGCGCGCGACGGAGCGGCGGCCGAAGGCGTGCAGCACGAGCTCCTCGGGCTGGCCGGTGACGACCACCGAGACCGGCCGGCGCAGCGCCACCGCCCGCGGCCCGGCCGGCACGGCCAGCACCACGCCCACGGGGCTGCGCCGGTAGAGCAGCCGGGACTGGCGGCGCAGCGCCTTCCACAGCGCCTCCCGCTGGCCCGGGCGCAGCGGCTGCGGCTGCCAGCCCTCCCGCGCCCGGTTCACGTCCTCGCCGTGGACGAAGAACTCCACCGCGTTCACGGCGGCCTCGGCGCCGGGCAGGGCCAGCGGGCTCCAGCGCGGCGGGCCCGCCCGGAAGCGGGCGACGAGCTCCTCGAAGGGCTGCCGCGCCGCCCGGCGCCGCACCGCCTCCGCGTGCCGGGCGAGCGCGGGGGACAGGCCCGAGGCCAGCAGCGCCAGGCCGGCGTCCGGGCGGCGCTCGCGGACCACCAGGTGCGCCGCGAGGTCGCGCACCGACCAGCCCTCGTCGAGCGTGGGCGCCTGCGGCCCGGCCTCGACCATCAGGTCCGCCAGCCGGGAGCGGTCGGTGCCGGTCATGGGCACATCCTGCGCCCGCCCGAGCGCCCCTGCCCGCCGGCGGGGCGGCGGGGCCGTCGCACCCCTGTGAGACGCTGCCCGCGTGCCAGGGACCTTCGCCTCCGGGATGAGGACCCTGGCCCGGGGGGCGCGGGAGGAGCCGCGCCCGTTCGTGCTCGCCGTCGCCCTCAGCGCCGTCTACGGCGCCGGGACGGCGGCCACGGGCTGGCTGGTCGGGCGCACCACCGACGAGGTCGTCGTCCCGGCGCTGACCGGCTCGCGGCCGGTGAGCGCGGGGGAGGTCTGGGCCGCGGGCGGGGTGCTGGCGCTGACCACGGCGGTCACGGTGGCGGCCGTGCTGGGGCGCCGGATCTTCGCCGGCGTGGCGATGTACGCCCTGCAGGCCCGCTACCGGCGCGCCGTCACCCGCCGCTACCTGGAGCTGCCGCTGTCGTGGCACCACGCGCACCCGGCGGGGCGGCTGCTCGCCACGGCGGGCGCGGACGTGGAGGCGATGTGGCAGGTCATGGCGCCGCTGCCGTTCGCGCTCGGCGTGCTCGTGATGCTCGTGGTCGCCGGCGCCGCCATGGTGGCCGCCGACCCGGTGCTCGCCGCGATCGGGCTGCTCGTGCTGCCCGCGGTCGCGGCCGCCAACGTCCTGTACCAGCGCCGCATGTCCCCGCGCGTGACGCGCGTGCAGGCCCTGCGCGGGGAGGTCTCGGGCACCGCCCACGAGAGCTTCGACGGCGCTCTAGTGGTCAAGACGCTCGGGCGCCAGGAGGAGGAGGCGCGCCGGTTCGCCGAGAGCGCGCGGCGCCTGCGCGACGCCAACGTCGCCGCCGGGCGCACGCGCGGCGCCTTCGAGCCGGTCATCGAGGCCCTGCCCAGCCTGGGCGTGCTCGCCGTGCTGGCCGTCGGCTCCGCGCGCGTGGCCTCGGGCAGCGCGGGGGCCGACGACCTCGTGCAGGTCTCCTACCTGCTCAGCCTCCTCGCCTTCCCGGTCCGCGCCGTCGGGTGGGTCCTCGCCGAGCTGCCCCGCACGGTGGCGGGCGACGAGCGCGTGCAGGCGGTCCTGCGCGCCCGGGCGGCCACCGCGTGGGGGACGGTGCAGCCGCGCGGGCGGGGCCCGGCGCACGCGTCCCTGCACGAGGCCACCTACCGGCACCCCCCGCCCGCCGAGGGCGCCGAGCCGCCGGCTCCCGACGGCGGGCCGGCCGCGGGCGCCGCGCCGCCCGCGGCGGGCCGGCCCGCCCTGGACGGCGTCACCCTCGAGGTCCCCGCCGGGCGCACCGTCGCCGTCGTCGGCGGCACCGGGGCGGGCAAGTCCACGCTGGCCGGCCTGCTCGTGCGCCTCGTGGACCCGACCTCGGGGCGGGTGCTGCTCGACGGCGTCGACCTGCGCGACCTGCGCGAGGGCTCCCTGGCCGAGGTGGCGGCGCTCGTGCCGCAGACGGCGTTCGTCTTCGACGACACCGTGCGGGGCAACACCACCCTCGGCCTCGACGAGCCGGACGTCCCGCAGCACCGGCGGGTCGGGGACGAGCAGGTGTGGCAGGCGCTGCGGCTGGCGCAGGCGGACGGGTTCGTCGCGGCGCTCCCGCACGGCCTGGACACCCGGGTGGGGGAGCGCGGCTCCAGCCTGTCGGGCGGGCAGCGCCAGCGCCTCGCCCTGGCCCGGGCGCTCGTGCGCCGCCCGCGCCTGCTGGTCCTGGACGACGCGACCTCGGCGCTGGACCCGGCCGTCGAGCGCGCCGTGCTCGACGGCGTGCGCGCCGCCGGTCAGGACACCACCGTCGTCGTCGTGGCCTCCCGGCCCGCGACCATCGCCCTGGCCGACGAGGTGGTGCACCTGGAGGCCGGGCGCGTGGTCGACCGCGGTCCCTCCGAGGAGGTCGCCGCCCGCGATCCCGGCTACCGCGAGCTCGTCACCGCCTACGCGCGCGCCGCGCGCGAGCGCAGCCTGAGCGGCGGAGGGCCCGCGTGAGCGCCGCGGCGCCCGCCGCGGCCCCGCCGTCCTCCTCGCCCCCGCCGGCCCGCGGCACCCTGCGCCGGGCGCTGGAGATCTCCCCGGAGCTGGTGCGCGGCGTCGGGACGACGCTGGCGCTGGCGGCGGTGACCACGCTCGGGCGCGTCGTGGTGCCGGTCGCGGTGCAGCAGACCGTCGACCGGGGCCTGCTCGCCCCCGGCGGGCCCGACCCCCGCCTCGTCGCCTGGCTGACCGGCTCGGCGGCGGCCGTGGTGGTGCTGACGGCCCTGCTGTCCTCGCGCGTGAACGTGCGCCTGTTCACCGCCTCGGAGGCCGGCCTGGCGACGCTGCGCACCCGCGCGTTCGACCACGTGCACGACCTGGCGGTGCTCACGCAGAACCGCGAGCGCCGCGGCTCGCTGGTCTCCCGGGTCACCAGCGACGTGGACACGATCTCCACGTTCCTGCAGACCGGCGGGCTGGTCCTCGTCCTCTCCCTGGGCCAGCTGGTGCTGGCCACCGCGCTGATGCTCGCGTACTCGTGGGAGCTGGCCCTGCTGGTGTGGGCCTGCTTCCTGCCGCTGCTGGTCGCGGGCCGGCCGATGCAGCGGCGCGTCCAGCGCGCCTACGCCCGCGTGCGCGAGCGGATGGGCGACGTCCTCGCCGCGGTCTCGGAGTCCGTGGTCGGCGCCGACACCATCCGCGCCCACGCCGCCGCCGCGCGCACGTGGCGCGCGGTGGACGCCGCCGTCGAGGCGCACCGGCGCGACGCCGTGCGCGCTCAGGTCGCCGTGGCCAGCACCTTCGCCACCGGCGTCCTGGTCTCCGGCCTCGTCGTGGCGCTGGTGCTGGTGGCGGGCACGCTGCTGGGGCTGGCCGGGCGCATCACGCTGGGCGAGCTGCTGGCCTTCCTCTTCCTCGTCCAGCTGTTCACCCAGCCGGTGCTCGTGGCCACCGAGGTCCTCAACGAGCTGCAGAACGCGCTCGCGGGCTGGCGGCGGGTGATCGCGGTGCTGGACACCCCGGTGGACGTGCCGGACCCCGGCGAGGACGGCGAGGACCTGCCGCCCGGGCCCGTGGACGTGCGCCTGCGCGGGGTCGGCTACGCCTACCCGCCCGCTCCCGGGGCCGGCGAGCTGCCGCCGCCCGTGCTGCGCGACGTGGACCTGCACCTGCCCGCCGGCTCGCGCGTCGCGGTCGTAGGGGAGACCGGCTCGGGCAAGACGACCCTCGCCCGGCTCGTCACGCGCCTGGTCGACCCCGCCGCCGGGCAGGTGCTGCTCTCGGGCGTGGACGCCCGCCGCCTGCGCGCCGCCTCGCTGCACCGGCGCGTCGTCGCGGTGCCGCAGGAGGGGTTCCTCTTCGACACCACCGTCGGGGACAACGTGCGACTGGGCCGGCCCGGAGCGGACGAGCGCGACGTGCGGGCGGCGCTGGCCGACCTCGGCCTGCAGCGGTGGCTGGACTCGCTCCCGCAGGGCCTGGCGACCCCGGTCGGGCAGCGCGGGGAGCGGCTGTCCGCGGGGGAGCGGCAGCTGGTCGCCCTCGCCCGCGCCCACCTGGCCGGCCCGGACCTGCTGGTCCTGGACGAGGCGACGTCGGCGGTGGACCCGGTCACCGAGGTGCGGCTGCAGCGGGCCCTGGAGCGGGTGCAGGCCGGGCGCACCTCGATCGCCATCGCCCACCGCCTGTCCACGGCGGAGGCCGCGGACCTCGTCGTCGTCGTGGCGGCCGGCCGGGTCGTCGAGGTCGGCCCGGCGCAGCAGCTGGCCGACGCCGGCGGCGCCTACGCCCGCCTGCACGCGGCGTGGACCGCCCAGCACGCCTGAGCCACCGGTGCCACCGGTGCCACCGGGCGCCGGCTCGGGCGCCGGCGCGCGGATCCGGCCCTCCGACCCGCCGCCGGCGCCCGGTCTCCGGCAGGATCGGCGGTGACCGCCGTCCACCCGCAGGACCCGGAGGAGACCATGGCCGACAGGGCCGACGCGCTCGTGCTGTTCGGCGCCACGGGAGACCTCGCCCGCAAGAAGCTCTTCCCCGCCATCTACGAGATGGCGCGCGCGGGCCGGCTCGGGGTGCCCGTGATCGCCGTCGCCCGCTCCGCGTGGGACGACGAGCAGCTGCGCGCCTACGCGCGCGAGTCCGTGCAGGCCGCCCGCCGCGGCGGCGTCGACCCCGCCGCGCTCGAGCACCTGGTGCAGAACCTGACGATGGTCGTCGGCGACTACGGCGACCGCGACCTGTACGCGCGCCTGGCCGGGCACCTGCAGGACGCCAAGCTGCCCGTCTTCTACCTCGCCGTGCCGCCGTCGGTCTTCCCGCGCGTGGTCAGCGGGCTCGCCGACGTCGGGCTGGCCGAGCGCGGCCGGGTGGTGGTGGAGAAGCCCTTCGGCCGCGACCGGGTCTCGGCCGGCGAGCTCAACGAGCACCTGGTCTCGGCGTTCGAGGAGCGCAGCATCTTCCGCATCGACCACTACCTGGGCAAGGAGTCGGTCGAGGGGCTGCTGGTCTTCCGCTTCGCCAACGCCTTCCTCGAGCCGTTCTGGAACCGCAACTACGTCGCCGGCGTGCAGGTCACGCTCGCCGAGGGCTTCGGCACGGAGGGCCGCGCGGGCTTCTACGACGGCGTCGGCGCCACCCGCGACGTGCTGCAGAACCACCTCCTGCAGGTCGTCGCGCTGCTCGCCATGGAGCCGCCGATCGCCGACGACGCCGACGCCTACCGCGACGAGGAGGTCAAGGTGCTGCGCCAGGTGCGCGCCCTCGACCCCGCCACCACCGTCATGGGCCAGTACGTCGGCTACCTCGACGAGCCGGGCGTCGCCGAGGGGTCCACGACCGAGACGTTCGCGGCCACGCGCCTGGCCATCGACTCCTGGCGCTGGGAGGGCGTGCCGTTCTCCGTGCGCACCGGCAAGCACCTGCCGGGCAGCGCCACCGAGGCCGTCGTGGAGCTGCGCCGCCCGCCGCGGCTGCTGTTCGCCGGCCAGGACAGCTCCCTGCCGCAGCCGAACCTCGTCAAGTTCCGCCTCGGCCACGACGACGGCGTCACGATGACCGTGCAGGCCAAGGCGCCCGGCGCCCGCACCGTGACGACCTCGGTGGACCTCGACGTCGACTTCGACGAGGCCCTCGGCCACCGGCGCGAGGCGTACGAGCGGCTGCTGGACGACGCGATGGACGGCTCCCGCCACCGCTTCGCGCGCGCCGACACCATCGAGGAGGAGTGGCGCATCGTCGAGCCGATCCTCGACCGCGACGCCCGTCCGGTGCCGTACTACAAGGGCACGTGGGGCCCGGCCGAGGCCGAGCACCTGGCCGGGCGGTGGCACCCGGTCTCCTTGCGCACCTGAGCGCCCCGTCCCCGCGGCCCCACCGCCTGCCCTTCCCCTTCGTCGTGATCGTGCAGTTCCGGTCCGCCGGCGGACCGGAACTGCACGATCACGACGGGGAGGCGGGGCCGGGTGCGGCGGTGCCGGTGGGAGGATGGGCGCGTGACCTCCACCCTCGACCCCGGGATCTCCGGGCAGCTGAAGCGGGACGCCGCCGGCCTGGTGTGCGCCGTCGTCCAGACCCACGACACCCGCGAGGTGCTCATGGTGGCGTGGATGGACGACGAGGCGCTGCACCGCACCCTGACCACCGGCCGCACGTGGTTCTGGAGTCGCAGCCGGGGCGAGCACTGGCGCAAGGGCGACACCTCCGGCGCGGTGCAGACCGTCCGCTCGGTCTCCCTGGACTGCGACGGCGACGCCGTCCTCGTGACGGTCGACCAGGTCGGCGGAGCCTGCCACACCGGGGACCGCACCTGCTTCGACGCGCGCCCCCTGCCGGTCGACCGGCAGGTCGACCGGCAGGGGGCCGCGCCCGCGGGCGAGGCGGTGCGCGCGTGAGCGAGCGTACCGCCGTCCCGAGCCCCGCCGCGCCCGGCCCCGCCGTCCCGGTCCTGGACGCCGGCAGCACGTGGCCGGACCTGCCGACCTTCCGCGAGCTGGCCCGCGACCGCCGCGTCGTGCCGGTCGTGCGCCGCCTGCTCGCCGACGCCGAGACCCCGGTGGGCCTGTACCGCAAGCTCGCCGGCACGGACGTCGGCACGTTCCTGCTCGAGTCCGCCGACCACGGCGGGGTGTGGTCCCGGTACTCGATCATCGGGGCCGCCTCGCGCGCCGTGCTGACCGAGCACGAGGGGCAGGTGCGCTGGATCGGCGAGCCGCCGGCGGGCGTGCCGGTGCAGGGGGACCCGCTGGCCGCCGTGCAGTCGGTGCTCGCGGCGCTGGCCACCCCCCGCCTGCCCGGCCTGCCGCCGCTGACGGGCGGCCTCGTCGGCGTCCTCGGCTGGGACGTCGTGCGCCGCTGGGAGCGCCTGGAGCACCCGCCGGCCGAGGACGCCGACCTGCCGGAGCTGGCCCTGTGCCTGGCCACCGACCTCGCCGTCGTCGACCACGCCGACGCCTCGGTGCTGCTCGTGGCCAACGCCGTCAACATCGACGGCACGGACGAGCGCGTCGACGAGGCGTGGGAGGACGCCGTCGCGCGCCTGGACGCCATGGTCGAGCGCCTGGCGCGGCCGTCGCCGTCCACCGTGGCCGTCAGCGCGCCCGTGCGCGCGCCCGAGCCGCGCCGCACCTCCACCGCCGAGGAGTACGAGGACGCCGTGCGCCTGGCCAAGCGCGCCATCCGCGACGGCGAGGTGTTCCAGGTGGTGCCCTCCCAGCGCTTCGAGGTCGACTGCCCGGCCGACGCGCTGGAGGTCTACCGGGCGCTGCGCAGCACCAACCCGAGCCCGTACATGTACCTGTTCCGCCTCGCCGACGCCGCCGGGCGCCGCTACGACCTCGTCGGCTCCAGCCCGGAGTCCCTCGTCAAGGTCGAGTCCGGCACGGTGATGACGCACCCCATCGCGGGCACCCGCCCGCGCGGGTCGAGCCCGGAGGAGGACGAGGAGCTGGCCGCCGAGCTCGCGGCCGACGAGAAGGAGCGCGCCGAGCACCTGATGCTCGTCGACCTGGCCCGCAACGACCTGGCCAAGGTGTGCCTGGCCGGCAGCGTCGAGGTCGTCGAGTTCATGCGCACCTGGCGCTACAGCCACGTCATGCACCTGGTCTCCACCGTCGTCGGGCGCCTGCGCCCCGGGCGCACCGCCTACGACGCGCTCGCCGCGACCTTCCCCGCCGGCACCCTCTCGGGCGCCCCCAAGCCGCGCGCCCTGGCCCTCATCGACGAGCTGGAGCCCGTGCGCCGCGGCCTGTACGGCGGCGTCGCCGGCTACCTGGACTTCGCGGGGGACGCCGACACGGCCATCGTCATCCGCAGCGCGGTGCTGCGCGACGGCACCGCGCGGGTGCAGGCCGGCGCCGGCGTGGTCGCCGACTCCGTGCCGGCCACCGAGGAGGCCGAGACGCGGGCGAAGGCGGCGGCGGTGCTCGCGGCGGTCGCGCGCGCCGGCGCGCTGCGCCCCGTCGCCGGGGGCTGAGCGGTGGCGCGGACGGCGCCGTCGGCCGGTGCGGCGCCGCGCCGGCCGCGCGGACGCGCGCGCACGGTGCTCCTCGCCCTCGTCCTGGCGGGGCTGGTGCTGCTCGCGGCCTCGCGCCCGTGGGTGGTCGCCGCGGTGGCCGGCGGCCCCGCGCTGGCCGGCCCGTTCCGGTCGCTCGCGGTGACGGGCGCGGACGCCGCCCCGGTCGTGCCCGCGCTCGCGCTCGTGGGCCTGGCCGCGTCGGCGGCGCTGAGCACCGTGCGGCGCGCCGGCGTGCTCGTCACGGCGGTGCTGCTCGCCGCGGCCGGTCTCGGGGCCGCCGCCGGGGCGGTCGCCGTCCTGCGCGACCCGGCCGCCGCGGCCGCACCGGCCGTCGCGCGGGCGACCGGGCTGGCGGGGGCGGCGAGCACCGCCCCCGCCGCCCTGACCGCCTGGCCCGCGCTGGCGCTGGCGGCCGCGGTGGCCCTGGCCGGCGCCGGGGTCCTCGCGGGGGTGCGCGGCCGGCGCTGGAGCGCCAGCGCCCGGTTCGAGAACCCGGCGGCCGAGGGCGCCGCCGTGCCGGCGCCCTCGCGCTCGGCGCTGTGGGACGAGCTCAGCCGCGGGGACGACCCGACCGATGACCCGACCGCGGGCGGGGGCGCCGGCGGACGGCCCTTGGCATGATGGGCGCCCAGCGCCGCTCCGGCGCTGCGACGCCGCACGCCCCGGGAGCGAGATGAGCCACCCCACCCCCACCTCCGGCCGCGCCTCCGCGGACCGCCGGCAGCAGCCCGAGGCGCACACCGAGAGCCACGGGCACAGCGTCGCCGCGTGGACCGGGGTGGCCATCGTCATCGTCGGGTCCCTCATCGGCGGGATCGGGATCATCCTCGCCGTCGTGTGGCTCGCTGCCATCGGCATCGCGCTCATGCCGATCGGCGGGATCGTCGGCCACCTCATGGGCAGGCGCTCGAAGTCCAGCTCCGGGTACGCCAGCTCCGACCCGGACGCCGGGCGCGCGGGCGGCTGAGCCCCGAGCACGGCGGACGGCGCGGCACCCGAGGAGGGTGCCGCGCCGTCCGCCGTGGCTGCCGGGCAGCGGTCGCGCTGCGCGGGTCAGGGCGCGGTCTGCGCCCCGAGCTGGTCCTCGAGGCAGGCCTGCTGCTCCGCCGCCGTCGGCAGCTGACTGCACTCGACCACCGCCGGCCCCACGAGGCGCCCGAACCAGATGCTGACGAGGACGGACACCAGCAGCGCCACGGTGCCGAGGATGACGCCGGCGAGGGCGGCGCCGCGGTTGGTCGCCTGGCGGTGGCGCACCCGGCGCAGGCCGACGACGCCGAGGACGATCGCGACGATGCCGATGAGGCCGAACAGGAGCCCGAAGATCGGGAGCCAGCACAGCAGCAGGGAGATCACGCCCAGCACCAGCGCCGCGGTGCCGAGGCCGTTGCGCGGGGCCGGCGGGTAGCCGCCGTAGCCGGACGCGTCGCCGCCGTAGGGCTGCGAGGCGCCGTACGGCGGCTGCTGGGAGCCGTAGGAGGGCTGCTGGGAGCCGTAGGAGGGCTGCGAGGCGCCGTACGGCGGCTGCTGCGAGCCGTAGGACGGCTGCTGCGAGCCGTAGGAGGGCGGCTGCGAGCCGTAGGACGGCGGCTGGGAGCCGTAGGGGGGCTGCGAGCCGTGCGGCGGCTGCCCGGGGCCGGGCGGGGGAGGCGGGTCCTGGCTGCTCACGGCTGCTCCTCGGGGGTCGCGTGCCTGCTCGGTGATCTCTCGCGACCACGGTACCGACCGGCGCGGACCGCCACCCCTCCAGCGGCCGATAGCATCGGCGGCGCCAGGAGGAGACCCGTCCCGGACCGAGGAGTGCGTGCGTGACCGTTCTGGACGACATCCTCGTCGGGGTGCGCGCCGACCTGGCGGAGCGCCAGGCCCGCACGAGCCTGGACGAGCTGAAGGACCTCGCCCGCCGCGCGCCGTCCGCCCGCGGCGCCCTGGAGGCGCTGCGCCCCAGCGGTGACGACGGCGGGGGCGTGACCGTCATCGCGGAGGTCAAGCGCTCCAGCCCCAGCCGGGGCCCGCTGGCCGCCATCGAGGACCCGGCGGCCCTGGCCCGCGAGTACGAGGCGGGCGGCGCCAGCGTGATCAGCGTGCTGACCGAGCAGCGGCGCTTCGGCGGCAGCCTGGAGGACCTGCGGGCCGTGCGCGCCGCCGTCGACGTGCCCGTGCTGCGCAAGGACTTCGTCGTCAGCTCCTACCAGGTCTGGGAGGCCCGCGCCTGCGGCGCCGACCTGGTGCTGCTCATCGTCGCGGCCCTGGAGCAGGAGGCGCTGGTCTCCCTCGTCGAGCGGGTGCACTCCCTGGGCATGACGGCCCTGGTCGAGGCCCACGACGTCGAGGAGGTCGACCGGGCGGTCGCCGCGGGCGCCCGGGTGATCGGCGTCAACGCGCGCGACCTGCGCACCCTGCAGGTCGACCGCGGCGCCTTCGCCGCGTGCGCCGACCGCATCCCCACCGCCGTGGTGCGCGTCGCCGAGTCCGGCGTGCGCGGCCCGCACGACGTCGTCGAGTACGCGCGCGCCGGCGCGGACGTCGTCCTCGTCGGCGAGGCTCTCGTCACCGGCCGCGACCCGCGCTCGGCGGTCGCCGACCTCGTCGCAGCGGGCGCCCATCCGTCCCTGCGCGCCGTCTCCCGGGGGTCGCGGGCGTGAGCGCGCAGCTGGCCGGCGAGCGCGGCCCCTACTTCGGCGCCTTCGGCGGGCGCTTCGTGCCCGAGGCGCTCGTCGCCGCGCTCGAGCAGCTCGAGCGCGAGCACCTGTCGGCCATGGCCGACCCCGCCTTCACGGCCGAGCTGGACTCCCTGCACCGCACCTACACCGGGCGCCCGAGCCTGCTGACCGAGGTGGGGCGCTTCGCCGAGCACGCCGGCGGCGCGCGCGTGCTCCTCAAGCGCGAGGACCTCAACCACACCGGGTCCCACAAGATCAACAACGTGCTGGGCCAGGCGCTGCTGACCCGCCGCATGGGCAAGACCCGGGTCATCGCCGAGACCGGCGCCGGGCAGCACGGCGTCGCCACGGCCACCGCCGCGGCGCTGCTCGGGCTCGGGTGCACCGTGTACATGGGCGAGGAGGACACCCGCCGCCAGGCGCTCAACGTCGCCCGGATGCGCCTGCTCGGCGCGGAGGTCGTGCCCGTCACCACCGGCTCGCGCACCCTCAAGGACGCCGTCAACGAGGCCTACCGCGCCTGGGTGGCGCAGGTGGACGACACCCACTACCTGTTCGGCACGGTCGCCGGCCCCCACCCGTTCCCCGTCATGGTCCGCGACTTCCACCGGATCATCGGCGTCGAGGCGCGCCAGCAGGTCCTGGACCTGATCGGGCGCCTGCCCGACGTCGTGTGCGCGTGCGTCGGCGGCGGCTCGAACGCGATCGGCATCTTCCACGCCTTCCTCGACGACGCCGGCGTGCGGCTGCTGGGCCTGGAGGCCGGCGGGTCCGGCCTGGACTCCGGCCGGCACGCCGCCGCCATCGCGGGCGGGTCCCCGGGCGTGCTGCACGGGTCCCGGTCGTTCCTGCTGCAGGACGAGGACGGGCAGACGGTGGAGAGCCACTCCATCTCCGCCGGCCTGGACTACCCCGGCATCGGCCCCGAGCACGCCTGGCTCGCCGACACCGGCCGCGCGCACTACGAGCCGGTCACGGACGCCGAGGCGATGGAGGCCTTCCGCCTCCTGTGCCGCACCGAGGGCATCATCCCGGCCATCGAGTCCTCCCACGCCCTCGCCGGCGCGCTGCGGGTCGGCCGCGAGCTGGGCCCGGACGGCGTGGTGCTGGTCAACCTCTCCGGCCGCGGCGACAAGGACGTCGACACGGCGGCCCGCTGGTTCGACCTGGTCAGCGACGAGGACCTCGTGCAGTCGGAGGTCGAGCGGGTCAGCGAGCCCGTCGGCGAGACCGAGGCGGGCGGCTGGTGACCAGCACCCCGTCCGCACCCGCGCCGGCGTCAGCGCCGGCGCCGGCGCCGCGTCCGTCGACCGCGGCGGCCGTCGACGCCGCGCGGGCGCGGGGGCGCGCGGCGCTCGTGGCGTACCTGCCCGTCGGGTTCCCCGACCTGGAGACCTCCGTGCGCGCCGCGACGGCGGTGGTCGAGGCGGGCGCGGACCTCGTCGAGCTGGGCCTGCCCTACTCCGACCCCGTCATGGACGGGCCCGTGATCCAGGCGGCCTCGGACGCCGCCCTGCGCGCGGGCACCCGCACCGCGCAGGTGCTCTCCGCCGTCGAGCGGGTCGCCGCCGCCGGCGCCCCCGTCGTGGTGATGACGTACTGGAACCCCGTCGTCCGCTACGGCGTGGCCGCCTTCGCCCGGGACCTCGCCGCCGCGGGCGGCGCGGGCCTGATCACGCCGGACCTCATCCCCGACGAGGCCGGGGACTGGCTCGCCGCCAGTGACGAGCTGGGCCTGGACCGGATCTTCCTCGTGGCGCCGTCCTCGAGCCCGCAGCGCCTGGCGTCCACCGCCGCCGCCTGCCGCGGCTTCGTCTACGCCGCCTCCACCATGGGGGTCACCGGGGCGCGCTCGGCCGTCGGCCCGGCGGCCCGCGGCCTCGTCGCGGCCACCCGCGAGGCGGGGGCGCAGCGGGTGTGCGTGGGCCTCGGCGTCTCCACGCCCGAGCAGGCCGCCGAGGTCGCCTCCTTCGCCGACGGCGTCATCGTCGGCTCGGCGCTCGTGCGCGCGCTGGACGAGGGCGGCGTGGACGCCCTGGCGTCCCTGACCGCGGGCCTCGCCGAGGGCGTGCGCGGCGCCCCGGCCCGCTCGTGAGCGCGCTCGCGCTGGCGGGCCCGGTGCTCGCGGAGATCCCCAGCCCCGCCACGGGCGTGTGGCACCTCGGCCCCGTGCCGCTGCGGGCCTACGCGCTGTGCATCCTCGCCGGCATCGCGGTGGCGATCGTCGTCACCGACCGCCGCTGGCGCGCCCGCGGCGGCCTGCCGGGCCAGGTCGCCGACGTGGCGCTGTGGGCGGTCCCGTTCGGGATCGTCGGCGGGCGCCTCTACCACGTCCTGTCCTCCCCGGACGCGTACTTCGGCGCCGGCGGCGACCCGGTGCGGGCCCTGTTCATCTGGCAGGGCGGGCTGGGCATCTGGGGCGCCGTCGCGCTGGGGGCCGTCGGGGCGTGGATCGGGTGCCGGCGCTCCGGCATGCGCTTCTCGGCCTTCGCCGACGCGCTGGCGCCCGGCCTGCTGCTCGCCCAGGCCGTCGGGCGCCTGGGCAACTGGTTCAACCAGGAGCTGTTCGGCCGCCCCACCGACCTGCCGTGGGGGCTGGCCATCGACCCGGCCCACCGCCCCGCCGGCTTCGCGGACGTCGGGGCCTTCCACCCGACCTTCCTCTACGAGGCGCTGTGGAACGTCGTCGCCGCGGCCGTGCTGGTGTGGGCGGACCGCCGCTGGCGCCTCGGGCACGGCAGGGTCTTCTGGGGCTACGTCGTCCTCTACACCCTGGGCCGGGGGTGGATCGAGACGCTGCGCGTCGACCCGGCCGAGCAGGTGCTCGGGCTGCGCCTGAACGTGTGGACGTCGCTGGGGGTCGGCGTCGTCGGCCTCGTCGGCCTGCTCTACGCCCGGCGCGGGCGCGAGGCCGAGGTGCTGCTCGCGCCGCACCCGGACGCCGCGACCGCAGCCGCCGCGGCCGGGTCCGCCGGAGCCCGTCCGGCGGACCCGCCGCGGCCCTGACCGCCCGCCCCCGAGCCGCGCCCGAGCGGCGCCCGAACCGCTCCGTCCCTCCCGCGCCGTCCCAGCATCCGGCCACGGCGTCCGGCATCTGGGACGGGTGGAATCCGTCCCACGACCCGTGCGCGGCCGTGCGGGTGCTAGCCTGAGCCGTTCGTGCCGGGCCGCCGTCGTCCCGCGCCGGAGGTACCACCAGAGCAACACCCTCCGCCACGCCGACCGCCACGCCTCACCACCACGTCGAACACTCCGCGCCGCCCGCGCAGCGGCCCGGCGCCACCGAGGACGGTGCCCATGGTCCAGCACGTCGCCCCCGCCCTGCAGCGCTTCTCCGCGCAGCCCGCCGACCAGGGGCTCTACGACGCCTCCGCCGAGCGCGACGCCTGCGGCGTCGCCTTCGTGGCGACCATGCGCGGCAGCGCGGGTCACGACATCGTCGACCACGCCCTGACGGCGCTGCGCAACCTCGACCACCGCGGCGCCACGGGCTCCGAGGTCGACACCGGCGACGGCGCCGGCATCCTCGTGCAGGTCCCCGACGCCTTCCTGCGCGAGGTGCTCGCCGAGCAGGGCACCGACCTGCCACCGGCCGGCGCCTACGCCGTCGGCCTGGGCTTCCTGCCGGACGACGACGCGGAGGAGGCGGGCGCGCGCGCCGCCGTGCAGGCCCTGGCCGAGCAGGAGGGCCTCGCCGTCCTGGCCTGGCGGCAGGTGCCGGTGGCCGCCGACCTCGTCGGGCGCACCGCGCGCGGGTGCATGCCGCGCTTCCGGCAGCTGCTGGTGGCCGGCGCCGGGCGCCACGAGGGCGCCACCGGCGTGGCGCTGGACCGCCTCGCCTTCGCGCTGCGCAAGCGCGCCGAGCGCGAGGCGGCGGTCTACTTCGCCTCCCTGTCCTCCCGCACGCTCGTCTACAAGGGCATGCTCACCACCGGCCAGCTGGAGCCGTTCTTCCCCGACCTGTCGGACCGGCGCCTGGCCACCGAGCTGGCGATCGTGCACTCGCGGTTCTCGACCAACACCTTCCCGTCCTGGCCGCTGGCGCACCCGTTCCGCTACATCGCCCACAACGGCGAGATCAACACCGTGCGCGGCAACCGCAACTGGATGAGCGCGCGCGAGTCGCAGCTGGCCACCGACGCCGTCGAGGGCGACCTGTCGCGCCTGTTCCCGGTGTGCACGCCGGGCGCGAGCGACTCGGCGTCCTTCGACGAGGTGCTCGAGCTGCTGCACCTGTCCGGCCGCTCCCTGCCGCACTCGGTGCTCATGATGATCCCGGAGGCGTGGGAGAACCACGCCGAGATGGACCCGGCCCGCCGCGCCTTCTACGAGTTCCACTCCACCTTCATGGAGCCGTGGGACGGCCCGGCCTGCGTGACCTTCAGCGACGGCACGCTCATCGGCGCCGTCCTCGACCGCAACGGCCTGCGCCCCTCGCGGTACTGGGTCTCCGACGACGGCCTGGTCGTCCTCGCCAGCGAGGTCGGCGTGCTCGACCTCGACCCCGCCAGCGTCGTGCGCAAGGGCCGCCTGCAGCCGGGCCGCATGTTCCTCGTCGACACCGCCGAGGGCCGCATCGTCGAGGACGAGGAGGTCAAGGGCGCGCTGGCCGCCGAGCACCCCTACGGGGAGTGGCTGCACGCGGGCATGGTGCGCCTGGAGGACCTGCCCGAGCGCGAGCACGTCCTGCACACCCACGCCTCGGTCACCCGCCGCCAGCAGGCGTTCGGGTACACCGAGGAGGAGATGCGGGTGCTGCTCGCCCCCATGGCGAGGGCCGGCGCCGAGCCGGTGGGGTCCATGGGCACCGACACCCCGATCGCGGTGCTGTCCACGCGCCCGCGGCTGCTCTTCGACTACTTCACCCAGCTCTTCGCCCAGGTGACGAACCCGCCGCTGGACGCCATCCGCGAGGAGGTCGTCACCAGCCTGTCCGTGACCATGGGGCCCGAGCGCAACGCGCTGGCCGCCACCCCGGCGCACTGTCGCCAGCTCACCCTGCCGTTCCCGGTGATCGACAACGACGAGCTCGCGAAGATCACCCACATCAACCGCGACGGGGACCTGCCCGGCTTCGCCACCGCCCGGGTGCGGGGCCTGTACCGGGTCGCGGGCGGCGGCGAGGAGCTCGAGCGGCGGCTGCGGGAGGTCTGCGCCGAGGTCTCCGCGGCCATCGCCGGCGGCGCCCGCTTCGTCGTCCTCTCCGACCGCGACTCGGACGCCGTGTGGGCGCCCATCCCCTCGCTGCTGCTGACCAGCGCCGTGCACCACCACCTGATCCGGGAGAAGACCCGCACCCAGGTGGGCCTCGTGATCGAGGCCGGCGACGTGCGCGAGGTGCACCACGTCGCCCTCCTCGTCGGCTACGGCGCGGCCGCCGTCAACCCGTACCTGGCGATGGAGTCCGTGGAGGACCTCGTGCGCAACGGCGTCCTGACCGGCGTGACGCCGGAGAGGGCCGTGCGCAACCTCATCTACGCGCTCGGCAAGGGCGTGCTCAAGGTGATGAGCAAGATGGGCATCTCCACCGTGGCCTCCTACCGCGGGGCGCAGGTCTTCGAGGCCATCGGGCTCTCGCAGGAGCTGGTCGACCGCTGGTTCACCGGCACCACCACCCAGCTCGGCGGCATCGGCATCGACGTCGTCGCCGAGGAGGTGGCCCAGCGCCACGCGCGGGCGTACCCGCCGGACGGCGTGCACCTGGCCCACCGGCGCCTGGACGTCGGCGGCGAGTACGCGTGGCGCCGTGAGGGCGAGCCGCACCTGTTCGACCCGGAGACCGTCTTCCGGCTCCAGCACGCCACGCGCGCCCGCCGCTACGACGTCTTCCGCCAGTACACCCGGGCGGTCGACGCCCAGTCGGAGCGGCTGATGACGCTGCGCGGGCTGTTCGCCTTCCGCGACGGCCAGCGCCCGCCCGTGCCGCTGGCCGAGGTCGAGCCGGTCTCGGAGATCGTCAAGCGCTTCTCCACCGGCGCGATGAGCTACGGCTCCATCTCCGCGGAGGCGCACGAGACCCTCGCCATCGCCATGAACCGCCTCGGGGCCCGCTCGAACTCCGGGGAGGGCGGCGAGGACGTCGAGCGCCTGCTCGACCCGGAGCGGCGCAGCCGGATCAAGCAGGTGGCCTCCGGGCGCTTCGGCGTCACCAGCGCCTACCTCACCTACGCCACCGACCTGCAGATCAAGATGGCGCAGGGCGCGAAGCCGGGCGAGGGCGGCCAGCTGCCCGGGTCGAAGGTGTACCCGAACATCGCCCGCACGCGGCACTCCACCCCCGGCGTGGGGCTGATCTCCCCGCCGCCGCACCACGACATCTACTCCATCGAGGACCTCGCCCAGCTCGTCCACGACCTGAAGAACGCCAACCCCGACGCGCGCGTGCACGTCAAGCTCGTCTCGGAGTTCGGCATCGGCACGGTCGCGGCGGGCGTGAGCAAGGCCCACGCCGACGTCGTCCTGGTCTCCGGGCACGACGGCGGAACGGGGGCCGCGCCCCTGACGTCCCTCAAGCACGCCGGGGCGCCCTGGGAGCTGGGCCTGGCCGAGACGCAGCAGACGCTGCTGCTCAACGGGCTGCGCGACCGGATCTCCGTGCAGGTCGACGGGCAGCTGAAGACCGGGCGGGACGTCGTCATCGCCGCGCTGCTCGGCGCCGAGGAGTACGGCTTCTCCACCGCACCGCTGGTGGTCTCCGGGTGCATCATGATGCGCGTCTGCCAGCTCGACACCTGCCCGGTCGGCGTCGCGACCCAGAACCCGGAGCTGCGGGCCCGCTTCGACGGCAGGCCGGAGTTCGTGATGACCTTCTTCGAGTACCTGGCGGAGGAGGTGCGCGAGCACCTGGCGGCGCTGGGCTTCCGCAGCCTGGACGAGGCGGTCGGGCGGGTCGACGTGCTCGACACCCGCCGCGCCGTCGACCACTGGAAGGCCTCCGGCCTCGACCTGAGCCCCGTGCTGCACGAGGTGGCCCTGCCCGAGGGCGCCTCGCTGCGCCGCAGCGCCGCGCAGGACCACGGCCTGGAGAAGGCCCTGGACCACCAGCTGATCGCCATGAGCCGCGACGCCCTCGAGCAGCGCGAGCCCGTGCGCGCGCGCACGGGCGTGCGCAACGTCAACCGCACCGTGGGCACGATGCTCGGGCACGAGGTGACCGCCCGCTTCGGACCCGACGGCCTGCCGGACGGCACCATCGACCTCACGCTGACCGGCTCGGCGGGCCAGTCCTTCGGGGCGTTCCTGCCTTCCGGCATCACGCTGCGCCTGGTCGGCGACGCCAACGACTACGTCGGCAAGGGCCTGTCGGGCGGGCGCGTCGTCGTGGCGCCGGACGAGCGGGCCGGCTTCGCCGCCGAGGACAACGTCATCGCCGGCAACACCATCGGCTACGGGGCGACGTCGGGGGAGGCGTTCCTGCGCGGCCGGGTCGGCGAGCGGTTCGCCGTGCGCAACTCCGGCGCCACCATCGTCGTCGAGGGCGCCGGCGACCACGGCTGCGAGTACATGACCGGCGGCACCGTGCTCGTGCTCGGGCCGACGGGGCGCAACTTCGGCGCCGGCATGTCCGGCGGCACCGCCTACCTCCTCGACGCCTCGCCGGCGCGCGTCAACGCCGCGGCGCTGTCCTCCGGCGAGCTGGTGCTCGACGACCTGGACGAGGCGGACGAGGCGCTGGTCTCGACCCTGCTGCGCCGCCACGCGGAGGAGACCGGCTCGACCGTGGCGCAGGCGCTGCTGGAGACCCCGGGCGCGGTCGCGTCCCGGGTGCGCCGGCTCGTGCCGCGCGACTACGCCCGCGTCACGCAGCTGCGGGCGCAGGCGGAGCAGCAGGGCCTGGACCCCGACGGGAGCCGGGTGTGGCAGCAGATCCTGGAGGTGACCCGTGGCTGACCCCCGAGGGTTCCTGGAGGTGCGCCAGCGCGAGACGGCGCCGCGCCGCCCGGTCCCCGTGCGGATCATGGACTGGCGCGAGGTCTACGAGCGCCCGGCCGAGGACCTGCTGCGCCGCCAGGCGGGCCGCTGCATGGACTGCGGCATCCCGTTCTGCCACAACGGCTGCCCGCTGGGGAACCCCATCCCCGAGTGGAACGACCTGGCCCGGCGCGGGGAGTGGCGCGAGGCGGTGAAGTGGGCCCACTCGACGAACAACTTCCCCGAGTTCACCGGCAAGCTGTGCCCGGCGCCCTGCGAGAGCGCGTGCGTCCTGGCGATCAACCAGGACGCCGTGACGATCAAGCAGGTCGAGGAGGCCATCGCCGACCGCGCCTGGGAGCAGGGCTGGGTCGCGCCGCAGCCGCCGGAGCGGCTGACCGGCCGCACCGTGGCCGTCATCGGCTCCGGGCCCGCGGGCCTGGCGGCGGCCCAGCAGCTGACCCGCGCCGGCCACACCGTGGCCGTCTACGAGCGCGACGACGCCGTCGGCGGCCTGATGCGCTACGGCGTGCCCGAGTACAAGATGGAGAAGCGGCACATCGACCGCCGCGTCGCGCAGATGAGCGCCGAGGGCACCCGGTTCCGCACCGGCGTGGACGTCGGGGTCGACGTGGACGCCGCCGCCCTCGCCGAGCGCTACGACGCCGTCGTCCTCACGGTGGGGGCCCTCGCGCCGCGCGACCTGCCCGTGGCGGGCCGGCAGCTGCGCGGGGTGCACCAGGCGATGGAGTACCTGCCGCAGGGCAACCGGGAGGCCCTCGGCCAGGCGGTGCCCGACCAGATCACCGCCACGGGCAAGGACGTCGTCGTCATCGGCGCCGGCGACACCGGCGCCGACTGCCTCGGCACGGTGCACCGCCAGCGCCCCCGCTCGGTCACGCAGCTGGCGATCGGCCCGCAGCCGCCCGAGGACCGCGCGAGCACCCAGCCCTGGCCGACGTACCCGCTCGTCTTCCGCACCTCCACCGCCCACGAGGAGGGCGGGGAGCGGCTGTACCAGGCCAGCACCACCGAGCTGGTCGACGACGGCACCGGCGCCGTGGCGGGCGTGCGGCTCGTGGAGGTGCGCCGCCTGCCGGACCGCACCTACGAGGTGGTCGACGGCTCCGAGCAGGTGCTGCCCGCCCAGCTGGTGCTGCTCGCCCTGGGGTTCACCGGCGTCGAGCCCATGCCGCTCGTCGAGCAGCTCGGCCTGGAGGTCGACCGCACCGGTGCGCTGGCGCGCGACGAGCGGTGGATGACCTCGCGCGAGGGCGTCTTCGTCGCCGGCGACGCCGGTCGCGGGGCCTCCCTCATCGTGTGGGCCATCGCCGAGGGCCGCGCCTGCGCCGCCGCCGTCGACGCCCACCTGCGCGGCGCGGAGAGCACCCTGCCGGCGCCGGTGACCCCGCGCACCCGCCCCCTGGCGGTCTGAGCCAGGCCATAGGCTCCCCGCATGCGCCGCGCGAAGATCGTCTGCACGCTGGGCCCGGCCGTCTCCTCCTACGAGCAGATCAGGGCGCTCGTGGAGGCCGGCATGGACGTCGCCCGCCTCAACCTCTCCCACGGCAGCCACGACGTCCACGCCGCCTCGTACGCGAACGTGCGGCGGGCCAGCGAGGAGACGGGCCGGCCGGTGGCGGTGCTCGTCGACCTGCAGGGCCCGAAGATCCGGCTCGGGCGCTTCGTCGACGGCCCCCACTTCCTCGCCGTGGGCGACCGGTTCACCATCACCGCGGAGGACGTGCCCGGCACGGCGGAGATCTGCTCCACCACGTACGAGGGGCTGCCCGGCGACGTCTCGCCCGGTGACCCGCTGCTCGTCGACGACGGCCGGGTCGCGCTGCGCGTGGTCTCCGTCGACGGCCCCCGCGTGCTCACCGAGGTCGTCGTCGCCGGGGCCGTGTCCAACAACAAGGGCATCAACCTGCCCGGCGTCTCGGTCAGCGTGCCCGCCCTCACCGACAAGGACGCCGAGGACCTGCGCTGGGGGCTGCGCCAGGGCGTCGACCTCATCGCGCTCTCCTTCGTGCGCAGCGGCGCCGACGTGTTCGACGTGCGCTCGATCATGTCGGAGGAGGGCGTGAGCGTCCCCGTCCTCGCCAAGGTCGAGAAGCCGCAGGCGGTGGAGGACCTGCGCGGCGTCGTGGACGCCTTCGACGGCGTCATGGTGGCCCGCGGCGACCTCGGGGTGGAGCTGCCGCTCGAGCAGGTGCCGCTGGTGCAGAAGCGGGCCGTGGAGCTGTGCCGGCGCAACGCCAAGCCCGTCATCGTCGCCACCCAGATGCTCGAGTCGATGATCACCGCGCCGCGGCCGACGCGCGCGGAGGCCTCCGACGTCGCCAACGCCGTCCTCGACGGCGCGGACGCCCTCATGCTCTCCGGCGAGACCAGCGTGGGGGAGTACCCGGTGCAGACCGTGCGCACGATGGCCCGGATCATCGAGAGCACCGAGGACCTGGGCCTGGACCGCATCCGCCCGCTCGGCACCACGCCGCACACGCAGGGCGGCGCCGTCACGTGGGCGGCGCGCGAGATCGGCGAGATGATCGGCGCGGACTACCTGGCGACCTTCACCGTCACGGGCGACTCCGCCCGGCGCATGGCCCGGCTGCGCTCCGGCATCCCGACGCTGGCGTTCACCCCCGAGCCCGCCGTGCGCAACCAGCTGTCCCTCACCTGGGGCATCCGGGCGTTCCTGGTGCCGTTCGTGCAGACCACCGACGAGATGGTCGCGCAGGTCGACCAGGCCCTGCTCGCCGCCGCCGACGTCACCGAGGGCCAGACGGTCGTCATCGTGGCCGGGGCGCCCCCGGGCACGCCGGGCTCGACGAACGCCGTGCGGGTGCACCGGATCGGCAACACGCAGGGCGGCTGAGCCCGCTCGACGTCAGTGCTCGGGCCCGACGTGCTGGCCCAGGACCGCCACGGACCCGCGCCGCGCGACGGAGACCTGGCGCTCGGCGGGCCGGGTCCACTGCTCCGGGCGGATCTCCTGCTCGTGCTTGCGCCCCGGCCCGTGCTGGGGGAAGACGCACGGCCAGTGCTCCCACATCGTCTCGACGCTGGTGCGCCCCGGCTCGGCGCACCGGAGGACCGCGCCCGCGTGGACGGCCCTCATGGACTCCTCGCACTCGTCCACGAGGCCCGGGTGGTCGTCGCAGCAGGCGACGCGCAGGGCGTGGACGCCGCGGGCGTGCGCGCTGGTGCAGCCGTCGCCGAGGTGGAGCCCGGCGGCTGGCGCGGCACCGTGCCGCGGAGGTCCGACGGTGCCCCGGGTGGGACTCGAACCCACACTGAATCGCTTTTGAGACGATCTTCTCTGCCGATTGGAATACCGGGGCTCGGGCGGGCGGTCGCCGCTGCCCTGCGCCTGGATAGGGTACCGGCGTGAGCGAGGAGCAGGAGCCCGGCGCCCAGTCCGTCCCGCCGCGGCGGCGCGTCGTGGTCGCCGAGGACGAGGCGATCATCCGCCTGGACGTCGTGGAGATCCTCCGCGACGCCGGCTACGACGTGGTCGGGGAGGCCGGGGACGGCGAGAGCGCCGTCCGGCTCGTCGAGGAGACCCTGCCCGACCTCGTGGTCATGGACGTGAAGATGCCGGTGCTGGACGGCATCAGCGCCGCCGAGCGGATCGGCCGCGCCCGCCTCGCCCCGGTCGTGCTGCTGACCGCCTTCTCCCAGCGCGAGCTGGTCGACCGCGCCCGCGACGCGGGGGCCATGGCCTACGTCGTCAAGCCGTTCACCTCCGCCGACCTGCTGCCGGCGGTGGAGATCGCCGTCTCCCGCTTCCAGGAGATCTCGGAGCTGGAGAAGGAGGTCTCCGACCTCACCGAGCGCTTCGAGACCCGCAAGCGCGTCGAGCGCGCGAAGGGCCTGCTGATGACCCGCATGGGCCTGACCGAGCCCGAGGCGTTCCGGTGGATCCAGAAGACGTCGATGGACCGCCGGCTGACCATGCGCGAGGTGGCCGACGCCGTCCTGTCGCAGGTCGGCTCCGCCTGACGGTCCGTCACCCGTCGTGATCCACGGTGGCGCGCCGGGTCCTCGCAGGTCACGACTCCACAACGACCGTCCCTCGGGTGTCCGCGCCCGCGCCGCGGCCGGTTAGGTTCCCCCCACCCTGAGCGGCGCAGGAGTCTCCTGCGCCGAGTCCCCAACGGAGGAGACCCCATGAACGGACCTCTGCGCGGTGCGCGCGCGGTCGCGGTCCTCGGCGTCGCCGGTCTCGCGCTCACCGCGTGCGGTGGCGGCGGCGAGGAGACGGCGGCGGAGCCCAGCGCGTCCGAGAGCGGCAGCAGCAGCAGCGCCCCGGCCGAGCAGAACACCGGCGACGGCGTCCTGACCATCGGCTCGCTGCTGCCGCAGACCGGCAGCCTCGCCTTCCTCGGTCCGCCGGAGTTCGCCGGCGTCGAGCTGGCCATCTCCGACATCAACGCCGCCGGCGGCTTCAACGGCCAGGACGTCGGGTACGTCGAGGGCGACTCCGGTGACGCCACCACCGACATCGCCTCCCAGACGGTGCAGCGCCTGCTGGGCGCGAACGCCGACGCGATCGTCGGCGCGGCGTCCTCCGGGGTCTCCCAGACCGTCATCGACGCCATCACCGGCGCCGGCGTCGTCCAGTTCAGCCCGGCCAACACCTCGCCGGTCTTCACCGACTACGAGGACGACGGCCTGTACTTCCGCACCGCGCCGTCCGACGTCCTGCAGGGCCGCGTGATGGGGGACCTGGTGGTCAGCGACGGCCACCTCGACGTGGCGCTGCTGACGATCGACGACCCGTACGGCTCGGGGCTGGCGGAGAACATCACCTCCTCGGTGGAGGCCGGCGGCGGCTCGGTCGTGGCGAACGTCGTCTTCAACCCCGACGCGCCGACCTTCGACGCGGAGGTCTCCGAGGTCCTCGCGGCGCAGCCGGAGGCCCTGGTCGTCATCGGCTTCGACCAGACGGTCCGGATCGTCAACGCGCTCGTCGCCCAGGGCTCCGGCCCGCAGGACCTGCCGACCTACTTCGTCGACGGCAACCTGTCGAACTACGGCGAGGAGTTCGCCCCCGGCACGCTCGAGGGCGTCAAGGGCACCCTGCCGGGCTCGGCGACGTCCGCGGAGTTCCAGGCCCGCCTCAAGGAGGTGGACCCGGCGCTGAACGGCTTCGAGTACGCCCCCGAGGCCTACGACGCGACCGTGCTGATCGGGCTGGCGGCCAATGTCGCGGGCTCCGACGCCGGCACGGCGATCGCCGCGGAGCTGCAGGGCGTCAGCCGCGAGGGCACCGCGTGCACCTCGTACGAGGAGTGCGCGGGCCTGCTCGACGCCGGTGAGGACATCGACTACAACGGCTTCTCCGGCCCGGTCGAGTTCGACGAGAACGGCGATCCGACGCGCGCGACGATCGGGATCTACCAGTACGGCCCCGACAACATGTACAGCAACATCGAGTACCGCGAGGGCTCGCTGGGCTGACCGCTCCGCTCGAGCGCGGAGGGCGTCACCCGGGACCGGGTGGCGCCCTCCGTCGTCCTGCGCCCGGCCCGGTGGGCCGCGCGCGCGTCAGACCTTCGCGAGCGTGCCCAGGTAGAGCTCGGTGACCTTCGGGTCGCTGGCCAGCTCCCGTCCGGTGCCCGTGTAGGCGTTGCGGCCCTGGTCGAGCACGTAGGCCCGGTCGCAGATCTGCAGGCACCGCCGGGCGTTCTGCTCGACCATCACCACGGAGACGCCGGCGCGGTTGATCTGGCGCGTGCGCAGGAACACCTCGTCCTGCATCACGGGGGACAGGCCCGCGCTGGGCTCGTCGAGCAGGAGCACCGAGGGGTCCATCATCAGCGCGCGGCCCATGGCGACCATCTGCCGCTCGCCGCCGGAGAGGGAGCCCGCCCGCTGGGCGCGGCGCGCACCGAGGGCCGGGAAGAGGTCGGTGACCGCCTCGAAGCGCTCCTTGAACCTCGCCGGGCTCTGGTAGGCGCCCATCTGCAGGTTCTCCTCGATGGTCAGGGAGGGGAAGACGTTGTTGGTCTGCGGCACGAAGCCGACGCCCTGGCGCACGAGCTGGTCGGCGCGCAGCCCCGTGATGTCCTCCCCGCGCAGGCGCACCGTCCCGCTGCGGATCTTCACCAGCCCGAACAGCGCCTTGAGCAGCGTCGACTTGCCGGCGCCGTTGGGGCCGATGATGCCGACGAGCTCGCCCTCGCGGCAGTGCAGGTCGGTGCCGTCGAGGATGTTGACGCCGGGGAAGTAGCCGGCGACGAGCTCGTCCGCGCGCAGCAGCGCGCCCTCGGCGGCCGCGACGTGCGCGGAGCGGTCGCCGGTCTGCACGGACGCCGGGTGGCTCATCGGTGCTCTCCCTCGATCTCGGCCTCGACGGCGCGCTCGACCTCGGCGAGCTGGGCGCGCTCGTCCTCCTCGGTCAGCGGCGCGTCGTGGTGGCTGCCCAGGTAGGCGTCGATGACGGCCGGGTCGGCCATGACGGCGTCCGGGGGGCCCTCGGCGACGACGGTGCCCTGCGCCATGACGACGACCCAGTCCGAGATGTCGCGGACCATGTCCATGTCGTGCTCGACGAAGAGCACGGTCATGCCCTGCTCGCGCAGGTCCTTCACGTGCCCGAGCAGCGACTGCGTCAGCGCGGGGTTCACCCCGGCCATGGGCTCGTCGAGCATGACCATCTGCGGGGAGCTCATCAGGGCGCGCGCCATCTCCAGCAGCTTGCGCTGGCCGCCGGAGAGGCTGCCGGCGAAGTCGTCGGCCTTCGCGTCGAGCTTGAAGCGGCGCAGCAGCTCGTGGGCGCGCTCGGTGTTGGCCCGCTCCTGGGAGCGCCAGGCGCCCGGCACCAGGGCCCGCAGCAGGCTCTCCCCGCGCTGCCCGGAGGCGCCGAGGAGCATGTTCTGCAGCACGCTCATGCGCGAGAGCGCCTTGGTGAGCTGGAAGGTGCGGACCATGCCGCGGCGGGCGACCTTGTGCGCGGGCACGCGCGCGAGGTCGCTGCCCTCGAAGGTCCACGTGCCGGCGTCCGGGCGGTCGAAGCCGGTAAGCAGGTTGAAGAACGTCGTCTTGCCGGCGCCGTTGGGGCCGATCAGGGCGGTGATCGCGCCCCGCTGGACCTCCACGTGGGCGACGTCGACGGCGGTGAGGCCGCCGAAGCGCCGAACGACGCCGTCGGCGACGAGGATCGGGTCGGGCTTGGGGGCCCCGGGCACGCGCGGGACGTCGGCCAGGGCGCGCGTGGCGGCGTCCTTGGCGGGGGTGGAGGACGCCGCGGTGTGGGGCGGGTCAGCGAGCATCGATCGCCAGCTCCTTGCGGTCGCCGAAGATGCCTTGCGGTCGGAAGATCATGAGCAGCATGAGGGCCAGGCCCACGAGCATGAAGCGCACCTGGCCGACCTGGGACGTCGTGAGCAGGGACTCGGGGACGACGCCGGAGCCGATGAGCCCGATGAGCACGTTCTCGGTCAGCGACAGGACGACCCAGAAGACCGCCGCCCCGACGACGGGGCCCAGCACGCGGGCGGCGCCGCCGAGCAGCAGCACCGTGTACATGAAGAAGGTGAACGCGGTGCCGTAGTTGTCCGGCTGCACCGCGGCGCGCCCGAGGGCGAAGACGAAGCCCGCGAGCGCCCCGACGACGCCGCCGAGGACGAGGGCCTGCAGCTTGTAGGCGTAGACGTTCTTGCCGAGCGCGCGCACGGCGTCCTCGTCCTCGCGGATGCCCTTCAAGACCCGCCCCCACGGGCTGCGCATGAGCAGCCAGGTGAGCAGGGAGGCGAGCGCGACCAGCGCCCAGCCGACGAGGAGGATCCACGCGGACCGCTCGGTGTAGGTGAACGGCCCGAACCCGTAGCTGCCGGGGGGGAGCGGGTTGAGGGCGTAGAAGCCCTCCGCGAACGCCGTGAGGCCGTTGGAGCCGCCCGTGTACTCCGTCATCGTGTTCGAGCGGGCCACCAGGCGCACGATCTCGGCGGCCGCGATCGTGGCGATGGCGAGGTAGTCGGCGCGCAGCCGCAGGGTGGGCACGCCGAGCAGCAGCGCGAACAGGACGGCGCCGGCGATGCCGGCCCCGACGCCGACCCACAGCGGCAGCCCGGCCACCGAGACCATGGTCGCGATGCCGTAGGCGCCGATGGCGGCGAAGGCCGACTGGCCGAAGTTCAGCAGGCCGGCGTACCCGAACTGGATGTTCAGGCCGATCGCGGCGAGGGCGTAGATGACGGTGTCGAGCCCCACGGCGGCGCCGACGGCGTTGGAGAGGATCGATCCCCAGTCCACGGGCGGACCCCTTCCTCAGCCGACCCGCTGGGCGCGGCCGAGGATGCCCTGGGGCCGCACGAGCAGGATGATGATCAGGATGGCGAGCGCGCCGACGTTGCGCAGCTCGGTGGGCACCACGAGGGTGCTGACCTCGACGAAGACGCCGACGACGATGCTGCCGAGGATCGCCCCGAACGCCGTGCCGAGGCCGCCGAGGGTGACCGCGGCGAAGACGAGCAGCAGGATCTGGAAGCCCATCTGGAAGCTCAGGCCCTGCTGGAGGCCGAGCATGATGCCGGACAGGCCTGCCAGGGCGGCGCCGACGATCCAGACCGTGCGGATCACGCGGTCGACGTCGATGCCGGACGCCGAGGCCAGCGCCGGGTTGTCGGAGACGGCGCGCGTGGCCTTGCCCAGGCGCGTGCGCAGCAGGGCGAGGGCGACGACGACGAGCACGACCGCGGAGACGGCCATGCTCACCACGTCGACGGGCCGCAGCCGCACCAGGCCGAGGCCGAGCAGGTCGACGCCGGCCTGCCCCTGGAAGCCGACGTAGTTGGCCGAGTCGCCGCCGAAGAGGAACAGGAACAGGTAGCGCAGGAACAGCGACAGGCCGATGGAGACGATCATCATGGCGATCAGGCCCGTGCCGCGCCGCCGCAGGGGCTGCCACAGGCCGCGGTCGTTGAGCCATCCGAAGGCCCCGCTGACCGCGATGCCGAGCACCGCGGCGAGCAGCACCGGCAGCCCCGCGACGACGTTGAAGAGGTACGTCGTCAGCGCCCCGAAGGTGATCAGCTCGCTGTGCGCGAAGTTCGTCAGCCCCGTGGTGCCGAAGATCAGCGACAGGCCGATCGCCGCCAGGGCGACCACGAGGCCGAAGCGCAGCCCGTTCGCGACCAGCTGCAGCACCCGGGTGCTGCCGCCGGCGGCCTCCGCGCCGGCCGCGGCGCCGGCCTCCTCGAGGCGGAACGCGACCGTGCGCGTCTGCCCGGCCTCGACCGTGGTGGTGATGGGGTTCTGCCGCGGCTGCAGGTCGGCTGCGGCGTCCGGCAGGGCGTCGACGTCGAGCAGCACCTCGTAGTCGCCGGGCGCGGGGACCGGCAGGTCCGCGGTGCCCTGCGCGTCCGTCTCGCCGGCGGCCACCTCCTGGCCGTCCTGCTCGACGCTGACCGCGACGCCGGCGAGGTCCTCCCCGGCGCCGGTGCGCACGCGGGCCCGCACCACCTCGGTCGCGGTCCCGGCGGCCGGCTCCGCTCCCGGCGGCGCGGACTCCGCCGGCGCCTGGTCGGACCCGGGCGACGCCGACGGGTCGGCGCCCGGCGGGGTCTCCGCGGGGGAGCCCGGCGTCGCGGCCGCCGCGGGGAGCGGGACGGCCGCGACGGGGGTGGCCGCGGCGGGGGCGGCGACCGCGCCGCCGGCTCCGAGCAGGAGGGCGGTGGCGGCGATCAGGGTCCCCAGAGCGCTGGCGGCGGCTCTGCGCACGCGGGCACCTCCGTAGGTGGTCGTCCGGGCGCCGCCGATCGGCGGGCGCCCTCCCGGCGAGGGACCGGCTGCGGGAGCATAGCCACGGCGTCCGCGCTGGTGGCGCCCTGCTGGGCGCCTCCGGGGCGCGCCGTGACCGTTCCGGGTCCTGCGGTGACCGGGTCGGTGACCGGGTGCGAGGAGCCCACCCGCGCCCCCGGACGACGACCTCGGCGGGCACCGCTCCTCCGCCGAGCGCGGTGCCCGCGCCGGGGAGCACGCCACGACCTCACCGACGGCCGCGCCTGACGTGCGCGGCGGAGCCCAGGCACTACGCTCGCGGCGGCGCCGGAGCCGACCGGCACGCCGGGAGGAGGCTCGCGGCCATGAAGCGACGGACGGTCGAGGTGCGCCGGGTCGGCGCCGACGACATCGACCTCGTGATCCTGCTCGCCGAGCGCGCCCGCGGCGCGGACGGCGCCGAGCGCGGGCCCGTCCACGCCGTCGTCAGCGCCCCTCGCGAGCGGGTGGAGGCCGTGCTCGCCCGCCCGGACGTCGAGGTGCACGTGGCGCTCGCGGACGACGGCCCCGTGGGCGTGGTGGTGCTGCGCCTGGGCGACCTGCTCGGGCTGACCGGGGGCGCCGCCGTCCACGTCGACCAGCTGTACGTCCACCCCGCGTGGCGCCACCGCGGTGTGGCGCGCCAGCTGCTCGCGGCGGCGGTGTGCTCCGCCGAGCGCGTGGGCGCCGAGGAGGTCGCCTGCGTCGTGCCGCCCGGCGGCCGCGAGGTGCAGCGCTTCTTCGCCCGGCTCGGCTTCGCGCCGCTGGTCACGCTGCGCGTGGTCGCCGCGGGCCGCCTGCGCGCCCGCCTGGCCGGGGACCACGAGGACGGCCGCCGCCGGGTGGCCCTGGACCAGCTCGTCGCGCGCCGCCGCCGCCAGCTGGCCGTGCCCGCCGGCACGCCCGGGGCCGATCCCGTCGGCGCGGCGGCGACCGTCGGCCTGCCGGTGGCCGTGGGCGCGGCCGGGGCCGTGGCGGCGCGCCCGGGCCTGCAGCCGGTGCCGGGGGCGCGGCTCAGCGCGGCCGGGCGGCGCGCAGCAGGCAGGTGATGCGGGCGGTGCACGCGCGCCGCCCGGCGTCGTCGGTGACGACGACCTCGTAGGTCACCGCCGTCCGCCCCTCGTGCACGGGCACCGCGGTGGCGGTGACCTCGCCGGTGCGCACCGCCCGGTGGTGCGTGGCGTTGACGTCGACCCCGACCGCGGTGCGCCCCGGGCCCGCGAGCAGCACGGCGCCGAGGGAGCCGAGGGTCTCGGCGAGCACGACGCTCGCCCCGCCGTGCAGCAGGCCGTGCGGCTGGGTGTTGCCCGCGACCGGCATGGTGGCGACCAGTCGCTGCGGGTCCGCGCTCACCAGGCGGATCCCCATCCGCTCGGCGAGGGCCCCCACGGGCACGGGGGTGCTGTCGTCCATGCGCCCTAGGCTGGCAGGCGTGAGCACGACGCCGGTCACCACGCCCGCCTCCGCCGTGCCGGAGCAGCCCGGGCCGCTGCCGGAGCTGGCGCCGGAGCTGGAGGACGAGCCGCTGCCGGAGCCGGGGGCCGATCTCCAGGGGGCCGGCGCGCAGCCGGGGGAGCGGCCCCGGCTGCTGCTCGTCGACGGGCACTCCCTGGCGTACCGGGCGTTCTTCGCCCTGCCGGCGGAGAACTTCTCCACCACCACGGGCCAGGTGACCAACGCGGTCTACGGGTTCACGGCCATGCTCATCAACGTCCTGCGCGACGAGGAGCCCACCCACGTCGCCGTCGCCTTCGACGTCTCCCGCCAGACCTTCCGCACGGAGGCGTACGCGGAGTACAAGGCCGGTCGGGCCAGCACGCCGTCCGAGTTCGCCGGCCAGGTGCCCCTGATCAAGGAGGTGCTGGCCGCGCTGCGCATCCCCGTGATCTCGGTCGAGGGCTACGAGGCGGACGACGTCATCGCCACCGTCGTGCGGCAGGCCCGCGCGCAGGGCTTCGAGGTGCTCGTGTGCACCGGCGACCGCGACGCCTTCCAGCTCGTCGACGAGCAGGTGACGGTGCTCTACCCCCGCAAGGGCGTCTCCGACCTCGCGCGCATCACCCCCGACGCCGTGGAGGAGAAGTACGGCGTGCGCCCCGAGCGCTACCCCGACCTCGCCGCGCTCGTGGGGGAGAGCAGCGACAACCTGCCCGGCGTGCCCGGGGTCGGGCCGAAGACGGCCGCCAAGTGGCTGTCCACGCACGGTGACCTGATGGGCCTGGTCGCCGCCGTCGACCAGCTGCCCGGCAAGGCGGGCGCCAGCCTGCGCGGGCACCTGGACCAGGTGCTGCGCAACCGGCAGCTGAACGGGCTCGTCGCCGACCTCGACCTCCCCGTCACCGTCGACGCCCTGGCGCGGCGGCCGTGGGACCGCGAGGAGGTGCACCGGGTCTTCGACGGCCTGGAGTTCCGCGTCCTGCGCGACCGGCTGTTCGCCACGCTGACCGTCGACGAGCCGACGGCCGAGGGCGGGTTCGAGGTCGTCGCCGAGCGGCCGGCCGGTGCGGCCCTGGCCGCCTGGCTCGCCGAGCACGCCGCCGGCCCGGGCGCCGCGGGCGTCTGCGTGCTCGGGCACTGGTCCGGCGGCCGCGGCGACGCCAGCGGCCTCGCCGTGGCGACGGGCGACGGCGCGGCCGCGTGGGTGGACCTGCGCGAGGTCGAGCCCGACGCCGAGGCGGCGCTGGCGGCGTGGCTGGCCAACCCGCAGCGGCCCAAGGTGCTGCACGACGCCAAGGGCCCGCTGCACGCGCTCGCCGGCCGCGGCCTGCCCCTGGCCGGCCTGGCCGACGACACCGCGCTGGCGGCCTACCTGTGCCGCCCGGACCAGCGCAGCTACGACCTCGCCGACCTCGCCGTGCGCCACCTGCAGCGCGAGCTGCGGGCCGAGGGCGCCTCGCCCGTGGCGGCGTCCGGGCAGCTGACCCTCGAGGTCGGCGACGACGCCGCGAGCGCGGAGGGCGACCTGGCCGCGGTGCGCGCCGCGGCCGTGCTGGAGCTGTCCGCCGTGCTCGCGCAGCAGGTGCGCGAGCACGGCGGCGAGCAGCTGCTGCACGAGCTGGAGCTGCCGCTGGTGGGCGTGCTCTCGACGATGGAGGACGTCGGCATCGCCGTCGACGTCGACCGGCTGGAGGCCCTGGAGTCGGAGTTCGCCGACGCGGTGGCCGCGGCCGCGGAGGACGCCTACGCGGCCATCGACGGGCAGCAGATCAACCTCGGCTCGCCCAAGCAGCTGCAGGTGGTGCTCTTCGAGCAGCTCGGCATGCCGAAGACCAAGCGCACCAAGACGGGCTGGACCACCGACGCGGACGCCCTCGCGGAGCTGTTCGCCCGCACCCAGCACCCGTTCCTCGAGGCACTGCTGCGCCACCGCGACGCCAGCCGGCTGCGCCAGACCGTCGAGGGGCTGCTCAAGGCGGTCGCCGACGACGGCCGCATCCACACCACCTACCAGCAGACCATCGCCGCCACGGGCCGCCTGTCCTCGACGGACCCGAACCTGCAGAACATCCCGATCCGGACGGCGGAGGGCCGCCGGATCCGGGAGGCGTTCGTCGTCGGGCCCGGCTACGAGCAGCTGCTGACCGCCGACTACAGCCAGATCGAGATGCGGATCATGGCGCACCTGTCCGGCGACGAGGGTCTCATCGAGGCGTTCCGCTCCGGGGAGGACCTGCACCGCTTCGTCGGCTCCCGCGTCTTCGGCGTCCCGCCCGAGCAGGTCACCCCCGACATGCGGGCGAAGATCAAGGCGATGTCCTACGGGCTGGCGTACGGCCTGAGCGCCTTCGGCCTCTCCCGGCAGCTGGGGATCTCCGGAGAGGAGGCCCGCACCCTGATGGAGGACTACTTCGCCCGCTTCGGCCGGGTGCGCGACTACCTGCACGGCGTCGTGGAGGAGGCCCGCTCCACCGGCTACACCGAGACCATCCTGGGACGGCGCCGCTACCTGCCCGACCTGACCAGCGACAACCGCCAGCGCCGCGAGATCGCGGAGCGGATGGCCCTCAACGCCCCCATCCAGGGCTCGGCCGCGGACATCATCAAGGTCGCGATGCTCGACGTCGACCGCGCGCTGAGCGCCGGCGGGCTGGCCTCCCGCGTGCTGCTGCAGGTGCACGACGAGCTGGTCGTGGAGGTGGCGGCGGGCGAGTCCGACGCCGTGCGGGCGCTGCTGCGCCAGCAGATGGCGGGCGCCGCGCAGCTGTCGGTGCCGCTGGAGGTCTCCGTGGGCGCCGGCACCTCCTGGCACGAGGCCGGCCACTGAGGCGCTGAGGCGCGCCCCCCGCCGGGGAGGCGCTCAGGCGGCGCGGCTCAGGGGCGGGAGCACACGAGCACCGCCGTGCCCGGCAGCAGGCGGCCGCGCAGGGCGCTCCAGCCGCCCCACGCCGGCTGGGGGCGCTCGGGCCACTCCGGCTCGACGAGGTCGACCAGGTGCATCCCGGCGGCGCCGACCAGGCGCACCCAGTCGCCGATCGTGCGGTGGTGCTCGGCGTACAGCAGGCGACCGTCGGCGTCCCGCTCGACGTAGGGGGTGCGGTCGAAGTAGGAGCGGTCGGCCGTCAGCCCGCCCGGCCCGGGGTCGTCGGGGAACGCCCACCGCACCGGGTGCGTGGTGGAGAACACCCACCGGCCGCCGGGCTGCAGGACCCGGGCCACCTCGGCCAGCACCCGGCCGGCGTCGGCGACGAACGGCAGCGCCCCGTAGGCGGAGAAGGCCACCGCGACCGCCGCGTCGGCCAGCGGCAGCGCCGCGGCGTCCGCCTGCAGCACCGGCACGCGCGTGCCCAGCTGCGCGTCCAGGGCGCGGCTGCGCGCCAGCATGCCGGCCGACAGGTCGACGCCGACGGCGCGGGCGCCCTGCGCGGCGGCCCAGCGCGCGCCCTGCCCCGCGCCGCACCCCACCTCGAGCACCGCGCGGCCCCGCAGCGCTCCGGGCGGGCCGAGCAGCCGCGCGTCCTCCTCGTCGAGGCCCTCAGGGCCCCACACCAGGCGGTCGCGGCCGAGCGTGGCGCCGTGGGCCTGCAGGTAGCCGGTCGACTCCCCGTCCCACCAGCGCCGGTTCGCCCGCGCGCTCTCGCGGGCGCCGGCGGGGCCGTACCCGGCCGACGCCAGCGCCCCGCCCGCCCCGTCGTCGTGCTCGTGCTCGTGCTCGTGATCGTGCTCGTGATCGTGCTCGGACACGCCGCCTCCTCCGCCCGCCCGCGTTGACCCTGCTCGTGCGCGCTGCGTACCCTGTAGGGTGGGTGCGCTGCGTGCCGTTCGCACGCCGCCCCCCGTCGCCACAGACCCGCCCCACGAATCCCTGTCCGCATCGGAGTCCACACCTACATGACCGTCACCGCCCCGCCGTCGGGTGCTCCCCAGGTCGCCGTCAACGACATCGGCACGGCCGAGGAGCTCCTCGCCGCCATCGACGCGACCATCAAGTACTTCAACGACGGCGACATCGTCTCCGGCACCATCGTCAAGGTGGACCGGGACGAAGTCCTGCTCGACATCGGCTACAAGACCGAGGGCGTCATCCCCTCGCGCGAGCTGTCGATCAAGCACGACGTCGACCCCAGCGAGGTCGTCGGCGTCGGCGACGAGGTCGAGGCCCTGGTCCTCCAGAAGGAGGACAAGGAGGGCCGCCTGATCCTGTCCAAGAAGCGCGCCCAGTACGAGCGCGCCTGGGGCACGATCGAGAAGCTCAAGGAGGAGGACGGCGTCGTCACCGGCACCGTCATCGAGGTCGTCAAGGGCGGCCTGATCCTCGACATCGGCCTGCGCGGCTTCCTGCCCGCCTCGCTGGTGGAGATGCGCCGCGTGCGCGACCTGCAGCCGTACGTCGGCCAGGAGCTCGAGGCGAAGATCATCGAGCTGGACAAGAACCGCAACAACGTGGTCCTGTCCCGCCGCGCCTGGCTGGAGCAGACGCAGTCCGCCGTGCGCCAGAACTTCCTGCAGACCCTGCAGAAGGGCCAGGTGCGCTCCGGCGTCGTCTCCTCGATCGTCAACTTCGGCGCCTTCGTCGACCTGGGCGGCGTGGACGGCCTAGTCCACGTCTCCGAGCTGTCCTGGAAGCACATCGACCACCCGAGCGAGGTCGTCGAGGTGGGCCAGGAGGTGCGCGTCGAGGTCCTCGACGTCGACATGGACCGCGAGCGGGTCTCCCTGTCGCTGAAGGCGACGCAGGAGGACCCGTGGCAGCAGTTCGCCCGCACCCACGCCATCGGGCAGGTCGTTCCGGGCAAGGTCACCAAGCTCGTCCCCTTCGGCGCCTTCGTGCGCGTGGAGGAGGGCATCGAGGGCCTGGTGCACATCTCCGAGCTGGCCGAGCGCCACGTGGAGCTGCCCGAGCAGGTCGTCAACGTCGGCGACGAGATCTTCGTGAAGGTCATCGACATCGACCTCGAGCGGCGCCGGATCTCCCTCTCGCTCAAGCAGGCCAACCAGGGCGTGGACCCGGACAGCGACGAGTTCGACCCGTCGCTGTACGGCATGGCGGCCGAGTACGACGAGCAGGGCAACTACAAGTACCCCGAGGGCTTCGACCCGGAGGCGAACGACTGGCTGCCCGGCTTCGAGCGCCAGCGCGAGGAGTGGGAGCGGCAGTACGCCGAGGCCCACGCCCGCTACGAGGCGCACCGCAAGCAGGTCGCCGACGCGCGCACCCGCGACGCCGAGGCGGCGTCCGGCGGCGAGGCCGCCCCGACGAGCTACAGCTCCTCGGGCACCGAGTCCGTCTCGGTCGGCGCCAGCGCCGGCGAGGGCACCCTGGCCTCCGACGAGGCGCTGGCGGCCCTGCGGGAGAAGCTCACCGGCGGCTGAGCACCGCCAGCACGACCAGCACCGACCGCAGGGCCCCGGCGCGCGCCGGGGCCCTGCGGCGTCCTGGGGCCCGAGCACGACCGCGCTGCTGTCGCACACGCGCGCGGCCCCGGTGTGGTCGTGCTGACACCCGGGGCGGGCGGGGCGCCTAGGCTCGCGGGCGTGCTGCGGGTGGGGCTGACGGGCGGGGTCGGGGCGGGCAAGTCCACGGTGGCGCGGCAGCTGGCGGCGCTGGGCGCCGTCGTCGTGGACGCCGACGCCCTCGCCCGCGAGGTCGTCGCCCCCGGCACCGAGGGCCTGGCCGCCGTCGTCGAGGAGTTCGGCCCCGGGGTGCTGCGCGCGGACGGCGCCCTCGACCGCGCGGCGCTCGCCCGCGTCGTCTTCGAGGACGCCGAGCGGCGGCGGGCGCTGGAGGCGGTCACCCACCCCCGCATCGCCGCGCGCACCGAGCAGCTCGTCGCCGCGGCGCCCGCCGACGCCGTCGTCGTGCACGACATCCCCCTGCTGGTCGAGCTGGGCCGCGGCGACCGCTACCACCTCGTCGTCGTGGTCGCCGCGAGCGCCGAGGAGCGCGTGCGCCGCCTCGTCACCGAGCGCGGCACGCCCGAGGACGACGCCCGGGCCCGGGTGGCCGCGCAGGCCACGGACGAGCAGCGCCGCGCCGCCGCGGACGTGGAGCTGGACAACGCCGGCGTCCCGGCCGGCCTCGCCGAGCGGGTGGAGCGGCTGTGGCGCGAGCGCCTGGTGCCGTTCGAGGCGAACCTGCGCGCCGGCGTGCGCGCCCCGCGCCCCGACCAGCCGGTCCTCGTCCCCGCGGACCCGGCGTGGGCCGCGGCCGGGGCGAGGCTGGCAGCGCGGGTGCGCCGCGCGGCGGGGGAGCGGGCGCTCGACGTGCAGCACACCGGCTCCACCGCCGTGCCGGGGCTGGACGCGAAGGACGTGATCGACCTGCAGGTCGTGGTCGCCGACCTGCCCACCGCGCGGGAGGTGGCCGCGGACCTGGCGGCGGCCGGGCTGGTCGCCGTGCCGGGGGAGTGGGCGGACGAGCCCGTGACGGCGCCGGGGCGGCCGGTGCCCAGGGCGTTCGCGGCGAACGCGGACCCGGGCCGGGCGGTGGACTGCTCCGTGCGGGTGGCCGGCAGCCCCGCGGTGGCCGAGGCCCTGGCGTTCCGCGACCGCCTGCGCGCCGACGCCGGCGAGCGGGCGGCGTACGCGGCGCTCAAGCACGAGCTGGCGGCGCGCACCTGGCCCAGCGCGGACGCGTACGCCCGCGCCAAGACGGCGTTCATCGCCGGCGTCCTGGCCCGCGCCGGGGCCTGAGACCGCCGCTCACCAGCGGGAACAGGACCGTCGGTGCCAGCGCTTACCGTCGTATCATGCGCCCCGTCACCGACATCCAGCGCCGCCTGGCGCCGTTCCACGTCGAGTCGGAGTTCTCCCCCTCGGGCGACCAGCCCGCCGCCATCGCCGAGCTGGCCCGCCGCGTCGAGGCGGGCGAGAAGGACGTCGTCCTGCTCGGCGCCACCGGCACCGGCAAGTCCGCCACCACGGCGTGGATGATCGAGCGGCTGCAGCGCCCCACCCTGGTGCTCGCGCCGAACAAGACCCTCGCCGCTCAGCTGGCCAACGAGTTCCGCGAGCTGCTGCCCGACAACGCCGTCGAGTACTTCGTCTCGTACTACGACTACTACCAGCCCGAGGCGTACGTCCCGCAGTCCGACACGTACATCGAGAAGGACTCCTCGGTCAACGAGGAGGTCGAGCGGCTGCGCCACTCGGCGACGAACAGCCTGCTCACCCGCCGCGACGTCGTCGTCGTCGCCTCGGTCTCGTGCATCTACGGCCTGGGCACGCCGCAGGAGTACGTCGACCGCATGCTGCGGCTGCGCGTGGGCCAGCAGATCGACCGCGAGGACATGCTGCGCCAGTTCGTGACGATGCAGTACACGCGCAACGACCTCGCGTTCACCCGCGGCACGTTCCGCGTGCGCGGGGACACCGTGGAGATCATCCCGGTGTACGAGGAGCACGCCGTGCGCATCGAGATGTTCGGCGACGAGATCGAGCGCATGTACACCCTGCACCCGCTGACCGGCGAGGTGCTGCGCGAGGAGGACGAGATGTACGTCTTCCCCGCCACGCACTACGTCGCCGGCCCCGAGCGCATGGAGCGCGCCATCGCCGGCATCGAGCACGAGCTGGCCGGGCGGCTGGCGGAGCTGGAGGCGCAGGGCAGGCTGCTGGAGGCCCAGCGGCTGCGCATGCGCACCACCTACGACATCGAGATGATGCGCCAGGTCGGCACGTGCGCGGGCATCGAGAACTACTCCCGCCACATCGACGGCCGCGGGCCCGGCACGGCGCCGAACACCCTCCTCGACTACTTCCCCGAGGACTTCCTGCTCGTCGTCGACGAGTCGCACGTCACGGTGCCGCAGATCGGGGCGATGTACGAGGGCGACATGTCGCGCAAGCGCACGCTCGTCGACCACGGCTTCCGCCTGCCCTCCGCCATGGACAACCGGCCGCTGAAGTGGGAGGAGTTCCTCGAGCGGATCGGGCAGACGGTCTACCTGTCGGCCACGCCGGGCCCCTACGAGCTCTCCCGCGGGCGCGGCGTCGTCGAGCAGATCATCCGTCCCACGGGCCTGGTCGACCCGAAGGTCGTCCTGCGCCCGACGAAGGGCCAGATCGACGACCTGCTGCACCAGGTGCGCGAGCGCGCCGCGCGCGACGAGCGGGTGCTGGTGACGACGCTGACGAAGAAGATGGCGGAGGACCTCACCGACTACCTGCTCGACCAGGGCGTGCGGGTGCGCTACCTGCACTCCGACATCGACACCCTGCGGCGGGTGGAGCTGCTGCGCGAGCTGCGCCAGGGCGAGTTCGACGTCCTCGTCGGCATCAACCTGCTGCGCGAGGGCCTGGACCTGCCCGAGGTCTCCCTGGTGAGCATCCTCGACGCCGACAAGGAGGGCTTCCTGCGCTCCGCCACCTCGCTGGTGCAGACCATCGGTCGTGCGGCGCGCAACATCTCCGGGGAGGTGCACATGTACGCCGACCGCGTCACCCCCTCGATGGCGCAGGCGATCGAGGAGACCGACCGGCGCCGCGAGAAGCAGCTGGCGTACAACCGCGAGCGCGGCGTGGACCCCCAGCCGCTGCGCAAGAGGATCGCCGACATCACCGACCTCATCGCCCGCGAGGACGCCGACACCGCCGCGCTGCTCGGCGGCGCCGGGCGCCAGCAGTCGCGCGGCAAGGCGCCGGTGCCGGGCATGCGCTCGCGCGGCGGGGACGGCGGGTCCGCCCGCCCGGCCGGGGCGCCGTCCGCGGACCTCGCCGAGCTGATCCAGCAGCTGTCGGACCAGATGCACGCGGCCGCGGCCGAGCTGCAGTTCGAGCTGGCCGCGCGCCTGCGCGACGAGATCGGCGACCTGAAGAAGGAGCTGCGCGGCATGCAGCGGGCCACGTCGGCCTGAGCGGGGCGGGGCCCCGGCCTCGACCCGCGCACGACCTCCAGCTGACCTGCGACGGGCGCGGGACCGGCGCCGCTGGGTACAGTCGAGCGATGGCTGGCACCAGCGCCCTGGCGTGGGGCACCACCATCGGCCTCGTCGTCGCCCTGCTGGTGCTCGACTTCGTCATCGCCGCGCGGCGCCCGCACTCCGTCGAGATCCGCGAGGCGACGGCGTGGTCGGTCTTCTACATCGGGGTGGCGCTGCTCTTCGGCGTGGTCCTGCTGTTCACCGCCGGCGCGCAGGCCGGCGGCGAGTACTTCGCCGGCTGGGTGGTCGAGAAGAGCCTGTCCGTCGACAACCTCTTCATCTTCGTGATCATCATGACGCGGTTCGCCGTGCCCGACGTGCTGCAGCAGCGCGTGCTGCTGTTCGGCATCGCCGCGGCGCTGGTGATGCGCGCGGTCTTCATCGCCCTGGGAGCCGCCGTCCTCAGCGCCTTTTCGTGGGCGTTCGTGGTCTTCGGGCTCTTCCTGATCTACACGGCGGTGCAGCTGGCGCGCCACCGCGACGAGGACCCGGACGGCGACAACGCGATCCTGCGGGCCGCGCAGCGCCGCCTGCCGCTGACGGCCGAGTACCACGGCACGAAGCTGTTCACGCGCGAGAACGGCAAGCGGATGGTCACGCCGCTGTTCATCGTCTTCCTCGCGATCGCCTCCACGGACCTGCTCTTCGCCCTCGACTCCATCCCCGCCGTCTTCGGCATCACGCAGGACCCGTTCCTCGTCTTCGCGGCCAACGCCTTCGCCCTGCTCGGGCTGCGCGCGCTGTACTTCCTCATCCACGGCCTGCTCGAGAAGCTCGTCTACCTCTCGCTGGGCCTGTCCGTGATCCTCGGCTTCATCGGCGTCAAGCTGATCCTGCACTGGCTGCACGTGGACGTCTCCGCGTCTGTGCCGGAGATCCCGACCTGGCTGTCGCTGGTCTTCATCATCGGCGTGCTCGTGATCACGACCGTGGCGAGCCTGCGCCGGGTGCGCGCCCACCCGCAGGAGCGGGCCCACGCCGGCCGCATCCACGGCCGGCCCCACCAGGACCACGAGTCGGCGGGTCGGTCGCTGTCCCGGTAGGGTTCGGTCAACTGCGGAGGGGAGTATCCCCGCGCGGCGCCCTCGTCAGCACGGAGCCCTCGAGCCTGAGGGGCCCCGGGAGCGCCGGCCCTCGGGTGGGAGAGACCTCCGGACGGTGCTACCGCCCCCTCTCGAGAGGTCCCCCTGTGGAACTGCCCGTGTGGTTCGAGGTCGGCACGTTCGTCGTCCTCGGCGTGCTCCTGATCGCCGACCTGCTCATCGTCACGAGACGCCCGCATGAACCCTCCCTGAAGGAGTCGGGGCTGTGGGTCAGCTTCTACGTCGCCCTGGCGCTGGTCTTCGGGCTCGCCATGCTCGCCTTCGCCGGCGGCCAGGCGGCGGGTGAGTTCTACGCCGGCTGGCTCACCGAGTACAGCCTGTCCGTGGACAACCTGTTCGTCTTCGTCATCATCATGGCGAGGTTCGCGGTGCCGCGGCAGTACCAGCAGAAGGTGCTGATGATCGGCATCATCATCGCCCTGGTGCTGCGCGGCGTCTTCATCGTCATCGGCGCCGCGGCCATCGAGCGCTTCTCCTGGGTCTTCTACATCTTCGGCGCCTTCCTCATCTACACCGCCATCCAGCTCGTCCGCAGCCACGGGCAGGACGAGGAGTACGAGGAGAACGCCTTCATCCGGCGCATGCGCAAGGTGCTGCCGATCTCCGAGGACTACGACGGCTCCAAGCTGCGCACCACGGTGGACGGCAAGAAGCTGTTCACCCCGATGGTGATCGTGCTCCTGGCCATCGGCTCGACGGACCTGCTGTTCGCCCTCGACTCGATCCCGGCGATCTTCGGCCTCACCCAGAGCCCGTTCATCGTCTTCACGGCCAACGTCTTCGCCCTCATGGGCCTGCGCCAGCTGTACTTCCTGCTCGGTGGGCTGCTGGACCGCCTCATCTACCTCTCCTACGGGCTCAGCTTCATCCTCGCCTTCATCGGCGTGAAGCTGTTCCTCGAGGCCCTGCACACCAACACGCTGCCGTTCATCAACGGCGGCGAGCACGTGGACTGGGCGCCGGAGATCCCGATCTGGCTGTCCCTGACGGTCATCCTCGGCACCATCGCCATCGCCACCGTCGCGAGCCTGGTGCGCAGCCGCCAGCTGGAGCGGCGCGGCGAGCAGCCGCACGCCGTCGAGGACCTGACCGACCGCCGCAAGAGCGTCACCCCCGGCGCCTTCGAGCGCGGCGGCGACGGTGGCGGCAGCGGCTCCGGCAGCTGAGGCCACCGGGCACCGAGCCGCGCCCGACGCGGGGCGCGCCCGCGGCCTCACCAGCCGCGGGCGCGCCACTCGGGCAGCGAGGGCCGCTCCGCGCCCAGCGTGGTGTCCCTGCCGTGGCCGGGGTAGACCCACGCCGCGTCGTCGTAGCACCCGAACAGGCGCTCCTGCACGTCCTGCAGCAGCGAGGCGAAGTCCTGGGGCGAGGTCGTGCGCCCCACCCCGCCGGGGAAGAGGCTGTCGCCGGTGAACAGGTGCGTGCCGCCCGCCCGCGCGACCAGGGCGACCGAGCCGGGCGTGTGCCCGCGCAGGTGCACGACGTCGAGGGCCACCCGCCCGAACTCCACCCGGTCGCCGTGGGCCAGGCGCTGCTGCACCGGCACCGGCAGGGCGTCCGCGTCGTCGGCGCCGGCGGCCGTGCGGGCCCCCGTGGCCGCCACGACGTCGGCGAGCGCGCGGTGGTGGTCCCAGTGCTGGTGCGTGGTGACCACGACGTCCAGGGCGTCCCCGGTGGAGCGCACGAGGTCCAGCAGCCGGGGGGCGTCGCCGGCGGCGTCCACGAGCGCCTGGCGGCCGGTCGCCGAGCACGTGAGCAGGTAGCAGTTGTTGTCGGTGTCCTCGACGCTGATCTTGCGCACCACCAGGCCCGGCAGCTGCCGGACGTCGGGCGGCCCGCCGGGGACGACGTCGCCGGTGTAGGTGGACACTCCGCTTCTCCTCCGGGTCGGCTGCGGGGTCGGCTGCGGGGTCGGCTGCGGGGTCGGCTGCGGGGTCGGCTGCTGCCGGCTCAGCGCAGCAGCCGCTGCGGGTCGGCGCACCGCAGGGCCTGCACCGCCCGCACCAGCGCGAGGTGGGAGAGCGCCTGCGGGGTGTTGCCGAGCTGGCGCCGCGCGGTGGTGTCGTACTCCTCCGACAGCAGCCCGACGTCGTTGCAGAGCGAGACCAGCCGCTCCAGGAGCGCGCGGGCGTCCTCGACCCGGCCCGACAGCGCGTACTGCTCGGCGAGCCAGAACGAGCAGGCGAGGAAGGGGTGCTCGCCGGGCGGCAGCCCGTCGGGGGCGGCGTGCGTGCGGTAGCGCAGCACGAGGCCGTCCTGCAGCAGGTCCTCCTCGATGGCGCGCACGGTGGCGAGCATCACCGGGTCGTCGGGGGCGACGAAGCCGACCTGGGGCAGCACCAGCAGCGAGGCGTCGACCTCCCGCGAGCCGTAGCGCTGCGTGAAGCAGCCGCGCTGCGGGTCCACGCCGCGCTGGAGGACCTCGTCGCGCACGCGGTCGCGCAGCGCCTGCCACCGGTCGACGGGGCCGTCGAGGCCGAAGGAGCGCACGGCCCGCACGCCGCGGTCGAGGGCCGCCCACACCATCACCCGCGAGTGGGTGAAGTGCTGCTCCGGCCCGCGCATCTCCCAGATGCCCGAGTCCGCCCGGTCCCAGTTGCGCTCCACGAAGTCCAGCAGCGCCCGCTGCAGCGGCCACGAGAAGGGGTCCTCGGCGATGCCGTCGCGCCGGGCGGCGTCCAGCGCGACGAGGACCTCCCCGATGACGTCGGCCTGGTACTGGGTGAAGGCGCCGTTGCCCACCCGCACCGGCCGGGAGCCCTCGTAGCCGGGCAGGTGCCCCAGCTCGCGCTCGGGCAGGTGCCGTTCCCCGGCGACGCCGTACATGATCTGCACGTCCTCGGGGTCGCCCGCGACGGCGCGCAGCAGCCAGTCCCGCCACTCGCGCGCCTCCTCGGAGTACCCGTGGCTGATCAGCGTCTCCAGCGTCAGCGCCGCGTCGCGCAGCCAGCAGTACCGGTAGTCCCAGTTGCGCACCCCGCCCGGCTCCTCCGGCAGGGACGTCGTCGCGGCGGCGACGATGCCGCCGGTGTCCTCGTGGGTCAGGGCCCGCAGCACGAGCAGGGAGCGGGCGACGGCGGCGGCGAACGGCCCGCCGTCCTCGCGCCGGTCCGCCCAGTCCTGCCACCACCGCACGGTCTCCGCCAGGCGCCGGTCGCGGTCCAGCGGCGGTGGCGCCGGGCGGTGGGAGGGGTACCAGGTCATCACCAGGTCCACGACCTCGCCCGCGCGCACGTCGAACTCCCCGACGTGGCGGTTGCCCTGCGGCCGCGGCAGCGGCACGTCGGTGCGCAGCAGGACGGCGTCCGGCCCGGCGCACGCCAGCAGCGCGCGCTCCTCCTCCGGCACGCGCAGCACCCACGGCAGCACGTCGCCGTAGCCGAAGCGGACCACGTACTCCTGCCGCATCCGCACCGTGCCGGAGACGCCCCGCACGCGCCGGATGACGTCGGCGCGGCGGTCGCGCAGCGGCATCGCGTCGACCACCTCGACGCTGCCGCCGTCCACCTCGTAGCGCGTGCTGAGCACGAAGCTGTCCCCCACGTAGGAGCGCTGCACCGAGCGGACCTCCCCGGCGGGGGCCAGCAGCCAGCGGCCGTGCTCCTCGGTGCCCAGCAGGGCGGAGAAGACGGCCGGGGAGTCGAAGCGGGGCAGGCACAGCCAGTCGATGCTGCCCGAGCGGCTGACCAGGGCCGCCGTGTGGCAGTCCCCGATCAGGGCGTAGTCCTCGATGGGAGCGTGCACGCGCCTCATCCTGCCCGCCGTGGCCGGCGCGCTCGCGCCGGCCACGGGGTGCGCGCCCGCGCCGGGGCGAGCAGCCTGGAGAGATGGGCCCTGCTCCCGTCGCCACGCTGCTCGTGCTCGGCGCCACCGGCGACCTGACCGCGCGCCTGCTGCTGCCCGGCCTGGGCAGCCTCCTCGCCGCCGGACGCGCCGAGCCGCTGCAGCTGGTCGGCGCCGGCACGGAGGACTGGGACGACGCCCGCTGGCGCTCGCGGGTGCACGAGGCCTTCGCCGGCGCACCGGGCGGCGCGCCGGCGGCCGTCGCGGGCGCCGCGCGCTACGTGCGCGCCGACGTGACCGACGGGGAGCAGCTGCGCGCCCTGCTGGCCTCGTGCCAGGGGCCGGTCGCGGTCTACTTCGCGCTCCCGCCCGCCGTCACGGTGCGCGCCTGCGAGGAGCTGCGGCGCGCGGGTGCCCCGGACGACGTCCGCCTCGTGCTCGAGAAGCCGTTCGGCACCGACCTGGCCTCTGCGCGGCACCTGAACGAGGTCGTGGCGGCGATCGCCCCGGAGGACCGCGTGCACCGCGTGGACCACTTCCTGGGCATGTCGACCGTGCTCAACACCCTGGGCCTGCGCTTCGCCAACCGGATCTTCGAGCCGCTGTGGAGCGCGGCGCACGTGGCCCGCGTCGACGTCGTCTTCGACGAGGACCTCGCGCTGGAGGGGCGGGCCGGCTACTACGACGCCGCCGGCGCGCTCGTGGACATGCTGCAGAGCCACCTGCTGCAGGTGATGGCGCTGCTGGCCATGGACCCGCCGTCCACCCTCGGCGAGCGCGACCTGCGCGACCGCAAGGGGGAGGTGCTGCGCGCGACGCGGCTGGCCGGGCCGCCGCAGCGCGCCAGCCGCCGCGCCCGCTACACGGCGGGGCGCATCGGGGAGCGGGACCTGCCCGACTACGCCGCCGAGCCCGGCGTGGACCCCGACCGCGGCACCGAGACCCTGGCCGAGGTGGTCCTGCACGTCGACAGCTGGCGCTGGGCCGGGGTGCCGTTCCGGCTGCGCTCCGGCAAGGCCCTCGGCTCCCCGCGGCAGGAGGCGGTGGTCACCTTCGCGGACGTGCCGCACGTGCCGGCCGGCCTGCGGGGCACCCCGCCGCCGAGCCGGCTGCGGCTCGGCTTCTCCCCGGACCGGGTGGCCCTCGACCTCGCGGTGAACAGCGAGGGCGACCCCTACGACCTCGAGGGCGCGCAGCTGGCCGCGGAGCTGGGCGCCTCGGAGCTGCTGCCCTACGGCGAGGTGCTCGCCGGGGTGCTGGCCGGGGACGCCACCCTGTCGGTGCGCGGCGACAACGTCGAGGAGTGCTGGCGCATCCTCGAGCCCGTGCTGGCCGCCTGGCGCGCCGGCGAGGTGCCGCTGGAGGGGTACCCCGCCGGCAGCGACGGGCCGGCGCCGCGCGAGGGCTTCCCGGCGCTGTGAGGCAGAGCACCCCGACGGGCTCCTCGTCCGCGGCGGGAGCTGTCCGGGGCGCCGCCTACAGTTGAGGCGTGGATCGCCTCGTCGTCCAGGGTGCCCGCGAGCACAACCTCAAGGACGTCTCCCTCGAGCTGCCCCGCGACGGCCTCGTCGTCTTCACCGGCCTGTCGGGGTCGGGCAAGTCCTCCCTGGCCTTCGACACCATCTTCGCCGAGGGCCAGCGCCGCTACGTGGAGTCCCTCTCCGCGTACGCCCGGCAGTTCCTCGGCCAGATGGACAAGCCGGACGTGGACTTCATCGAGGGCCTCTCGCCGGCCGTCTCGATCGACCAGAAGTCCACGAGCCGCAACCCGCGCTCCACGGTGGGCACCATCACGGAGGTCTACGACTACCTGCGCCTGCTGTGGGCGCGCGCCGGGCGGGCGCACTGCCCCGTCTGCGGGGAGCCGGTCGCGCGCCAGACGCCGCAGCAGGTCGTCGACCGCCTCCTCGAGCTGCCCGAGGGCACCCGCTTCCAGGTGCTCGCGCCCGTCGTGCGCGGCCGCAAGGGCGAGTTCGTCGACCTCTTCCGCGAGCTGCAGGCCAAGGGCTACGCCCGCGCCCGGGTGGACGGCGAGACCGTGCAGCTCTCGGAGCCGCCGGCCCTGGACAAGCGGCGCAAGCACACCATCGAGGTCGTCGTGGACCGCCTCGTCGCCCGCCCCGGCGTGCAGCGGCGCCTGACCGACTCCGTGGAGACCGGCCTGCACCTGGCCGAGGGAGTCCTGCTCGTCGAGCTCGTCGACGCCGACGCCGACGACCCGGGGCGCGTGCGCCGCTTCTCCGAGAGGCTGGCCTGCCCCAACGACCACCCCCTCGCGCTGGAGGAGGTCGAGCCGCGCACGTTCTCCTTCAACGCGCCCTACGGCGCCTGCCCCGAGTGCTCCGGCATCGGCACCCGCCTGGAGGTCGACCCCGACCTGGTGGTGCCGGACCCGGACCTCACCCTCGCCCAGGGCGCGATCGCCCCGTGGACGGGCGCGGGCACGGGCGAGTACTACCAGCGCCTGATGGCGGGCCTGGGGGAGCAGCTGGGCTTCTCGGTCGACGTCCCGTGGCGCTCCCTGCCCTCCCGGGCCACCGAGGCCCTGCTGCACGGGCAGGACTACGAGGTGCACGTGAAGTACCGCAACCGGTGGGGGCGCGAGCGCTCGTACACCACCGGCTTCGAGGGCGTGCTGCCGTTCATCATGCGCCGCCACGGGGAGACCGAGTCGGAGACCTCCCGTGAGCGCATGGAGGGCTACATGCGCGAGGTGCCGTGCCCGGTGTGCCAGGGCGCGCGGCTGCGGCCCGAGGTGCTCGCCGTCAGGGTCGGCGGGCGCTCCATCGCCGAGGCGTGCTCGCTGCCCGTCACCGAGCTGCGCGAGTTCCTCACCGGCCTGGAGCTGTCCGCGCGGGAGGCGCAGATCGCCTCCGCGGTGCTCAAGGAGATCCTCGCCCGCGTCCAGTTCCTCCTCGACGTCGGCCTGACCTACCTCTCCCTCGACCGCCCGGCCGGCACCCTCTCGGGCGGGGAGGCCCAGCGCATCCGCCTGGCCACCCAGATCGGCTCGGGCCTGGTCGGGGTGCTCTACGTCCTCGACGAGCCGAGCATCGGCCTGCACCAGCGCGACAACCGGCGCCTGATCGACACGCTGCTGCGCCTGCGCGACCTCGGCAACACGCTCATCGTCGTCGAGCACGACGAGGACACCATCAAGGTCGCCGACTGGGTCGTGGACGTCGGCCCCGGCGCCGGCGAGCACGGCGGCCAGGTCGTCTACTCCGGCGACGTCGCGGGCCTGCTGGCCGACGAGCAGTCCCTGACGGGCGCGTACCTGTCGGGGCGCCGCGCCATCGACGTGCCGGCCGCGCGCCGTCCCGTCGACCGCTCGCGCGTGCTGGCGGTCCTCGGCGCGCGCGAGCACAACCTGCGCGGCGTGGACGTCGAGGTGCCGCTGGGGTGCCTCGTCGCCGTCACGGGCGTGTCCGGCTCCGGCAAGTCGACCCTCGTCAACGACATCCTCTACAAGGTCCTCGCCAACCGCCTCAACGGCGCCCGCCAGGTGCCCGGCCGGCACACCCGCGTGACGGGCACCGACGCGCTCGACAAGGTCGTCCACGTCGACCAGAGCCCCATCGGGCGCACGCCGCGCTCGAACCCCGCCACCTACACCGGGGTCTGGGACGCCGTGCGCAAGCTGTTCGCGGAGACCACGGAGGCGAAGGTGCGCGGCTACTCCCCGGGCCGGTTCTCCTTCAACGTCAAGGGCGGGCGCTGCGAGCACTGCGCCGGGGACGGCACCATCCGCATCGAGATGAACTTCCTGCCCGACGTCTACGTGCCCTGCGAGGTCTGCCACGGCGCCCGGTACGACCGGGAGACCCTCGAGGTGCACTACAAGGGCAAGACCGTCGCGGACGTCCTCGACATGCCGATCGAGGAGGCCGCTGACTTCTTCGCCGCCGTCCCGGGCATCTCCCGGCACCTGCGCACGCTCGTCGACGTCGGGCTCGGCTACGTGCGCCTCGGGCAGCCGGCGCCCACGCTCTCCGGCGGCGAGGCGCAGCGGGTGAAGCTGGCCGCGGAGCTGCAGCGGCGCTCCACCGGGCGCACGGTGTACGTGCTCGACGAGCCGACGACCGGGCTGCACTTCGAGGACGTCCGCAAGCTGCTGCAGGTGCTGCAGGGCCTGGTGGACAAGGGCAACACCGTGGTCGTCATCGAGCACAACCTCGACGTCGTCAAGAGCGCGGACTGGATCCTCGACATGGGCCCGGAGGGGGGTTCCGGCGGCGGGCGGCTCATCGCCTCCGGCACCCCGGAGGACGTCGCGAAGGACCCGGACAGCCACACCGGGCGGTTCCTCGCCGAGGCGCTGGACCTGGTGCGCGCGTGAGCCGGCCGAGCCCCGTCCCGCCCGTCGTCCCCGGCGGCGCGACGCCCGCCGGCGGCGGGTGCAGCCGGCGCGCCCTGCTGCGCACGGCGGCCGGGGCGGGGGTCGTGCTGCTGCCCGGCGCGCTCGCGGCCGGGTGCGGCGGCGGCGAACCGGACGGCGGCGCCTCCGGCGGGCAGGACGCCGGCGGGTCCGACGCCGCGGCGGCCGCCGCGGTGCCGGTCGCCGAGGTGCCCGTGGGCCGTGCCCGCGTGGTGCAGGTGCGGGGCGACCGGCTCGTCGTCGCGCAGCCGAGCGAGGGCGAGTTCGTCGCCCACCCCGCCGTGTGCACCCACCAGGGCGGCGCCCTGACCGAGGACGAGGGCCTCGTCGTCCTGTGCACCCTGCACGGCAGCCGCTTCGACGCCGCAGACGGCGGGGCCGTCCTGAACGGCCCGGCGAGCGGCCGCTCAGCGCCGTCCCGGTGCGCCAGGAGGGCGACCAGCTGGTCCTCGGCTGAGCCCCGTGGCCCCCCACAGGGCGGGACGGCGAGGACGGACCGCGATCCGGGGGGTGGTGGGGGTGGCCCTGATCTACCACACCATCCGCTTCTCGCTGCGCTCGGACGCCGCCCGGGACCAGGTCGACGCCGCCATGGCGAACCTGCGCAGGCAGGGCGAGGAGATCGAGTCCGTGACGTCCTTCGTCGTCGGCCCCGACGTCGGTGGGTCGTACGACGTCGGAGCGACGTTCGTCCTCGAGGACCTCCCCGGCTACGTCGAGTACATGCTGCACCCGACCCACCGCAGGACCGACGAGCTCGGCCTGCCGCTCGTGGCCGACATGGTCTCCTTCGACATCGTCGACGACCCCGACCCGGACCTGCCCGAGAAGATCCGCAGGGTCCACACCGACCGCTTCGCCGGGGACGCCGACCTCGTCGCGCTCGTCGAGGGCCTGGACACCTGCTCCGGCAGCGCCCTCAGCCACGACCGCGCCGAGACCCAGGACGCCTGAGCCCGTCGGGCCCGACCCGCCGGAAGGACCTGCCACGACCCTTCGGACCACGGCGACCTCCGCGCCGTCCGGACCGGCCGCCGTGCCGGTCGCACCACCGGCAGCGACCGCCGAGCCGGACGACGCCCGCCGGGTGTCCTGGCTGCTGGGGGCGTTCACCGGCCTCGGGATCGCCGGCTCCTCCGCCGTGGCCGTCGTCCTGCCCACCGCCGCCGCCGACCTGCAGGTGAGCCGGTCCGCGGCGGCCTGGGTCCTCAGCGGCTACGCCCTGATGCTCGCGGTGCTCACCCCGGTCTTCGGTCGCCTGGGCGACCGCTTCGGCATCCGCCGGCCCCTGGTCGTCGGGCTGGTGGTGATGAGCGCCGGAGCCCTCGCCGCGGCCGCGGCGCCCGGCACCGCCGTCCTCGTCGGCGCCCGCCTGGCGCAGGGCGCCGGCGCGGCGTCCGTCACCGTCCTCGGCGCCGCCCTCGTCAGCCGGCGCTACTCCGGGCCGGTGCGGGCGGGCGTCCTGGCCTCCGTCGCCGGCATCGGCGCGGCCCTGTCCGCCGTCGCACTCCTGGCCGGCGGAGCGCTGGAGGCGGCCGTCGGCTGGCGGCCGGTGGTGGCGCTGCCGGCGCTGGCCCTGCTCCTGGTGGTGCCCGTGGCCCGGATCGCCCCGGCCGCGGGCGGCGGCGGCCGCATCGACACCGCCGGCGCCGCCTTCGTCACCGCCACCGCCGGCGGCGTGATCCTGCTGGCGCAGGCGCCGTCCAGCAGCGTCGCCGTCGCCGTCGCGGGTGCCGGGCTCCTCCTCGCTGGCCTCCCGCTGCTCGCGCACCGGGTGCGCCGGCACCCCGAGGGCTTCCTGCCGCGCCGGGTGCTCGGGGACCGCGCGGTGATCACCGCCGCCGTCGGCGCGGCCGGGCTGCCCGCGGCGTGGTTCGCCCTCCTGGTCGTCGTGCCCGACGCCCTGGCCGGGCGCGGCTGGAGCCCGCTGGCCATCGGCGCCGCGCTGGTGCCCGCGGCCGCCGCCGCCCTCGTCGCCACGCGCACCTCCCGGCCGGTGCTCACCCGGCTCGGGACCCGCACGACCCTGCTGCTCAGCGCGGTCGCCGCCGTCGCCGCGCTCCTGCTGGGAGCCCTGGGGCTGGCGACCTCCTCCCCGGTGCTGCTCGTGGCCGCCACCCTCGCCGTCGCGGTCGGCTTCACCCACGGCCAGCCCGCCATGCTCGCCCAGGTCGGCGCCAGCACCGGCGAGGACGTCCGCGGCGTCGCCCTGGGGGTGGCCGCCCTGGTCTTCCTCACCGGTGGTGCCACCGGCTCGGCGCTCGTCGGAGGGCTGCAGGGACTCGTCCCCGGGTGGGCCGTCCTGCTCGCCACCACGGCCCTGCCGCTCGTCGGGACGGCGGTCCTCGCCCGCACCGGGCTGCGCCGTCCGGCGCGCACCGCCGCCGGGGTGACCACCTGAGCCCCACCGCGGTCAGCGCGCTGCGGTCCGGGTGCGGGTCGCCGGGCCCGCGTCAGCCCCCGTGCACGAGGGGTTGACATCAGGCCGTAGTGACTGTGTACTCACACACATGCTGTGCTCCTTCTCGCCGACGTCCTCGGCCACGACGCCGCCCTGCCCGCCTCGCGCCGAGGAGGGGTGACGTGGCGTCGACCCGGCCTGCGGAGCGCCTCGCGCGGAGCTCCTACCAGGCGCTCGTCATCGGCACCGGGTTCGGAGGGGCCGTGGCCGCGTGCCGCCTGGCCCAGGCCGGTGTGGACGTCGCGGCGATCGAGCGCGGACGCCGCTGGCCCCTCGGCAGCTTCCCCCGCGACACCGGCAGGCTGGAGGACGGCTGGCTGTGGGCGTGCGAGCACGGCCTCTACGACGTCCGGCCGCGCGGCGACGTCCTCGCCGTGCAGGCCGCCGGCTACGGAGGCGGCTCCCTGGTCTACGCCAACGTCGCGGCGCGCCCGCCCCAGGAGGTCTTCGCGAGCTGGCCCGCCCCCTACGGCCGGGCGGCGCTGGAGCCGTACTTCGACCTGGCCGCGCACATGCTCGACGTCTCCCCGGCGCCGGCTGACCCTGGCACGGGGCAGGCGCCGCCGATGACCCGGCTGATGCAGACCGCGGCCGAGCGGGTGGACCGGGTCGACGGCTTCTTCCACCCCAACCTCGCCGTGACCTTCGCCGACCCGGACCCCTCCCGGCCACCGCGCCCGCGCGTCGGGCTGCCGCAGGCGGCCTGCACCTTCTGCGGGGAGTGCGACATCGGGTGCAACACCGGCGCCAAGAACACCCTCGACCGCAACTACCTCGCCGTGGCCGAGGAGCACGGCCTCGCGGTCGGCACGCGCACCGAGGCCGTCAGCATCGCCCGCGCCGGCGACGGCCCCGGCGACGGCTCCGGCGACCGCCCCGGCGGCGGCTCCGGCGGTGGGTACCGCGTGCGGGTGCGCGAGCACGGCCACGGGGACGACGGCAAGGGCGTGGTCGAGCGAGTGATCGCCGCCCGTTCGGTGTTCGTCTGCGCGGGCGCCCTGGGGAGCACCGAGCTGCTGCTGCGCAGCCGCGACCAGCACCGCACGCTGCCGGACCTGCCGGCCGCGCTGGGGGAGGGGTACTCCGGCAACGGGGACTTCCTGGGCTTCGGCTTCGACCTGCCCGACGCCGCCGAGCCGGTGGCCGGGCCCACGATCACCACCGCCTCCGTCGTGCGCGCCGACACCGCCGAAGGCGAGCGGTGGTTCGTCCTCGAGGACGGCGGGTTCTCCCCGCACGTCTCCCGCCTCGTGGCCGGGCTGGACCTGGCGACCCTGCCGGCCCAGGCGCTGCGGGCGATCGCGCCCCGGTCGCGCACCGCGCTCGCGGGGGCCCGCCGCCTGGCCGAGGCGATGCCCGACCGGCTCGCCGAGCGCACGAGCCGCACCGCGGTGCTGCTGGCCATGGGCCGTGACGTCGCCGACGGGCGCATCGAGCTGCGCGGGCGCGACCACCGGCTGCGGATCACCTGGGACACCACCCGCAACGACGCCCTGTACGCCGCCGAGGAGGCCGCGTCCGCCGAGGTCGTGCGGGCCCTCGGGGGGCGGCCGGCCTCGTTCCCGACCTGGCGGCTGTTCCGCCAGCCGGTGACCGTGCACAACCTCGGCGGCTGCCGCATGGCCACCTCCCCCGACGAGGGCGTGGTCGACGTCGACGGGCAGGTCTTCGGCCACCCCGGCCTGCACGTCCTGGACGGCGCTGCCCTGCCCGGCGCCACGGGCGGGAACCCCTCGCTGACCATCGCCGCGGTCGCCGAGCGCTGCGCGCAGGTCGCGGTGCGCCGGATGACCGGCGACGCCTCGTGGGAGCCGCCGGAGCGCGCCGCCGTGCGCCGCGGCGGCATCCCGGAGGACGTCGCGGTCGCCAGCACGCGGGCCCGGCGCCCGGAGCCGCCGCCCTGCGCCGGGGTCGTCTTCTCCGAGGTGATGGCCGGCCGGCTCGGGGACGACCGGGTCACCCTGCGGCTGACCGCGCGGATCGCCGACCTGCGGGCCTTCCTGCGCGACCCCCGCCATCCCGTCGCGCTCACCGGCACGGTGGACGTCGAGGGCCTGACCCCCGCACCGGCCTCGGTGCTCGAGGGGGTCCTGCACCTCCTGGTGCCCGCGGCCGAGGACCCGCGCGGTCGCACCATGGCCTACGAGCTGGTCTTCGCCGACGGCGCCGGGGTGCACCGGGTGCTGCGCGGGCGCAAGGACGTCCCGGGCACCGGGGGCGCGATGCCGTGGAGGACGACCACGCGCCTGGGCGTCGTCCTGGACCCCGCCGAGGACCCCGACGAGGGCTCCGTCCCGGGCTCCCGGGGCACCGCGGGGTCCCGCGGGACCTTTACCATCAGCCCCCTCGGGGTGGTGCGACTGGTGGCCAGCGCCCGGGCCACCGGCCTGGCGCCCGCGGGCGGGGTCGTCACCGCCGTCCGCGCCGGGGCGGTGCTGGCCCGCTTCGGCGTCTTCTTCACCCGCGAGGTGGCGGCGGCGCACCGGGTGCGGAGGCGAGCGCGGTCACGCTCCTGCAGGGGTGGACGTCGTCGTGGTGGACGGGTCCTGCGGATGGGTGGGGTGCTGCGACGAGGTGCTCACGCGGCTCCTCCGTTGGCGTGGAGCACCTGGCCGTTGACCCAGCGGCCGGGGCCGGCGAGGAAGGCGACGACCTCGGCGACGTCCTCGGGCGTGCCCAGGCGCTCCATCGGGTTCATCCGCGCCATGCGGTCGACGGTCGCCTCGTCCTTGCCCTCGAGGAACAGCGGCGTGGCGGTGGGGCCGGGCGCGACGGCGTTGACCGTGACGTCCCGCCCGCGCATCTCCTTGGCGAGGACCAGCGTCATCGCCTCGACGGCGCCCTTGGTGGCCGCGTAGGCGCTGTAGGTGGGCAGGGCGAGCCGGGTCACCGAGGTGGAGAAGTTCACGATCGCCCCGCCGGCGCGCACGCGGCGGGCGGCCTGCTGGGAGACGACGAAGGTGCCGCGCACGTTGGTGCGGTGCATGCGGTCGAAGTCGGACAGCGCCAGGTCCGCCAGGGGGGAGAGCAGCATGATCCCGGCGGTGTTCACGACGACGTCGACGCCGCCGTGCTCGCGCTCGACGGCGTCGAACAGGGCGGCGACCTGGTCCTCGTCGGCGACGTCCGCCTGCGCGGCGCTCGCCCGCCCTCCGGCCCCGGTGATCGCGTCGACGACCTCCTGGGCGCGGGCGGGCCTGCCGGCGTAGTGGACGACGACGCTCACGCCGTCGCGGGCCAGCCGCTCGGCGGCAGCGCGGCCGATGCCGCCGGAGCCGCCGATGACGACGGCGACGCGAGGGCCGGAGTGCTGGGTGGTGGGGTTGGTCATGGGACCTCCTCGGACGGGACTGCAGCACCGTCTATGTGGACGGCACGTACACTAGAGCATGATGTGTACGCTGTGTCCACTTCAGGTCGTTCCGGGGCGCGGGAGGCGAGCGGTGGAGGACCAGGGCGTGCTGGCGACCGGCGACCAGCCGGTGCGCCGCCGACGCGGGCGCCGGCCCGCCGACGTGGTCCGGCGAGAGGTCCTGGAGACGGCCGGGCGGCTGCTGCTGTCCGAGGGGATGGGCCCCTTCACGATCGAACGGGTCGCCGCCCTGTCGGGGGCCAGCAAGATGACGATCTACAAGTGGTGGCCGTCGAAGGGGGCCCTGGCGCTCGACGGCTACTTCACGAGCGTCGAGACCGCCCTGGCCCTCCCGGACACCGGTGACCTCGAGGCGGACCTGACGACCCAGCTGACCGCCTTCGTGCACCTGCTGCGCGACACCCGGGCCGGGCGCGTGATCGCCGAGCTCATCGGAGCGGCCCAGACGGACCCCGAGCTGGCGGCCGCGTACCGGCACCGGTACTCCGGTCCTCGCCGGGCCCTGGCCGTGGAGAGGCTGCGCCGCGCGCAGGAGCGCGGCCAGGTGCACCCGGACGTCGACCCGGAAGTCGTCGTGGACCAGCTGTGGGGCGCCTGCTACCACCGCCTGCTGCTGCCCGACCAGCCGCTCACCGACGCCTTCGCCGCCGCGCTCGTGCGCAACCTCGTCCACGGGCTGCGCTGACCGCCGCCGCCGCGGTCCGACCCGCGGCCCGGTGGCCCGGCGGGATGCGCGGCGGCGGGCGCGCCGACGTCCTGCGGGCGGTCAGGCGGGCTCGCTGGCGGCCTGGGCGATGCTCACGGCGGTGCGGCGCAGCTGCACGGTGACCGTGCGCTCGAGCAGGGGTCGCAGGAGCTTCCAGCTCCTGCCGCGGGTCACCCAGCGCTTGTGCAGGTCGATGGTGCAGCCCTGCTCGTGCTCCTCGAGGCGGACGTGCAGCGTCCAGCTCCCGCCACCGTCCACCGACCCGGCCCCACGCCCAGGCCTGGTCCCGGGCGCGTGGTGCGCCCAGGCGATCTCCGCGCCCGGCACCAGGCGGGTCACGACCTGGGGTGCGACCCGCTCCCGGTCGCCCGGGCTGGTGGTGGTGACCTCCTCGGTGCCGTCGGCTCCGACGTCGACGCCGGCGCAGTTCGGGTCCCACTCCGGGCGCCGCTGCGGGGAGGCGATCAGCGCCCACACCCGCTCGCGCGGGACCGGCAGGACCTGGGTGTGCCGTGCCTGCATCCGGGTCGACCCGGGCGGCAGCGGCGCGCCGTCGGCGTCGTCGAGGTCGGCGGCATCGAGGTCAGCGGGAGGCTGCTCGTCCTGTCCCTGCTGCCGCCCCGGGCGTGCGGCGTCGGCGCCGCCGTGGAGCCCGTCGCGGACGCCGCGCTCCAGCGCGGCGGGGTCGACGCCCGCCTGCTGCAGGAGGCGGCGCACCCGCGGGCCGTCCTCGAGCAGGGCGAGCAGGAGCGCCCGGTCGTCGGTGCGGAAGCCGAGTCCGCGCTCCTCCAGCAGCTCACCGGCCCGCTCGCTGACCGGCAGGTGCTGGTCGAGGACGTCGCGGGCGGAGCCGGCGGGCGGAGGCGCGGGGACGGCGTCGGGAAGTCCCAGGCTCGCGAGGTCCTGCTCCTGCAGCTGCACGAGCGCCCGGCGCAGCCCGGCGAGGTCCACCCCGGCGCCCGTGAGCGCTCGCGCGCTGGGCCCGCCGGTGGCCAGCAGCCCCAGCAGCAGGTGCTCGGCCTCGACCTCCGGGTGCCCGAACCGCGCGACCTCCGCGCGCGCCGCCGCGACGACGTAGGGGACCTGCCGGGCCAGGGACCGCTCCGGATCGGGACGCGGTTGAACGCTCATGCTCGCTCCTCTCCGCGGGGGCCGCGCCCCCGCAACCGCCGGGCGTACTTCTTGTGCACCGCCTGCCGGGTCACGCCCAGCTCCGCGGCGATGTCGGACCAGGAGGCCCCGTGGGCGAGGGCCTGCTCCACCTGGCGCAGCTCCAGGGTCTCCAGCAGGCGCCGCAGCGCCGCGACCGCGCGCAGCCCGGCGGCGTGGTCCTCGGGATCCGAGGCGGTCGCCGCCAGCGCCGCCGCGTCCACGGTGTCAACCGTAGTTGCTCGGGGGACCGGCGTCAACCCGAGTTGCTCACCGTGCCGCGGGTCGTCGCCGAGGTGCGCCTGCCCGCCGCGGGGCCAGGAGGCCGTCCGGGCGCGGTTCCCGCGCGTGCTTAGGCTGAACGGGTGGCCGATCCCGCGACCTACCGCCCTCGGCCGGGGGAGGTGCCCGACTCTCCCGGCGTCTACCGCTTCCGCGACGCCAGCGGGCGGGTGATCTACGTCGGGAAGGCCAAGAGCCTGCGCTCGCGCCTGGCGAACTACTTCCAGGACCTCTCGGCGCTGCACCCGCGCACCCAGACGATGGTCACCACCGCCGCGAGCGTGGAGTGGACCGTCGTCGGGTCCGAGGTCGAGGCGCTGCAGCTGGAGTACTCCTGGATCAAGGAGTTCGACCCCCGCTTCAACGTCAAGTACCGCGACGACAAGTCCTACCCCTACCTCGCGGTGACGATGGGTGAGGAGCACCCGCGCGTGCAGGTGCTGCGCGGGGCCAAGCGCAAGGGCACCAAGTACTTCGGGCCGTACACGCACGCCTGGGCGATCCGCGAGACCGTCGACCTGCTGCTGCGCGTCTTCCCCGTGCGCACCTGCTCGGCGGGCGTGTTCAAGCGCGCCCGCCAGGTGGACCGCCCGTGCCTGCTCGGCTACATCGACAAGTGCTCCGCGCCCTGCGTCGGGCGGATCAGCGCCGAGGACCACAGGGCGCTCGCCCAGGAGTTCGTCGACTTCATGGGCGGCAACACCTCCCGCTACCTGCGCCGCCTGGAGCGGGAGATGAAGGACGCCGCGGCGCGGATGGACTTCGAGCGGGCCGCCCGGCTGCGCGACGACCTCGGCGCCCTGCGCAAGGTCCTCGAGAAGAGCGCCGTCGTCCTGCCCGACGCCACCGACGCCGACGTCTTCGGCCTCGCGGAGGACGAGCTCGAGGCGGCCGTGCAGGTCTTCCACGTGCGCGGGGGCCGGATCCGGGGCCAGCGCGGCTGGGTCGTCGAGAAGGTCGAGGACGTCACTCCCGCCGACCTCGTCCAGCACCTGCTGCAGCAGGTCTACGGCGACGAGGCGAGCAGCGGGGACGGGCAGGACGGGCAGGACGGCGGCGCCTCGGGCTCCGGCGGCGTCCCGCGGGAGGTGCTCGTGCCGGTGGAGCCTCCCGACCTCGACCAGGTGACCACCTGGCTGAGCGGGCTGCGCGGCTCGCGCGTCGACGTCCGCGTGCCCCAGCGCGGCGACAAGCGCGCCCTGCTGGAGACGGTCGAGCGCAACGCCGTCGGCGCGCTGAAGCTGCACAAGACCCGCCGCGCCGGGGACCTGACCACCCGCAGCCTCGCGCTGCAGGAGGTCCAGGACGCGCTCGGGCTCGACGACGCCCCGCTGCGCATCGAGTGCTACGACGTCTCGAACCTGCAGGGCACCGAGGTCGTCGCCTCGATGGTCGTCTTCGAGGACGGCCTGCCCCGCAAGAGCGAGTACCGCCGCTTCGCCGTGCGCGGGACGAACGGCCTCGACGACACCGCGGCCCTGCACGAGGTGCTCGTGCGCCGCTTCCGCCGCGGCATCGAGGAGCGCGCCGCGGACGCCGCGCCGGAGCTCGGCGACGTCGGGCCGGTGCCGGCGTCCCGCGAGGTGCCCGCCGGCATCGACCCCGCCACGGGACGCGCGCGGCGCTTCGCCTACCAGCCGAACCTCGTCGTCGTGGACGGCGGCCCGCCGCAGGTGGCGGCCGCGGCGCGGGCCCTCGCCGAGCTGGGGGTCGAGGGCGTGGCGCTGTGCGGCCTGGCGAAGCGGCTGGAGGAGGTGTGGCTGCCGGGGGAGGAGTTCCCCGTCGTCCTGCCGCGCACGTCCGAGGGCCTGTACCTGCTGCAGCGGGTGCGCGACGAGGCCCACCGCTTCGCCATCACCTACCACCGCGCCAAGCGCAGCAGGACCATGACGAAGAGCGCGCTGGACGACGTCCCGGGCCTGGGCCCGGCGCGCAAGGCGGCGCTGCTGGCGAGGTTCGGGTCGATCAAGCAGCTGCGCACGGCCACGGCCGAGCAGGTGGCCGAGGTGCCCGGCGTCGGCCCGGCGACCGCCGCCGCGGTCGTCGCCGCCCTGGCCGCCGACGCGCCGGAGCCCGCCGTCGACCTCACGACGGGCGAGCTCGTCGACTGAACCGCCACGACCGGACGACGCGACCCGTGACGCCCTCGCGGCACGGGCGGCCCGGGCGGTCGCTCCAGGAGCACGCGCGCCCAGCTGACCGCCCTGGCCGAGCGACCCGGCCCAGAACCGCGCTCGGGACGCAGGCGGCGCTGGCACGATGGGCGCCGTGACCACCGCCGAGGCGCCGCAGGCCCCCGAGCTGCCGCAGGCCTCCGAGCTGCTCGTCGTCACCGGCCTGTCCGGCGCCGGCCGCTCCACCGCGGCCCACGTGCTGGAGGACCTCGGCTGGTACGTCGTCGACAACCTGCCCCCGCAGATGCTCGCGCCCCTCGCGGAGCTGGCCGCCGGGGCGTCGCGGACCGTGCCGAGGGTCGCCGTCGTCCTCGACGTGCGCGGCCGCGGCTTCTCCGCCGACCTGTTCTCCGCCCTCTCGGGCCTGGAGCAGCGCGGCGTGCGCCACCGCGTGCTCTTCCTCGAGGCGAGCGACGCCGTGCTCGTGCGCCGCTTCGAGTCGGTGCGCCGCCCCCACCCGCTGCAGGAGGAGGGGCGCGTCCTGGACGGGATCGTCGCCGAGCGGGAGCTGCTGCGGGACCTGCGCGCCGCCGCCGACGTCGTCATCGACACCACCGACCTCAACGTCCACCAGCTCGGCGCGGCCGTCACCGACGTCTTCGGGGACGTCGACCGCACGCGCCTGCGCCTGACGCTGGTCTCCTTCGGCTTCAAGTACGGCCTGCCCACGGACGCCGACCACGTCGTCGACGTCCGCTTCCTGCCCAACCCGCACTGGGTGCCCGCGCTGCGCCCCCACACGGGCAGGGACGCGCCCGTCAGCGACTACGTGCTCGGGCAGGAGGGCGCCGGGGAGTTCCTCGACCGCTACGCCGCCGCGCTCGAGCCCGTCCTCGCCGGCTACGCGCGCGAGAACCGCCGCTACGCGACCATCGCGATCGGCTGCACCGGCGGCAAGCACCGCTCCGTGGCGATGTCCGAGGCCCTCGCCGCGCGGCTGCGGGCGGCGACCGGCGAGGGCGGCCCGTCGGTGCGCGTGGCGCACCGGGACCTGGGCCGCGAGTGAGCGCCGCCGCCCCCCGCCGCCCCGGGCAGCTGCCGGGGCGGCGGCGCCGCGCCGGCGCCGGCCCCGCCGTCGTCGCCTGCGGGGGAGGTCACGGGCTGGCGGCGTCGCTGTCGGCCCTGCGCCACCTGTCCGAGCGGCTGACGGCGGTGGTCACCGTCGCCGACGACGGCGGCTCCAGCGGCCGGCTGCGCGAGGAGTTCGGCGTCCTGCCGCCCGGGGACCTGCGCATGGCCCTCTCGGCGCTGTGCGACGACACCGAGTGGGGGCGCACCTGGCGCGACGTGCTCCAGCACCGCTTCCACACCGACGGCGCCCTGCACGACCACGCGGTGGGCAACCTGCTCATCGTCGCCCTGTGGGAGCAGCTGGGGGACGCCGTGGCCGGCCTCGACCTCGTCGCCCAGCTGCTCGGCGCGCGCGGGCGCGTGCTGCCGATGTCGTCCGTGCCGCTGCGGATCGAGGCCGACGTCGCGGGCCTGCACCCGGACCCCGAGCGCCTGGAGGTCGTGCGCGGCCAGGTGGCGGTGGCCACCACCGAGGGTCGCGTGGCCGGCGTCCGGCTGCTGCCGGGCGACCCGCCGGCGCGCCCGGAGGCCGTCGAGGCCGTCCTGGCGGCCGACTGGGTCGTCCTCGGCCCCGGCTCGTGGTTCACCAGCGTCACCCCGCACCTGCTCGTGCCGGACCTCGCGGCGGCGCTGCAGGCCACGCCCGCCCGCCGCTGCCTCGTGCTCAACCTCTCGGCGCAGCGGGGCGAGGCCACGGGCCTGTCCGCCGCCGACCACGTGCGGGCCCTGACCGCCCACGCCCCGCGGCTGCGCCTGGACGTCGTCCTCGCCGACCCCAGCGCCGTCGAGGACGTCGAGGACCTCGCCACCTCCGCCGAGGCCGCCGGCGCGCGCCTGGTGCTGCGCCAGGTCGGGCGCGGCGGCGTGCCCGAGCACGACCCGCTGCGCCTGGCCGCCGCCTTCCGCGACGTCTTCGACGGCGCCTGGGGCGACGTCGGCTGACCCCTCCCGCCCGTCCGCGCGCCGGTGGCGTTTCGCCGGTTTCGCCCGCGCTCGGGCGTGTCGCGGTGGCAGGATTGGGCCATGGCTCTGACGGCACAGGTGAAGGACGAGCTCAGCCGTCTGCCGGTCCAGCGCTCGTGCTGCCGCAAGGCCGAGGTCTCCTCGCTGCTGCGGTTCGCGGGCGGCCTGCACATCGTCTCCGGGCGCGTGGTGGTCGAGGCCGAGGTCGACGCGGGCGCCACGGCGCGCCGGCTGCGCCGCGACCTGGCGGAGGTCTACGGCGCCGCCAGCGAGGTCCTCGTCATCGCTGGCGGCGGGCTGCGGCGCGGGTCGCGCTACGTCGTCCGGGTCGTGCGCGACGGGGAGGCCCTGGCCCGCCAGACCGGCCTGCTCGACGGCCGCGGCCGCCCGGTGCGGGGCCTGCCGCCGCACGTGGTCGCCGGCGCCGTCTGCGACGCCGAGGCCGCGTGGCGCGGCGCGTTCCTCGCGCACGGCTCCCTGACCGAGCCGGGCCGCTCCTCCGCGCTGGAGGTCACCTGCCCCGGCCCCGAGGCGGCCCTGGCCCTCGTCGGCGCCGCCCGCCGGCTGCAGATCAGCGCCAAGGCGCGCGACGTGCGCGGCGTCGACCGCGTCGTCATCCGGGACGGCGACGCCATCGCGGCCCTGCTCACGCGCCTGGGCGCCCACGACGCCGTGCTGGTGTGGGAGGAGCGGCGCATGCGCCGGGAGGTGCGCGCCACCGCCAACCGGCTGGCCAACTTCGACGACGCCAACCTGCGCCGCTCGGCGCGCGCCGCCGTCGCGGCCGGCTCCCGCGTCGAGCGGGCGCTGGAGATCCTCGGGGACGACGCCCCGGAGCACCTGCGCACGGCCGGCTCCCTGCGCCTGGAGCACAAGCAGGCCTCGCTGGAGGAGCTCGGCGCGCTCGCCTCGCCGCCGATGTCCAAGGACGCCGTGGCGGGGCGGATCCGCCGGCTGCTGGCCATGGCCGACCGCCGCGCCGCCGAGCTCGGCATCGCCGGCACCGACGCCAACCTGACCCCGGACATGCTCGACGCCTGAGCCGCTCCGGCCCGCCCGCCGCAGCGCGGCCCCTGTGTCCTGCGTCACGCTGCGTCCCCTAGGGTCGTGCCGCAGACCCAGTCATCCCCGCGGCTCGGTGGAGCCGCACCGACCAGGAGGCACCGTCGTGACCATCCGCGTGGGCATCAACGGCTTCGGCCGCATCGGGCGCAACTTCTTCCGGGCCGTGCAGGCCTCCGACGTCGACATCGAGATCGTCGGCGTCAACGACCTGACCGACAACGCCACCCTGGCGCACCTGCTCGCCTACGACTCGGTGCTGGGCCGCCTGGAGGGCGTGAGCACCAGCGGCGACGAGATCAGCGTGGACGGCAAGAGCTTCAAGGCCCTCGCCGAGCGCGACCCGTCCGCGCTGCCGTGGGGCGAGCTGGGCGCCGACGTCGTCGTGGAGTCCACCGGCATCTTCACCGACGCCACCAGGGCCCGCGCCCACATCGACGCCGGCGCCAGGAAGGTCATCATCTCCGCCCCGGCGAAGAACGAGGACTTCACCGTCGTCATGGGCGTCAACGACGACCAGTACGACCCGGCGTCGCACCACATCATCTCCAACGCCTCCTGCACCACCAACTGCCTCGGGCCGATGGCCAAGGTCATCCACGAGGCCTTCGGGATCCAGCGCGGCCTGATGACGACGGTGCACGCGTACACGCAGGACCAGAACCTCCAGGACGCCCCCCACAAGGACCTGCGCCGCGCCCGCGCCGCCGCGATCAACATCGTCCCGACCTCCACCGGCGCGGCCAAGGCGATCGGCCTGGTGCTGCCGGAGCTGCGGGGCAAGCTCGACGGCTACGCCCTGCGCGTGCCGGTGCCGACCGGCTCGGCCACCGACCTGACGGTCACCGTGGGCCGCGAGACCTCCGTCGAGGAGGTCAACGCCGCCGTCAGGGCCGCCGCCGAGGGCACCCTGAAGGGCTACCTGAGGTACACCGAGGACCCGCTGGTCTCCTCCGACATCGTCACCGACCCGGCGTCCTGCATCTTCGACGCCGGCCTGACCAAGGTGATCGGCGACCAGGTGAAGGTCGTCGGCTGGTACGACAACGAGTGGGGCTACTCCAACCGCCTCGCCGACCTGATCGCCCTGGTCGGCAAGGACCTCTGAGCACCCCCGCCCGGGAGGCACGCAGCGTGAGGACCATCGACGACCTGCTCGCCGCGCAGGGCGACCTGCGCGGCCGGCGGGTGCTGGTGCGCAGCGACCTCAACGTCCCCCTGGACGGCGCTCGGATCACCGACGACGGCCGGGTCCGGGCGTCGCTGCCGACGTGGCAGCGACTCCTGGACGCCGGCGCGCGGGTGGTCGTGTGCGCGCACCTCGGCCGCCCCAGGGGCGCGCCGGAGGAGCGCTACTCCCTGCGCCCGGTGCACGCGCGGATCGCCGAGCTGCTGGCGGGCACGACCGCGCGCTTCGCCGAGGACACCGTCGGCCCGTCGGCCCGCGCCGCGGCGCAGGCCCTCGGGGACGGCGAGCTGCTGCTCGTGGAGAACCTGCGCTTCGACGCGCGCGAGACCAGCGAGGACGACGCCGAGCGCGGCGCCCTCGCCGACGAGCTGGCGGCGCTCGTGGGCGGCGCGGACGGCGGCGGCCTGTACGTCTCCGACGGGTTCGGCGTCGTGCACCGCAAGCAGGCGAGCGTCTACGACGTCGCGCAGCGGCTGCCGCACGCCGCCGGTGACCTCGTGCTGGCCGAGACCCGGGTGCTGCGCCGCCTGGTGGAGGACCCGCAGCGCCCGTACGCCGTCGTCCTGGGGGGCGCCAAGGTCTCCGACAAGCTCGGGGTGATCGAGAACCTGCTCCGCACCTGCGATCGCCTCCTCGTCGGCGGCGGCATGGTCTTCACCTTCCTCGCCGCGCAGGGGCACGAGGTGGGCAGGTCCCTGCTCGAGGCCGACCAGGTCGAGGCGGTGCGCCGCTCCCTCGACGCGGCCGCCGAGCGCGGCGTCGAGGTCGTCCTGCCCGTCGACGTCGTCGCCGCGACCGCCTTCTCGGCCGACGCCGACCACGAGGTCGTCGGCGTCGAGGCCATCCCGGCCGACCGGATGGGCCTCGACATCGGCCCGCGCTCGGCGACGCTGTTCGCGCAGCGGCTCGCCGACGCGCGCACGGTCTTCTGGAACGGCCCGATGGGCGCCTTCGAGATGGCCCCGTACGCCGAGGGCACCCGTGCGGTGGCCCAGGCGCTCACCGAGGTCACCGCCCGCGGTGGCCTGACCGTGGTCGGCGGCGGCGACTCCGCCGCCGCGGTGCGCGGCCTCGGCTTCGCCGAGGACGCCTTCGGCCACATCTCCACCGGCGGCGGCGCCAGCCTCGAGCTCCTCGAGGGCGAAGCCCTGCCCGGCCTGACCGTCCTGGAACGACCGAGGAGCCCGCGATGGCCCGCACGCCCCTGATGGCCGGCAACTGGAAGATGAACGTCGACCACGTGCAGGCGACGGCGCTGGTGCAGCGCCTGGCCTGGACCCTGCGCGACGCCGGGCACGACCCCGCCGCCGTCGAGGTCGTCGTCCTGCCGCCGTTCACCGACCTGCGCACCGTGCAGACCCTCGTCGAGGGCGACCAGCTGACCGTCGGCTACGGCGCCCAGGACGCCTCGCACCTGGACTCCGGGGCCCGCACCGGCGAGGTCGCCCCGCCGATGCTCGCCCGCCTCGGCTGCCGCTACGTCGTGGTGGGCCACAGCGAGCGGCGCCAGTTCCACGGCGAGGACGACGCCCTCGTGGCGGCGAAGGCCGTCGCGGTGCGCCGCGCCGGGATGCGCCCGATCGTCTGCGTCGGGGAGCCGCTCCAGGTGCGCCGCGAGGGCCGCCAGGTCGCCCACGTCCTCGAGCAGCTGCAGGGCTCCCTCGCCGGGCTGCAGGCCGCGGACCTGCCCGAGGTCGTGATCGCCTACGAGCCGGTCTGGGCGATCGGCACCGGGGAGGTCGCCACTCCCGACGACGCGCAGGAGGTGTGCTCCGCGATCCGCCGGTGGCTGGCCGACTGGCACGGCAGCGAGGTGGCCGACGCGGTGCGCGTGCTCTACGGCGGCTCCGTGAAGTCGGGCAACGTCGCGGCGCTCATGGCGCGCCCGGACGTCGACGGCGCCCTCGTCGGCGGCGCGAGCCTGGACGCGGCGGAGTTCGCCGCCATCTGCCGTTTCGGCGACCACGTCGGGACCACCGCCTGAGCCCGGCCTCGGCACGGCGCCTCGGCACGGCCTGGCGGGCCTCGGTGACCGGTACCCTGCAGCCGTGACCGCGCTGCGCATCGTCCTGATGGTGCTGCTGGCCCTGACCAGCCTGTTCCTGACCCTGCTGATCCTGCTGCACAAGGGCAAGGGCGGCGGGCTGTCGGACATGTTCGGCGGCGGCATGTCCACGAGCGCCGGCTCCTCCGGCGTGGCCGAGCGCAACCTCAACCGCTTCACCATCGCGGTGGCCCTGGTGTGGGCCTCCGTGGTGGTCCTGCTGGGCCTGATCGAGCGGTTCGAGCCGACCACCCCGTCCTGACCGACCCCCGATCGGGCACCGCAGGCCCGATCCCGACCCGCTCCGGCACCGGCCGGGCACGAGCACGAGGGAGACTCCCGTGGCAGGTGGCAACGCGATCCGCGGCAGCCGGGTGGGCGCCGGACCGATGGGCGAGGCGGAGCGCGGCGACACCGCGCCGCGCCGGCGGGTGTCGTACTGGTGCGCCAACGGTCACGAGACCCAGCCGAGCTTCGCGCAGGAGGGCGGCTCGGACGTCCCCGAGACGTGGGACTGCCAGCGCTGCGGCTTCCCCGCGGGCCAGGACCGGGCGAACCCGCCGGCCCCGCCGCGCACCGAGCCCTACAAGACGCACCTGGCGTACGTGAAGGAGCGGCGCAGCGACGCCGACGGCGAGGCCATCCTCGCCACCGCGCTGGAGAAGGTCCGCGCCCGGCAGCGTCCCGTCGGCTGACGGGACGCGAGCGGCTCAGGCGGGCGGCAGCCCGCCGGCCGCGTCGGCGTCCACGAGCCACAGCGTGCGCTGAACGCCCCTGGCCCGGCTGGCGGGCAGCGCGCCCGGCCCGGCGAGGGCCCGAGCGGCGGCGTCCGCCTTGTCGGCGCCGGAGACCACGCACCAGACCTCCTCGGCCGTGGTGATGACGGGCATCGTCAGGGACAGGCGCGTCGGCGGCGGCTTCGGCGCGTCGCGCACCGCCACCACGGGCTCCCCGGCCTCCTCGGCCCCCGGGTGGCCGGGGAAGAGCGAGGCCACGTGCCCGTCCGGGCCGACCCCGAGCAGCAGGACGTCGAAGACGGGCACCGGGCCCGGCACGCCCGCCTCGCGGGCGACGCGCGCGAGCTCCTGCGCGTAGCGCCGGGCCGCGGCGTCCGGGTCGTCGCCGTCGGGGCCGTCGCTGGCCGGCATGGCGTGCACGCGGGCTGGGTCGAGCCCGAGGGGGGTGAGCGCGTCGAGCAGCGCCTCGCGCGCCTGCGTGGCGTTGCGCTCGCCGTCCCCGTCGGGCAGGAAGCGCTCGTCGCCCCACCACAGGTCCGCGCGCGACCAGTCGACGGAGCGCACGGCGGGGCTGGCCGCGACCTGGCGCAGCGCCTCGGTGCCCACCGTGCCGCCGGTGAGCACCACACCCGCCCGTCCGCGCCGGGCCTGCACATCGACCAGGCGCGTGACCAGGCGGCCGGCGACGGCGGCCGCCAGGGACGCGCGGTCGGGGGAGGTGAGGACCTCCACCGGCGCGGGGCTCACGGGGCGTCCGCGGACTCGCCGGACTCCCCGGACCGGTCGCCCCCCGGTGACGCGACCGCGTCGTCCTGGGGACGGTGGCCCTCGCCCGCGGGCCGGCCCTGCTCGTCGAGGGGGCCGCTGGGCCCCTCGAGCTCGATGCCGCTGGGCTCGGCCCCGGCGATGCCGCGGGCGACCTCGGCGGCGTGGGCGTCCAGCTCCTCCCCGCGCTGGCGCACCTGCTCGGCAGGGGTGATGGCGCCGCGCCGCTGCGCCTCGTCGACGCCGATGGCGTCCTCCTCCTCCAGGGCCGGCAGGCCCCGGGTGACGACGTCGCCGAAGATGTCGTCCGGGTCCAGGCGCCGCAGCTCCTCGGCGAGGCACTCGGAGTCCGCGCGCCGCGCCAGGGTGAGGCGGCGGTCCGGCTGCCCGGGCTGGGTGAGGGTGGCGACGCGGCCGTCGGGGCGCACCAGCTCCACCGCGCCGGACGCCCGCTCCAGGCGCACCCCGATGATGCCGCTGCCGGGATCGGCGTTCACCCGCGTGACCGGGCACTCGAGCGCCCAGGTCAGCCAGGCCGCGAGCAGGTCGCTGCTGGGGCTGTCGACGGCGCCGGTCACCGCCGCCGCGGTGATCGGCTCCTCGGGCCTCCCGTCCAGCGCCGCGGCCAGGTAGCCGCGCCACAGGGTCAGCCGGGTCCAGGCGAAGTCGGTGTCACCGGGGCCGTGGCAGGCGGCCAGGCGCCGCAGGGCGGCCGGCGGGTCCGCGCTCGCCGCGGAGTCGGTGATGCGGCGCTGGCCCATCGCCCCGATGGGGTCGGCGGCGGGGTCCTCCGGCGGCTCGCCGGGCCACCAGGTCACCACGGGGGCGTCGGGCAGCAGCAGCGGGATGACCATCGAGTCCGCGTGGTCGGACAGCGGGCCGTAGCTGCGCAGCACCACGACCTCGCTGGCGCCGGCGTCACCGCCGACGCGGATCTGGCCGTCGAGGCGGATGGTGCCCCGCCGCTCGCCGCGGGCCAGGACGATGATCCGGCACGGGTGCTCCCGGCTGGCCTCGTTGGCGGCGGCGATGGCCGCCTCGGCCCGCTCGTCGTCCGTGGGGACGACGAGGGTGAGCACCCGCCCCAGGGCGACCGCCCCGCCGGTCTCGCGCAGGTCGACCAGCCGCTTGGCGATCGCCCCGGTCGACGTGTTCGGCATGTCGACGATCACGGCCGCCTCCAGGTGCGGCCGGTGCGGGCCAGCATCTCGTCGGCCGACGCCGGCCCCCAGGTCCCGGACGGGTACGGCTGCGGCTGACCCTGCCCGGCCCAGTGCTCGATGACCGGGTCGAGGATCCGCCAGGACAGCTCGACCTCCTCGTGGCGGGGGAACAGCGGCGGGTCGCCGAGCAGCACGTCGAGGATCAGGCGCTCGTACGCCTCGGGGGAGGACTCGGTGAAGGCGTTGCCGTACCCGAAGTCCATCGTGACGTCGCGGACCTCCATGGCGGTGCCCGGCACCTTCGACCCGAACCGGAGGGTGACGCCCTCGTCCGGCTGCACGCGGATCACCAGGGCGTTGCGGCCCAGCTCCTCGGTCGCCGTGGACTCGAACGGCAGGTGCGGCGCCGGCTTGAAGACGATCGCGATCTCGGTGACGCGCCGGCCCAGGCGCTTGCCGGTGCGCAGGTAGAACGGCACCCCGGCCCACCGCCGGGTGTCGATCTCCAGGGTCACCGCCGCGTAGGTCTCGGTGGCCGAGTCGTCGGGGATCCCCTCCTCCTCCAGGTAGCCGCGCACCGGCTCGCTGCCCTGCCAGCCCGGCGCGTACTGCCCGCGGGCGGTGCCGGCGTCGAGGTCGGCGGGCAGCCGGACCGCGGAGAGCACCTTCTCCTTCTCCGCGCGCAGGTCGCGGGCGGAGAAGGAGACCGGCTCCTCCATGGCGGTCAGCGCCAGCAGCTGCAGCAGGTGGTTCTGGATCACGTCGCGCGCCGCGCCGATGCCGTCGTAGTACCCGGCCCGGCCGCCGATGCCGATGTCCTCGGCCATGGTGATCTGCACGTGGTCGACGTGGCTGGAGTTCCAGATCGGCTCGAACATCTCGTTGGCGAACCGCAGCGCCAGGAGGTTCTGGACCGTCTCCTTGCCCAGGTAGTGGTCGATCCGGAACACCGAGTCCGGCGGGAAGACCCGCTCCACCACGGCGTTCAGCTCCCGGGCGCTCTCCAGGTCGTGGCCGAACGGCTTCTCGATGACCACGCGCCGCCACTGGCCCTCCACGGGGGCCGCGAGCCCGGACTTCTCCAGCTGCTCGGTGACCACGGGGAAGAAGCGCGGCGGGATCGAGAGGTAGAAGGCGTGGTTGCCGCCCGTGCCCCGCTCCTCGTCCAGCTGGAGGACGGTCTCGGCGAGCTTGTCGAACGCGGCCGGGTCGTCGAACTCACCGGGCACGAATCGGAAGCCCTCGGCGAGGTTCTGCCAGACCTCCTCCCGGAACGGGGTGCGGGCGTGCTGGCGGACCGCGTCGTAGACGACCCGGCCGAAGTCCTGCTCGGCCCAGTCGCGCCGGGCGAAGCCGACGAGGGAGAACCCCGGGGGCAGCAGGCCGCGGTTGGCCAGGTCGTAGATCGCCGGCATGAGCTTCTTGCGCGCCAGGTCGCCGGTGACGCCGAACAGCACCATGCCGCAGGGCCCGGCGATGCGGGCCAGGCGCTTGTCGCGCGGGTCGCGCAGCGGGTTCGCCGCGACGAGCGGGTCCGCGCCCGCGCGGCTCACGAGGCGCCTCCCGCCTCCGCCGCCCCGACCCCCAGCAGGTCGAGCAGCTGGGCGGTGCCGGCAGCTCGGTCGGTCAGGTGCAGGCGCAGCACGGGACGGCCGTGGTCGGCGAGCACGGCGGCGTCGCCGCCGGCCTGCGCGCTGACCAGCTGCCCGAAGGTGAACGGCCGCCCGGGGACCTCCAGGTCGCCGCTCGGCGCGGCCGTGACCTGCAGGTACACGCCCGTGGCGGGCCCGCCCTTGTGGTACTGGCCGGTGGAGTGCAAGAACCGCGGCCCCCACCCGAAGGTGACCGGCCGCCCGGTGCGCCGGGCGAGCGCCGGGCGCACCCGCTCCAGCTCCGGGTGGCCCAGGCGGTCGAGGTAGGCCATGACCGCCAGGTAGCCGCGCTGCGGGTCCAGCCGCCCGAGCAGCGCCTCGACCGCGCCCGCGGCGTCGCTCACGCCGTCGAGCAGGCCGGGGGTGGCGCGCACCTCGATCGCGCCGTCGACCAGCTGCGCCGGCTCCGGCTCGGGCGTCGCGTCGAGCAGGCCGCGGGCAGCGGCCTTGGCGCTCTCGACGTCCGGCTGGTCGAAGGGGTTGATCCCCAGCACCTTCCCGGCGACGGCGACGGCGTGCTCCCACAGCTGCACCTGCGCGCCCAGGGTGCCCGCCACGGCCACCTCGGCGCGCTCGGGGCGGTGCGCGAAGTCGGGGGAGACGGAGCGCGTCAGGTGCACCACGAGCACGTCCGGGGGCGGGTCGAGGACCTCGGGGTCGTCCGCGGAGGCGACGACGACGGGGAGCAGGCCGGTGCCCTCCTTGCCCGTGGACTCGGCGATCAGCTGCTCGGCCCAGTCCCCGAAGCCGACGAGCCCGGAGCCGTCGTCGACGACGACGACCTTGTCGCGGCCCTCGCTGCCGCCGAGGGCGGCGCCGAGGACGAGCGCGGGGTTGAGCGGGTCGTCGGCGGCGAGCACCTCGGTGACCGCGGCGGCCTCCTCCAGCAGGACCCCGACGTCCGCGCCCGCCAGCCCGGAGGGCACGAGCCCGAACGCCGTCAGCGCCGAGTAGCGGCCCCCGACGGTCGGGTCGGCCTCGATCACGGCGCGGTAGCCGGCCTCGGTGGCGGCCTGCTGCAGCGGCGAGCCGGGGTCGGTGACGACGACGACGCGGCTCCTCGCGTCGATGCCCGCCTCGGTCATCGCGGCCTCCAGCGCCCGGCGCTGGCTGTCGGTCTCCACGGTGGAGCCGGACTTGCTGCTGACCACGACGACCGTGCGCTCGAGCCGGTCGTGCAGGGCGCGGGCGACCTGGTCGGGGTCGGTGCCGTCGAGGACCGTCAGCTCCACGCCGGCCGTCGCCGTGATCACCTCGGGCGCGAGCGAGGAGCCGCCCATGCCGCACAGCACGACGTGGTCGACGCCCTCGGCGCGCAGCTGCTCGCGCAGCGCGGTGATCCGCTCCACGAGCGGGCGGGAGGAGGTGGGCAGGTGCACCCACCCCAGCCGCTTCGACGCCTCCTCCTCGGCCGCCGGGCCCCACAGGGTCGCGTCACCGGACGCGAGCCGGGACGCGACGCGGTCGGAGAGCAGGGAGGGCAGGCGGGTGCGGACGGCGTCCTCGGCGGCGCCGGAGACCTCGACGCCGAGACCGGTGGTGGGACCGGTGCTGGGGGTGCTGCTCGTCACCGGTCACCGCCGGCCTGGATCGCGGCGCGCTCGAGCTCGTCGCGGACCGTGCCGGTCAGCTCGCCCCAGGACTTCTCGAACTTGCTCACGGCCTCGCGCTCGAGGCCCTCGACGACCTCGGAGTAGGAGATGCCCAGGCGCGCCAGGGCGTCGAGCACCTGCGAGGCCTCCTCGTACGTGCCGCGCACCGTGTCGCCGCGCACCTCGCCGTGGTCGGCGAACGCCTCCAGGGTGGATCCCGGCATGGTGTTGACCACGCCGTCCGTGACCAGCTCGGAGACGTAGAGGGTGTCCGGGTAGTCGGGGTTCTTCACCCCGGTGGAGGCCCACAGCGGCCGCTGCGGCGTGGCCCCGGCGTCCGCGAGGACCTGCCAGCGCGGGGAGGCGAGGACCTCCTCGTAGGCCTGGAACGCCAGGCGGGCGTTGGCGAGCGCCGCCTTCCCGCGCAGGGCGAGCGCCTCCTCGGTGCCGATCTCGTTCAGCCGCGCGTCCACGTCGGTGTCCACCCGGGAGACGAAGAAGCTGGCCACCGACTGGATCCGGGAGAGGTCCAGCCCCTTCTCGCGGGCCTGCTCCAGGCCGGTCAGGTGGGCGTTCATCACGGCCCGGTAGCGGTCGAGGCTGAAGATCAGCGTGACGTTGACGCTGATCCCCTCCGCCAGGGCGGTGGTGATGGCGGGCAGCCCGTCCTCCACGGCCGGGATCTTGATCATGAGGTTGGGCCGGTCCACGGTCCGCCACAGCGTGCGGGCGGCCTCCTCGGTGGCCCTGCGGTCGTGGGCCAGGCGCGGGTCGACCTCGAGGGAGACCCGCCCGTCCTGGCCCCCGCTCGCCTCGTAGACGGGGGCGAAGATGTCGCAGGCCCTGCGCACGTCGGTCGTGGTGACCTCCAGGACCGCCTGCTCCACCACCTGCTCGAGGTCGCCGCCGCGGGCGGCGACCTCGGCGAGCTGCTCGGTGTAGCGGTCGCCCTTGGCCAGCGCCGAGGCGAAGATCGTCGGGTTGCTCGTGACCCCGACGACGTTCTTGTCGTCGATCAGCTGCTGCAGCGCGCCCGAGTCGGTCAGCTCGCGGGAGAGGTCGTCCAGCCAGATCGACACGCCGGCCTGGCTGAGGGCGGTCAGTGCGGGGTTGCTCATGTCCGTGCTCCTTGTCGGGGGTCCCGGTCGGGAGGTGCCGGTCGGGAGGTCGGGAGGTCGGGAGGTCGGGTCAGCGGTCGGCGGTGCCGCCGGAGGGGGAGCTGGAGCCCGCCGCGCTGCCCGGGGTCGCGGAGTCCTGCTGCTGCAGGGACTCGCGGGCCGCCGCGGCCACGTGCTCGGCCGTGAAGCCCAGCTCGGCGTAGAGGGTCTGGTAGTCGGCGGAGGCGCCGAAGTGCTCCAGGGACACGGAGCGCCCGGCGTCCCCGACGACGTCGCGCCACCCGGCGGCCACCCCGGCCTCCACCGACACGCGCGCGCGCACGGACGGCGGCAGCACTGACTCGCGGTACTCGGCGTCCTGCTCGGCGAACCACTCGCGGCACGGCATGGAGACCACGCGGGTCGCGATGCCGTCGGCCTCCAGCTGCTCGCGCGCGGCGACCGCGATCTGCACCTCCGAGCCCGTGCCGACGAGCACCACCTGCGGGGTGCCGGTGCTGGCCTCGGCGAGCACGTACCCGCCGCGCAGCACGCCCTGCGCGGAGCCGAAGGACTCCGGCGTCGCGTCGCCGTCCCCGCGCTCGAACGTCGGCACGTTCTGGCGCGTCAGGGTCAGGCCGGCCGGCCCGTTCGTGCGCTCGAGGATCCCGCGCCAGGCGACGGCGGTCTCGTTGGCGTCGGCGGGGCGGACGACGGACAGGCCCGGGATGGCGCGCAGGGCGGCCAGGTGCTCGACCGGCTGGTGGGTCGGGCCGTCCTCGCCCAGGCCGATGGAGTCGTGGGTCCACACGTAGATCGTGGGGATCTGCATCAGCGCGGCGAGGCGGACGGCGGGGCGCATGTAGTCGCTGAAGACCAGGAACGTGCCGCCGTAGGCCCGCAGCCCGTCGTGCAGCGTGATCCCGTTGAGGATCGAGCCCATGGCGTGCTCGCGGATGCCGAAGTGCAGCGTGCGCCCGTGCTCGTTCCCGGCCCAGCTGCGGGTGGCGCGGTGCGCGGGGACGAAGGAGGGCTCGCCCTCCATCGTCGTGTTGTTGCTCTCCGCCAGGTCCGCGGAGCCGCCCCACAGCTCGGGCAGCACCGGGGCGAGCGCCGTGAGCACCGCGCCGGAGGCCTTGCGGGTGGAGACGTCCTTGCCGGCCGGGAAGGACGGCAGCGCCGACGTCCAGCCCTCGGGCAGGCGGCGCTCGCTGGTGCGGTCCAGGAACGCGGCCCGCTCGGGGTTCGCCTCGCGCCAGGCGGCGTAGGCGGCGTCCCACTCCTCTCGCTGCGGGCGCAGGCGCTCGGCGAGGCCGCGGGTGCGCTCGATCACGGCGTCCTCGACGGCGAAGGTCTGCTCGGGGTCGAAGCCCAGGACCTGCTTGGTCGCCCTGACCTCGTCCTCGCCGAGGGCGGAGCCGTGGGCCTTGCCGGTGTTCTGCGCCTTCGGCGCGGGCCACGCGATGATCGTGCGCAGGGCGATGATCGAGGGCCGGCCGGTCTCGGCGCGGGCCGCCTGCAGGGCGGACCACAGGCCCTCGACGTCCTCGGAGTACTCGCTGCCGCCGTGCGTCCAGTCCACCTCCTGGGTGTGCCAGCCGTAGGCCTCGTACCGCTTGAGGACGTCCTCGCTGAAGGCGATGTCGGTGTCGTCCTCGATGGAGATGTGGTTCTGGTCGTAGAGGACGACGAGGTTCCCCAGCTCCTGGTGGCCGGCCAGGGAGCTGGCCTCGGCAGTGACGCCCTCCTGCAGGTCGCCGTCGGAGGCGATGACGTAGACGGAGTGGTCGAACGGGCTCTCGCCGGTCGCGGCGTCCGGGTCGAGCAGGCCGCGCTCGCGGCGGGCGGCCATGGCCATGCCCACGGCGCTGGCCAGGCCCTGGCCGAGGGGGCCGGTGGTGATCTCCACGCCGGGGGTGTGCTGGTACTCGGGGTGGCCGGGGGTCTTCGAGCCCCACGTGCGCAGCGCCTGCAGGTCCTCCAGCTCCAGGCCGAAGCCGGCCAGGTACAGCTGGATGTACAGGGTGAGGCTGGAGTGCCCGGCCGACAGGACGAAGCGGTCGCGCCCAGGCCACAGCGGGTCGGACGGGTCGTGGCGCATGAGCTTCTGGAACAGCAGGTACGCGGCCGGCGCCAGGCTCATGGCCGTGCCCGGGTGGCCGTTGCCGGCCTTCTGGACGGCGTCGGCGGCCAGGACGCGGATCGTGTCGACGGCCCGCTGGTCGGTCTCGTCCCACTCCAGAGCGGTGCTGGTGGTGCTGACGTCCGTGCTGGTCACTCGGGGTCCTTCCCTCGCGCCGCGCGCAAGGGGCACGCGCGCGCGGCCCTGATGGCTGTCACACCGGCGGTCGTCGACTTCGCCGCCCGTCGTCGGAAGCCTACTCACCCCCTCCTGCCCCGCCACACCGCAGCGGCTGCGGCCGCGGGGCGTGGTCGTAGAGTGGAGCGCCAGCCCCTCGGGGACCCCTCGCGAGCGAGGACCACGACCGCCCGTGACCGCCGTCGAGCACGTCGCCCCGTCCCCGGCCCGGTGGACCACCGGCCAGCGCCTGCTCGGCTTCGTGGCGCTCACGAAGCCGCGGATCATCGAGCTGCTGCTCATGACCACCGTGCCGACGATGATGCTGGCCGACCGGGGCCTGCCGCCCCTGGGCCTGCTGGGCGCGACCCTCGTCGGCGGCACGCTCGCCGCGGCGAGCGCGAACGCCCTGAACTGCTACCTCGACCGCGACATCGACATGCGGATGCACCGCACCGGGCGCCGCCCGCTCGTGACCGGCGTGGTGCGCCCGGGCGAGGCGCTCGCGTTCGGCCTCGGGCTCGGGGTCGTGGCGGTCGCGTGGCTGGCCCTCGTCGTCAACGGGCTCTCGGCGCTGCTGGCCGGGCTGGCGATCGCGTTCTACGTGCTCGTCTACACCCTCGGCCTCAAGCGGCGCACGCGGCAGAACATCGTCTGGGGCGGCGCCGCCGGCTGCATGCCCGTGCTCATCGGGTGGTCCGCGGTCACGGGCAGCCTCTCGTGGACGCCCTGGGTGCTGTTCGCGGTGATCTTCCTCTGGACGCCGCCGCACTACTGGCCGCTGTCGATCAAGTACCGGGACGACTACGCCGAGGTCGGCGTCCCGATGCTGCCCGTGGTCGCCACCCCCACCGCCGTCGGGCGCCAGGTGGTCGCGTACACGTGGGCGACCGTCGCGGCGACGCTGCTGCTCGTGCCGGTGGCGGGCACCGGGCCGGTCTACGCCGGGGCCGCCGTCCTGCTGGGGGCCTGGTTCGTCGCGGAGGCGCACGGGCTGCTGCGCCGCGCGCGGCGCGTGGCCAGCGCTGACGAGGTGCGCGCGATGCGCCTGTTCCACGTCTCGATCAGCTACCTGACGCTGCTGTTCCTGGCCCTGGCCGTGGACGCCGTCCTGCCGCACCGCCTCCTCTGAGGCCGGGCGCGGCTCCTCGTCGACGCACCCACCTCCGACTCGACGCGCTTCGCGGGCGGAGTGCGCCCGGGACCACGGCCGCAGGTGCACTCCGCGGGCGGAGTGCACCCGGGGGGCGCCGCGCGAGGCGCTTCAGCGCGAGGCGACGAGGCCGCGCTCGTGCCGGGGCGGCAGGGGGCCCGTCGCCGCGTCGCCCGGGCCGTCGCCGCGCTCGCGCAGCGAGACCAGCAGCGCCGTGACGGCGACGACGAGCAGGCACGCGCCGAGCATGTGCAGCCACACCAGGGGGCGGGCGAGGTCGAGCGCGTACTGGGTGTAGCCCAGCGCGCCCTGGGCCAGCGTGACGCCGACGACGAGCAGGGCGCGCCGGGCGGTGACCGCGGGAGCGCCGACGACGCGCAGCGTCACCGCGAGCCCGACGACGAGGCCGACGAAGAGCAGCACGGCGTCGGCGTGCAGCCAGCTGAGCGTGCGCGGGTCCACGGCCAGGCGCGCGGGCTCGTCCGCGTCGCCGGAGTGCGGCCCGGCCCCCGTCACGAGCGTGCCGAGCACGAGGACGACGGCGGCGACGACGGCGACCAGCCGCCCCCACCACACCAGCGCGGGGTGCACGAGCGGGCGCGGCGGCCCGTCGCCCTCGCGCGCGCGCAGCACCAGCAGCGTCGAGACCGCGATCAGCGCCATCGAGACGAGGAAGTGCAGCGCGACGGTCAGCGGGTTCAGCCCGGTGCGCACGGTGATGCCGCCGATGACGCCCTGCGCCAGCACGCCGACCAGCGGCGCGGCCGCCAGCAGCCGCAGCAGCGGGCGCTGGGGGCGCAGGCGCCACACGGCGACGAGGGCGGCGACGGCGAGCGCGCCGACGACGAAGGTCAGCAGCCGGTTGCCGAACTCGATGTGCTTGTGGAACCCCTCGGCCTGCTCGACCGTCGGCACGTAGGAGCCGGGCACGCACTGCGGCCACGTGGGGCACCCGAGCCCCGAGCCGGTCAGGCGCACCAGGCCGCCGGTGAGCACGATCCCGATCTCCGCGACGAGCTGGGCCACCAGCACCGGCCCCAGCCAGCGGCCGGACGTCGTCCCGCGGCCCACGGGCCTGGCCGCCCCGCGGCCTCGCACAGCGCTCACGCCGCCAGGGTAGGTCGCGCCCGCGGCGGCGCCGACGCCGGCAGCGGCGGGTGTGGGGCGGCTCTCAGCGGCCCCCGGGCCCCGTCAGGTCCGGGTCAGGTCCGGGTCAGGTCCGGGTCAGGTCCGGGTCAGGTCCGGGTCGGCGCCGGGTCAGCTCCAGCGGAAGACGCGCACGACGAGGGCCGCGGCGGCCGCGGCCCAGGCGAGCAGCACCAGCACCGGGACGACGGCCACCGCGCCGTCGAGCAGCGCCGCGCGCGCGGCGTCGCCCAGGGCGCCGGAGGGCAGCACCGCCACCACCGCGGACAGCGGGCCGGGCAGCGCCGAGCGGGGCAGCAGCAGCCCGCCGCCCGCGACGAGGAGGAGGAAGACGAGGTTGGCCAGGGCCAGGACCGCCTCGGCGCGCAGCGTGCCCGCCAGCAGCAGCGCCAGGGCCACGAACGCGGCGGTGCCCGCGAGCAGGGCGAGGGCGAGCGCGGCCAGCCCGGCGGCGCCGGCGGCGAGCGGCCGCCAGCCCAGAGCGGCGCCGAGGGCGCCGAGGACCAGCACCTGCAGGACCTCCACGGCGAGCACGGCGAGCACGCGCCCGGCGAGCAGCCCGCCGCGCCCGAGCGGCGTCGTGGCCAGCAGCCTCAGGACGCCGTAGCGGCGGTCGAAGCCGAGCTGGATCGCCTGGCCGGTGAAGGCGGTGGAGACCACGGCCAGGGCCAGCACGCCGGGCACGACGACGTCGACGCGGGGCAGGGCCGCCAGCTCCGCCGGCACCCCGAGGTCCCCCAGCGGCAGGCGCACCAGCGCCACCAGCGCCAGGGCGGGGAGCACGAGGCTGACGAGCAGCTGCTCGCCGTTGCGCAGCAGCACGCGGGTGTCGAAGGCGGCCTGCGCGAGGACCCGGCGCGCGGCGGGCGCCGGCCCTCCGCCGGGCGCCAGGGCCAGCCCGGCCGCGCCGGGGCGGACCGCCCCCGGCGCCTGCGACCCGGCCTCGGCGCTCACGACCCGCTCCGCTGCCAGTCGGCCTCGCTGCCGGTCAGCTCCAGGACGACCTCCTCCAGGCTGCGCGCGCCCACCGTCAGGCCCGTCGGCATCACCCCGGCGGCCGCGCACCAGGAGGCCACCGTGGCCACGACCCGGGGGTCGACCGCACCGGGGCTGCCGTCGACGGCGCGCACCTCGTAGCGCCCCGGCGCCGGCTCGGCCACGGCCACCGCGGTCGGCAGCGCCCTGCGCAGCGGCTGCAGGTCCAGGCCCGGGGTGGTCGCGAAGCTCAGCCGCTCCTCGCCGCCGGCGCCGGTCAGCTCCGCCACGGTGCCGCTCGCCACGGCCCGCCCGGAGCGGACGACGACGACGGTGTCCGCCAGCCGCTCGGTCTCGGGCATGGAGTGCGTCGTCAGCACGATGGCGACGCCCGCGTCGCGCAGGCGCTCCAGCAGGTCCCACACCACCTGGCGGCCCTGGGGGTCCAGCCCCGCGCTCGGCTCGTCGAGGAAGAGCAGCTCCGGGCGGCCGACCACGGCCGCGGCCAGGGCGAGGCGCTGGCGCTGGCCGCCGGACAGCCGCCGCACGCTCGTGCGCGCCACCGGGTGCAGGCCGAGGAGGTCCGCCAGCGCGTCGACGTCCATCGGGTCCTCGTGCAGGGAGGCGACGTGGCGCAGCACGCCCAGCGCCGGCGCCCCGTTGGGCAGCCCGCCGTCCTGCAGCACGACGCCGACGCGCCCGCGCAGGGCGGCGCGGTCGCGCACCGGGTCCAGCCCGAGCACCCGCAGGGTGCCGGCGTCAGGGGAGCGCAGCCCCACGCAGCACTCCACCGCCGTGGTCTTGCCCGCGCCGTTGGGCCCGAGCACGGCCGTGACGGCGCCGCGCTGCGCGAGCAGGGACAGCCCGTCCACCGCGGCGCGGCGCCCGTAGCGCTTGACGAGCCCGGAGACGACCAGGGCGGGGACGGCGTCGCGCCCGCCGGGTGCGCCTCCCGCCGTGGCCGCTGCCCCCAGGAGCGCCGCGGCCGGCGCCGGGGAGCCCGCCGCGCCGGCCGACGCGGGCGGCGCGGCCCCGGCGGGACCCCGGGCGAGGCTCACGGGAGCAAGTCTAGGCGGGGGCGCGCGGCCGGCTCCCCTGTGCGCGAGTGAGGTCCGCCACCCCGGTTCGCCAGGGCGGATGCATTTCCGCGATGATGCCGTTGTGGAAAGCGTGGACGGGGAGAGCAGGACGCGCCGGCGCGTGCTGTCGGCCGTCCTCACCCGGGGCCCGGTGACGGCCGGCGCGCTCGCGGACGCGCTGGGCCTGACGCCCGCGGCGGTGCGCCGCCACCTCGACGCCCTGACCGCCGACGGCCTGGTCGCCGCGCACGACCTCGTGCGCACCGGCGGGCGCGGCCGGCCCGCCCGCACGGTCACCGCCACGGCCGCCGGCCGCGCCGCGGTGCGCCCGCGCGGGGGCGCCGGGGCCGGGGAGGAGCTGGCGGCCGCCGCGCTGCACCGCCTCGCGGCCCTGGGCGGGCGCGAGGCCGTGACCGCCTTCGCGGAGGACCGCGCGCGGGCCCTGGAGGTCCGCTGCGCCCCCGCCCTGGCCGCGGCCGGCCCCGGCCTCGCCGAGCGCGTCGACGCCCTCGCCGGAGCGCTCTCGCACGAGGGCTACGCTGCCTCGACCCGCCCGGTGGTCCCTCCCCGCGCCTCCGCGGCGCGGCGCGCACCGGGCCGGGCGCCGGGACGGCCCGCGGGTCGTGCGCCGTCCGCTGCCGGCGCCGTCCACGCCGTCCAGCTGTGCCAGGGGGCGTGCCCCGTGGCGCACGTGGCGGGCGAGTTCCCGGAGCTGTGCCGCGCCGAGACGGACGCGTTCTCGCGGCTGCTCGGCGTGCACGTGCAGCGGCTCGCCACGCTCGCCCACGGCGAGCACGCGTGCACCACCCACGTCCCCGTCGCCTCGCCCCGCAGCGGCACCAGCACCACCCGCGCCACCAGCCGCACCAGCACCTCCCCGACCAGCACCTCCCGCCAGACCCCCCGCACCACCGCCTCCCCGGAAGGGACGCATCCCGCATGACCGCCGAGCTGTCCGACATCGAGGCCCGCAACCCCGAGCTCCAGGGGCTGGGCACCTACCAGTACGGGTGGGCCGACGCCGACACCGCCGGCGCCACCGCGCGCCGCGGCCTGTCCGAGGACGTCGTCCGCGAGATCTCCGCCCTCAAGGGCGAGCCGGACTGGATGCTGCGCACCCGCCTGAAGGCGCTGCGCCTGTTCGACCGCAAGCCGATGCCGGACTGGGGCAGCGACCTGTCCGACATCGACTTCGACAACATCAAGTACTTCGTGCGCTCCACCGAGAAGCAGGCGACGTCCTGGGACGAGCTGCCCGAGGACATCAAGAACACCTACGACCGGCTCGGCATCCCCGAGGCGGAGAAGCAGCGCCTCGTCGCCGGCGTCGCCGCGCAGTACGAGTCCGAGGTCGTCTACCACCAGATCCGCGAGGACCTCGAGGCCCAGGGCGTGATCTTCGTCGACACCGACACGGGCCTGCGCGAGCACCCGGAGCTGTTCGCCGAGTACTTCGGCTCCGTCATCCCGCCGGGGGACAACAAGTTCGCCGCGCTGAACACGGCCGTGTGGTCCGGCGGGTCGTTCATCTACGTGCCGCCGGGCGTGCACGTGGACATCCCGCTGCAGGCCTACTTCCGGATCAACACCGAGAACATGGGCCAGTTCGAGCGCACGCTGATCATCGCGGACGAGGGCTCGTACGTGCACTACGTCGAGGGCTGCACCGCGCCGATCTACACGTCCGACTCGCTGCACTCCGCGGTCGTGGAGATCGTCGTGAAGAAGAACGCCCGCGTGCGGTACACGACGATCCAGAACTGGTCGAACAACGTGTACAACCTGGTCACCAAGCGGGCGACCGCCGCCGAGGGCGCGACCATGGAGTGGGTCGACGGCAACATCGGCTCCAAGGTCACGATGAAGTACCCGGCGATCTTCCTGCTCGGCGAGCACGCCAAGGGCGAGACGCTGTCCATCGCCTTCGCCGGCGAGGGCCAGCACCAGGACGCCGGCGCGAAGATGGTCCACGCGGCGCCGCACACGTCGTCCTCGATCATCTCCAAGTCGGTGGCCCGCAGCGGCGGGCGCGCCTCCTACCGCGGCCTGGTGCAGGTGCTCGAGGGCGCCGGCCACTCGGCGTCCACGGTGCGCTGCGACGCGCTGCTGGTGGACAGCAACTCCCGCTCCGACACCTACCCGTACGTCGACGTCCGCGAGGACGACGTCGTCATGGGCCACGAGGCCACGGTGTCCAAGGTCAGCGAGGACCAGCTGTTCTACCTGATGTCGCGCGGCATGGCCGAGGACGAGGCGATGGCGATGATCGTGCGCGGCTTCATCGAGCCGATCGCGCGCGAGCTGCCGATGGAGTACGCCCTCGAGCTGAACCGGCTCATCGAGCTGCAGATGGAAGGAGCGGTCGGCTGAGCATGGCGGACGCGCGCAGCACCACGGAAGCCGTCACCGCCGCGGTCGAGGACGCCGTGCGGGGCGTCGTCGAGGCGCTCCGCCCCGGCGACGCCCCGGACGGGGCCGGTGACGAGCGCCGGCAGGAGAAGGCCGTGGACCTGGCGGCCGCGGCTCCCGCGGACGTCGCCATCGACAGCTCGGTCGCGGCCGGCCCCGGGTACTCCCCGGCCGACGCGCGCCCGGGCACCCGCGACGAGCTCGACGCCCGTGCGAGCGGGGGCGGGCCCGACGGCGCGGCGGGGGGCGGGGCCCAGCACGGGCTGGGCGCCCACTCCCACGGCGCCGGGGTGCCGGAGGCCAGCCGCGCCGAGCGGCTGACCTCCTTCGCCGTCGACGACTTCCCCGTGCCCACGGGCCGGGAGGAGGAGTGGCGCTTCACCCCCCTCGGGCCGCTGGCGCCGCTCTTCGCCCCCGACGCCGGCGCCGCGGCGGGCCTGACCACCACCGTCGAGGCCCCCGACGGCGTCACGCACACCCGCGTCGGCGCCGGCGACCCCGCGCGCGGGGTCGCCTTCGTGCCCGGTGACCGGGCCGCGGCCGTCGCCTACGCCGACGCCGCCGGCGCGGACGTCGTCCGCATCGCCCCCGAGGCCTCCCTCGAGGCGCCCGTGCGCGTCGCGGTGCGCTCGAGCGGGGCCCGGGGCGCGGGCCACCTCGTGGTCGACGCCGGGCCGTTCAGCCGCGCCACCGTCGTGGTCCACCACGCCGGGTCCGGCGCGGTCGCCAGCGGCGTGGAGGTGCGCGTCGGCGACGGCGCGCAGCTGACCGTCGTCAGCGTCCAGCAGTGGGACGAGGACGCGGTGCACGCCAGCCAGCACGACGCCCTCGTCGGCCGCGACGCGACGTTCAAGCACGTCGTCGTCACCCTCGGCGGCGCCGTGGTGCGGCTGGGGGCGACGGTGCGCTACGCCGGCCCGGGCGGCGACGCGGAGCTGCTCGGCGTCTACTTCGCCGACGCGGGCCAGCACCTGGAGCACCGCTCGTTCGTCGACCACGCCGCGCCCAGCTGCCGCAGCAACGTCATGTACAAGGGCGCGCTGCAGGGCGCCACGGCCCACACCGTCTGGGTCGGGGACGTGCTGATCCGCGACGGGGCGCTGGGCACCGACACCTACGAGCTCAACCGCAACCTCGTGCTCACCCCGGGCGCGCGCGCCGACTCGGTGCCGAACCTGGAGATCGAGACGGGCGAGATCGTCGGCGCCGGGCACGCCAGCGCCACCGGCCGCTTCGACGACGAGCAGCTGTTCTACCTGCAGTCGCGCGGGATCCCGGAGGAGCTGGCGCGCCGCCTCGTCGTCCGGGCCTTCTTCGCCGACGTGCTGCAGAAGATCGGCGTCGCGGAGGTCACCGACGCGCTCATGGCGGCCATCGAGGCCGAGCTGGAGCAGGCGGCGCTGCCGGCCGTCGGCACCGGCGAGGCGCCCGTGCCCCTGACCGGCGCCGCGACGCTGGGGGCGGGGGCGTGAGCGCGCAGCGCGTGTGCGCCCTCGCCGACGTCCCGCAGGTCGGCGCCGTGCGCGTGAGCGCCACGAGCGCCGACGGCGCGGAGGTGCCCGTGGCCGTCGTGCGCGACGAGGACGGCGCCCTGCACGCCGTCTCGGACCTGTGCAGCCACCAGGACATCGCCCTGTCCGAAGGCGACGTCGAGGGCTGCGAGATCGAGTGCTGGCTGCACGGGTCGCGCTTCGACCTGCGCACCGGCGAGCCGAGCAGCCTGCCGGCCACCGCCCCGATCCCCGTCTACCGGCTGACCGTCTCCGGTGACGACGTCCTCGTGGACGTCGACGCCGAGCCGGCCGCCTGACCCCCTGGAGCCGACATGTCCACCCTGGAGATCCGCGACCTGCACGTCACGGTCGACACCCCCGACGCCGGCGCCAAGGAGATCCTGCGCGGCGTCGACCTGACCGTCCGCTCCGGAGAGACCCACGCGATCATGGGCCCGAACGGCTCGGGCAAGTCGACGCTGGCCTACTCCATCGCCGGGCACCCGAAGTACACCGTCACCAGCGGCTCCGTGGCGCTGGACGGCGAGGACGTCCTGGAGATGAGCGTCGACGAGCGCGCCCGCGCGGGCCTGTTCCTCGCCATGCAGTACCCGGTGGAGGTGCCGGGCGTGACGGTGTCGAACTTCCTGCGCACCGCCAAGACCGCGATCGACGGCACGGCGCCGAACCTGCGGCACTGGACCAAGGACGTGCGCACCGCCATGCAGGCCCTGCGCATGGACCCCGCCTTCGCCGAGCGCAACGTCAACGAGGGCTTCTCGGGCGGCGAGAAGAAGCGCCACGAGATCCTCCAGATGGAGCTGCTGCAGCCGAAGTTCGCCGTCCTCGACGAGACCGACTCCGGCCTGGACGTCGACGCCCTGAAGATCGTCTCCGAGGGCGTCAACCGGCTGCGCGCCACCGGGGAGTCCGGCGTGCTGCTGATCACCCACTACACGCGGATCCTGCGCTACGTGACGCCGGACTTCGTCCACGTCTTCGTGGCCGGCCGCGTGGCCGAGGAGGGCGGGCCCGAGCTCGCCGAGGACCTCGAGGAGAACGGCTACGACCGCTTCCTCACCCCGGCCTGAGACGAGCGGGCGCGCACCGGCCATGAGCACCGCAGGAGCGGCGCTGGACGTCGAGCGGCTGCGCGAGGACTTCCCCATCCTCGCGCGCCGCCTCGACGGGGGCGCACCGCTGGTCTACCTCGACTCCGCCGCGACCTCCCAGAAGCCGCGCGCGGTGCTCGAGGCCGTGGCCGAGCACGACAGCCGCTCCAACGCCAACGTCGCGCGCTCGGCGCACCAGCTGGGCGCCGAGGCGACGGCGGCCTACGAGGGCGCGCGCGAGGCCGTCGCCGGCTTCGTCGGCGCCGCCGGCCCGGACGAGGTGGTCTTCACCAAGAACGCCTCGGAGGCGCTGAACCTCGTCGCGGGCGTGCTCGCGTGGGCGCCGGAGCCGCTGCGCGTCGGGCCGGGCGACGAGGTGCTCGTCACGGCGCTGGAGCACCACTCCAACCTCGTGCCCTGGCAGCTGCTGTGCCAGCGCACCGGCGCGGTGCTGCGGTGGGTGGAGGTCACCGACGACGGGCGCCTGGACCTCGACTCCCTCGACGCGCAGCTGTCGCAGCGCACGAGGGTCGTCTCCCTGGCGTGGGTCTCCAACGTCCTCGGCACCGTCAACCCGGTCGCCGAGGTGGCCCGGCGCGCGCACGCCGTCGGCGCCCTCGTGGTCGTCGACGGCGCCCAGGCGGTGCCGCAGCTACCCGTGGACGTCGCCGCCCTCGGCGCCGACCTGCTCGCCTTCACGGGCCACAAGATGTGCGGGCCCACCGGGATCGGCGTGCTCTGGGGGCGCCGGGAGCTGCTGGCGCAGCTGCCGCCGTTCCTCGGCGGCGGGGAGATGGTCGGCGTCGTCGACCTCGCCGGCTCCACCTACGCCGAGCCGCCGCACCGCTTCGAGGCCGGCACGCCGCCCATCACCCAGGCGGTCGGGCTCGGCGCCGCGGTGCGGTACCTGCAGGGCGTCGGCATGGACGCCGTCGCCGCGCACGAGCGGGCCGTCACGGCCCGCCTGCTCGACGGCCTGGCGAGCGTGCCGGGCCTGCGGGTGCTCGGCCCCCGCGAGGCGCACGAGCGCGGCGGCGCGGTCTCCTTCGTCCTCGACGGGGTGCACCCGCACGACGTCGGGCAGGTGCTGGACTCCCTCGGCATCGCCGTGCGCACCGGCCAGCACTGCGCCCGGCCGCTGCACGTGCGCTTCGGCGTGCCGGCCACGACCCGGGCGTCGTCCTACCTGTACACCACCGAGGCGGAGGTCGACGCGCTCGTCGACGGCCTGGAGCGGGTGCGGCACTTCTTCGGCGCCCCGGGCCTGGCCCGGGCGGGAGGGTGAGGCGCCGGTGAGCGGCCTGCGGTCCCTCTACGGGGAGCTGATCCTCGACCACGCGCGCGAGCCGCACGGGGCGGGCCTGCGCGACCCGTTCGACGTCGAGGTGCACCACGTCAACCCCACCTGCGGCGACGAGGTGCGCCTGCGGCTGCTGCTCGACGGCGACGGGGCGGCGGCGCTCGTGCGTGACGTCTCCTACGACGCGCAGGGGTGCGCCATCAGCGTCGCCGGCTCCTCGGTGATGACCGACGAGGTCGTCGGCGGCACCGTCGCCCAGGCCCTGGCCCGCTACGACGGCGTCCTGGAGGTGCTGCAGGGGCGCGCCGAGCCCGACCCGCAGGTGCACGGGGACGTCGCCGCCTTCGCGGGCGTGCGCCGCTTCCCGGCCCGGGTCAGGTGCGCCCTGCTGGGCTGGGCCGCGCTGCGCGACGCCCTCGCGCGCACGGCGGGGAAGGGTCCCGCCCGCCCCGACGCTGGTGCCGGTGAGAGCCGGCCGACCCTGGAGGACCGATGAGCGAGCAGCTCACCACCCAGCCCGCGCAGGACGCCGCAGCGCCCGGCGAGACCGACGGCGCGGGCGCTGCGGGCGCGCCGCGCCTGGAGCTGGTCGAGGAGGCCCTCAAGGACGTCATCGACCCCGAGCTCGGCATCAACGTCGTCGACCTCGGGCTCGTGTACGGCCTGAGCGTTGAGCCCGACGGGCAGGCCGTCATCGACATGACCCTGACCTCGGCGGCGTGCCCGCTGACCGATGTGATCGAGGACCAGACCGCCCAGGCCCTCGCCGGGCTCGTTCCCGGCCACCGGATCAACTGGGTCTGGATGCCGCCGTGGGACATGGGCAAGATCACCGACGACGGCCGCGACCAGCTGCGCGCCCTGGGCTTCAACGTCTGAGCCGGCCGGCGACGCCCGCCTCGCGGCTGGTGGAGGTCTCCCCGGAGCGCCTCGCCGGCTGGGTGGAGCGGTTCAGCGCCGCCCACGGCGGCTGCGCCGCGGCGGTCGAGGCCGCGGCGGTCGAGGACGCGGTCGTGCGGCTGAGCGCGACCGACGGCGCCGTGGCGGTGCTGGAGGTCCCGCGACCCCCGCTGCCGCCGCCGGGCGAGGAGGGCCCCGTCGCGGCGCTCGCCCGCCACGCCGGCGCCTCGTGCACGGCGCTGCTGCTGCTGGTGCGCCGCGGCGGCGCCGCCGTCGGGCTGGCCCGCGACGGGGCCCTGCTCGACCACGCCTCGGCGAGCCGGTACGTGCAGTCCCGCACCGCGGCCGGCGGCTGGTCGCAGCAGCGCTACGCCCGCCGCCGCTCCGGGCAGGCCGGCGAGCTGGCGACGGCGGCCGCCGACGCGGCGGTGCGGGTGCTGCACCGGGCGCCGGGCGCTCCCCAGCTGCTCGTGCCGGGCGGCGACCGGCCGCTGCTGGCCGCCGTCCTGGAGGACCCGCGGCTGCGCAGCGCCGCCGCGCTGCCCCGGGCCCCCCTGATGGACGTGCGGGAGCCGCGCCTGCAGGTGCTCGCCGAGGCGGCGCAGCGGTGCCGCGCGGTGCGGGTGCGCGTCAGCGACGCACCCGGCTGAGGCCGTCGACGCGGGTGACCTCCTGCGCCGACAGCGAGAAGCCGAGGACGTCGGCGTTGGCCGCGATCCGCTCCGGCGAGGCGGACTTCGGGATCACCACGATCCCGTGCTCCAGGTGCCAGCGCAGCACCACCTGCTGCGGGGTGACCCCGTGCGCCGCGGCGACCTCGGCGAGCACCGGGTCGCCCAGGTCGGTGCTCTTGAACGGCGAGTAGCCCTCGACGACCACGCCGCGCTCGGCGCACTCGTGCAGGAACCGCGGGTCGTGCAGGGCTGGGCCCCAGCGCACCTGGTCCACCGCCGGCGCCTCGCCGGTGGCGGCGACCAGCTCGTCGACCTGGGCGGTGCTGTAGTTGCTCACGCCCACCGCGCGGGCCAGCCCCTGCTCGCGGGCGGCGAGGAACCGCTCCCAGGTGCTCGGCCGCGCCCGCCCGTCCGGCGGCCAGTGCACCAGCCACAGGTCCACGAAGGAGGTGCCCAGGGCGTCCAGGCTGGCCCGCAGCGTCTCCTCCTCCCGCCCGGCGCGCTGCGGCGGCAGCTTGGTGGTGACGAAGACCTCCTCGCGGGCCAGGCCGCTGTCGCGCAGCGCCCGCCCGACCTCGGCCTCGTTGCCGTACGTCGTCGCGGTGTCGATCGAGCGGTAGCCGGTCTCCAGGGCGGTGCGCACCGCCCGGTAGCCGGCCTCGCCGCTCAGCTGCCAGGTGCCGAGGCCGAGCAGGGGCATGGCGACGCCGCCGGGTAGCTGCGCGGCCGGGGTCGGGACGCTCATGGCACCCAGCGTGACCGGAGCGGCACCAGCCGGCACCCCGGGCGGGTCGTGCGGGTGCGGGAACAGCGCGGGGCCCTCGTGCGCTGAACCCCTCCGGCACGGACGGGGACGACGGGGTGGCGGGCCGCCGCCCGGTAGGATGATGACGACATGATCACGGCGACCGACGTGGAGCTGCGCGCCGGCGCCCGCCTCCTGGTGGAGGGCGCCACCTTCCGCGTCGGGCGCGGCGACCGGGTCGGCCTGGTGGGCCGCAACGGCGCCGGCAAGACCACCCTGACGAAGGTGCTCGCCGGCGAGGCCCAGCCGGCCGGCGGCACCGTGAGCAGCGACGGCCCGGTCGGCTACCTGCCGCAGGACCCGCGCAGCGGCGACCTGGGCCAGCTCGCCGCCGACCGCGTCCTGTCCGCGCGCGGCCTCGACGTCGTCGTGCGCAAGATGCGCGAGACCGAGCTGGAGATGGCCAGCGACGACCCGGCCGTGCGCGACGCCGCGATGGCGCGCTACCCGCGCCTGGAGGCCCGCTTCACCGCCGCCGGAGGCTACGCCGCCGAGAGCGAGGCCAGCCGCATCGCGAGCAACCTGAACCTGCCCGAGCGGGTGCTCGCCCAGCCGCTGCGCACCCTCTCCGGCGGCCAGCGCCGGCGCGTGGAGCTCGCGCGCATCCTCTTCTCCGACGCCGAGGTGCTGCTGCTGGACGAGCCCACCAACCACCTCGACGCCGACTCGATCGGGTGGCTGCGCGAGCACCTGCGCACCCACACCGGCGGCCTCGTCGTCATCAGCCACGACGTCGACCTGCTCGCCGCGGTGTGCACGCGCGTGCTGCACCTGGACGCCAACCGCGCCGCCCTCGACGTCTACAACGTCGGGTACCGCACCTACCTGCAGCAGCGCGCCACGGACGAGGAGCGGCGCCGGCGCGAGCGGGCGAACGCCGAGAAGAAGGCCGGGGCGCTGCTGGCGCAGGCGGACAAGATGCGGGCGAAGGCCACGAAGGCCGTCGCGGCGCAGAACATGGCCAAGCGCGCCGAGCGGATGCTCGCGGGCGTGGAGGGCGAGCGGCAGGCCGACCGCGTGGCCCGGCTGCGCTTCCCCGAGCCCGCCGCGTGCGGGCGCACGCCCCTGACGGCGGAGCGGATCAGCAAGTCCTACGGCTCGCTGGAGATCTTCGCCGGGGTCGACCTCGCGATCGACCGCGGGAGCAAGGTCGTCGTCCTCGGCCTCAACGGCGCCGGGAAGACGACGCTGCTGCGCCTGCTGGCGGGCCTGGAGACCCCCGACACCGGGGCGGTGCAGCCCGGGCACGGGCTCCGGCTGGGCTACTACGCGCAGGAGCACGAGACCCTCGACGTCGGCCGCACGGTGCTGGAGAACATGCGCAGCGCCGCCCCGGACCTCGACGACACCGGCGTGCGCAGCGTGCTCGGCTCCTTCCTCTTCGTCGGGGACGACGTGCACAAGCCGGCCGGGGTGCTCTCGGGCGGGGAGAAGACGCGCCTGGCGCTGGCGATGCTCGTCGTCTCCGCGGCCAACGTGCTGCTGCTCGACGAGCCGACGAACAACCTCGACCCCGCCTCGCGGGCGGAGGTGCTCGACGCGCTGCGCCGCTACTCGGGCGCCGTCGTCCTCGTCACGCACGACGAGGGCGCGGTGCACGCGCTCGAGCCCGAGCGCGTCGTCCTCCTGCCCGACGGCCAGGAGGACCTGTGGACCCCCGAGTACGCGGAGCTGGTCTCCCTCGCCTGAGCCCCGCCGCGGCGGCCGCTCGACCGACACCGGCCCGGCGGCGGGCGGCGGCCATGATCGGTCGAGTGGCCGTCCGGCGGCGACGAGCACACCATGGGCTCGTCCGGATCTGGTCGAGGGGGAGGCAGGGAGGGGTCGTGGCCGAGATCAAGAAGGGCGCGCGGATCACCGGCGGGGAGCGGAGCACGCTCGCCGAGGACCTGAAGGCGAAGTACGCACAGGGCGCGAGCATCCGCGCCCTCGCCGCGGAGACGGGCCGCAGCTACGGGTTCGTGCACCGCATCCTGAGCGAGAGCGACGTCTCGCTCCGCAGCCGCGGGGGAGCCACCCGCGGCGAGCGCAAGGCCAGCTGAGGCGCCGGAGAGCGGCGCCCGGACCGGCGCCGCTGGATCCCGGCGCGCCAGCAGGGGAGAGCCATGTCGATGTCCGGCATGTCGGCCGGGGGCGGCTGGCACGCGATGCGCTCGTTCCGCCAGGACGGCAGCGTCACCGAGCACCGGCTCGCCCCCGGCACCCTGCGGCGCGTCCTCGCCCTGGGCCGCCCCTACCGGCGCCAGCTGACCGCGTTCCTCGCCCTGGTCGTGCTGGACGCGGCCCTCGTCGTGGCCGTGCCGCTGCTGCTGCAGCGCCTGGTCGACCGGGGCGTCATCCCGGGGGACCGCGCGCTCGTCGTCGCTCTCGCGCTGCTCGTGGCCCTCGTAGCGATCGGGCAGGCCGTCCTCGCCCTGGTGCAGCGCTATCTGTCCGCGCGCATCGGCGAGGGCCTGATCTTCGACCTGCGCTCGGCGGTGTTCGACCACGTCCAGCGCCAGCCCCTCGCCTTCTTCACCCGCAGCCAGACCGGCTCCCTCGTCACGCGCCTGAACAGCGACGTCATCGGCGCCCAGCAGGCGTTCACCTCGACCCTGTCGGGCGTCGTCTCCAACGTCGTCTCGCTCGTGGCGGTGGTCACGGCGATGCTCCTGCTCTCCTGGCAGGTGACGCTGCTCGCCCTCGCCATGACCCCGCTGTTCGTGCTGCCCGCCCGGCGCGTCGGCCGCCGCCTGGCGGCGCTCAGCCGCGAGAGCATGCAGCTGGGCGCCGAGCTGGGCAACCGGATGACCGAGCGGTTCAACGTCTCCGGCGCGCTGCTCGTGAAGCTCTACGGCGACCCGGCCACCGAGTCCGCGGAGTACCGCGACCGCGCCGGTCGGGTGCGCGACATCGGCGTGCGCACCGCGATGAGCAGCCGCTTCTTCTTCATCGGCCTGACCGCGCTGGCGTCCCTGGCGACCGCCATGGTCTACGGCGTCGGCGGCCTGCTCGCCATCGACGGCGCCATCACGGTGGGCACCCTGCTGGCGCTGGCGGCGCTGCTGGGTCGCCTCTACGGGCCCGTGACGGGCCTGAGCAACGTGCAGGTCGACGTCATGACGGCGCTGGTCTCCTTCGAGCGCGTCTTCGAGGTCCTGGACCTGCAGCCCGGCGTCCAGGACCGCCCCGGCGCCCGGGACCTGCCGCCGGGCCCGCTCTCGGTGGAGCTGGACGACGTCGTCTTCGCCTACCCGGACCCGGCCACGACCACGCTGGAGTCGCTCGAGGAGCACGCCGGGGACCGCGGCGTGCCGGTGCGGGACGAGCCGGTGCTGCGCGGGGTGAGCCTGCGCGCCGAGCCCGGGCAGGTCGTGGCGCTGGTCGGCCCCAGCGGCGCCGGCAAGACGACGATCACCTCGCTGGTGGCGCGCCTGTACGACGTGACCACCGGCGCCGTGCGCCTCGGCGGGGTGGACGCGCGCGACGTGCGCCAGCGCGACCTGCACCGCCGCGTCGGCGTGGTCTCGCAGGACGCGCACCTGTTCCACGACACCGTGCGCGCGAACCTGCTCTACGCGCGCCCCGGCGCCTCCGACGAGGAGCTGTGGCGGGCGCTGCGGGCGGCGCAGGCCGAGGACGTCGTCGCGGGCCTGCCCGCGGGCCTGGACACCGTCGTCGGCGACCGCGGGCACCGGCTCTCCGGCGGGGAGAAGCAGCGGGTGGCGCTCGCGCGGCTGCTGCTGCAGGCGCCGTCCGTGGTGGTGCTCGACGAGGCGACGGCCCACCTGGACTCCGAGTTCGAGGCCGCCGTCCAGCGCGCCCTGGACGTGGCGCTGAGCGGGCGCACGAGCATCGTCATCGCCCACCGGCTGTCCACCGTGCGCGCGGCCGACCTGATCTGCGTCGTGGACGGCGGGCGCATCGTCGAGCGCGGGCGGCACGCGCAGCTGCTGGCCGCGGGCGGGCTCTACGCCGACCTGCACGCGACCCAGTTCGCCGGCCAGGACGACGCGTCCGCGCCCGGCGGGCCGCAGCGGGCGGGCGACCAGCTCGCCGGCCAGGCCTGAGCGCTCCGCGCCCGCCGGGCCTCAGGGCGCGCGCGGTCGCCGGCCGCGCTCACTCCCTCCGGGAGGCGGCGGCGTCGAGGAGGGCGTCCTCGTGCTCCTCGTCGGAGGGGCGGCGCGCCCGCGCCGGGCGCGGCGACGGGCGCGGCTCCTGCGGGTCGGCCGCGGAGCGGCGCAGCTGGACGCCGAAGAAGACCCAGGCGCCCGCGGCGAAGACGAACCACTGCACGGTGTACGCCAGGTGCGGGCCGCTGTCCCGGCTGGGCGCCGCCGCCGGTGCGGGCGCCTGCGCCGGCGGCGGGTCCTCGCGGACCAGGACGCCGTACGCCCCGGTCACCAGGCCCTCCGCCGCCGCGGCGGGGCCGGCGGCGGCGGCGGCCTCCAGCTCGGTGCGCACCGACCCGGCGAGGTCGATGCGCTGCACCTGCCCGGCCGGCGCGCTGCGGTCGTCCGCGGGCTCGGGCGGGCGCAGGCGGGCGAGCACCGAGACCTGCCCGGACGGCGGCGCCGGCACCTGCGAGGGCGCCTCGCCCGTGGGGCCGGCCGGGATCCAGCCGCGGTCGACGAGCAGGGCGGTGCCGTCGTCGAGGCGCAGGGGCACGAGGACCAGGTAGCCGTAGCGCTCGGCGCCGGGCAGCGGCCGGTTGCGCACGAGCACCGTCGCCTCGGGCTGGTACTGCCCGCGCACGAGCACGGGCGTCCACTCCTCGTCGGCGGCCAGGCGGTCGTCCGGGCCGGCCAGGACCTGCCGCAGGGCGACGGGGTCGCCGGCGTAGTTGGCCTGCACGCGCGCGATGCGCGCCAGGCGCTCCTCGCGGCGGTCCCACTGCCACAGCCCCAGCAGGACGCACGCCGCGGAGACCGCGGCGGTCAGGGCGAGGGCGCGCAGCCACTGCGGCCGGTGCAGGAGGGCGAGCACGCTACGACGCAGGGCCGCTGCCGGCGGCCCCCGCGGCGGAGGTGCTCAGCTGGCCGAGCGCTGCGGCACGGGCTGCTCGCCCGCGACCGCGGCCTCGGTCTCGCGCAGGAAGCCCCGCACGTCGAGGTGCTCGCTCAGGCCCGCCACGTGCTGCTCGCAGGCCAGCCAGGTCTTGCGGCGGTCCGGGGTGTGCAGCCGCGGGTTGTTCCACCGCAGCAGCCAGGAGGCCCGGCCGTGGCAGCCGCGAGCGCTGCAGACGAGGTCGGACGGGGGCTCGTGACGCTCGAGCGGCATGGGGAGGAGTGTGCTCCAGCCGCGGGTGCCGCGTCACCCCCGCACCGGCGTGGCCCGCGGCGGCGCGCCTCCCGCTCGTCCTCCGGACGCAGGACGCCGGGCGGCGGGGGCCGCCCGGCGTCGGGGCGCCCGGCCCGACGGGGGAGACGGACCGTGCGCGACCACTATGCAGACAACGGCTGTTTCCTGCAAGGATCAACGACCGCCGGCGCGTCGACGGCGCCCCGCACGGCCCACGGTGCGCGGTCATCGTGAGGAGCGGGTCACCGAGGGTGTCCGCCGCTGCGCACCCGCGCCACCGCGCGGCCGGGCACGACCTGGCCGTCGACGAGGATCGGCTCGACGACCACGGTCTCCGGAGCAGCGCCCGCGGGCGTCGCGGCCGGAGGGGCGGCGGTGGGCGCGGGGGCCGGCTGCGCGCCGAGCCCGGGGCGGTCGGCGCGGCCGATGAGGGTGTCGGGCACGGCCGGCGCCTGCTCGCGGCCGGCGTTGGCGATCAGCACGGCGATGTACGGCAGCACCACGGCGGCCGTGAGGAAGAGCCACTGCAGCCAGCCGGAGACGACGAACGCGAGGACGAAGCAGGCGGTGCGGATCGCCATGGAGACGGCGTACTTGACCATCCGCTCGCGCATCTCGTCGCCGTGCGCCCGCCGGGCGCCGGTGATGGAGTACACCTCGGGCTCAGGACGCCGTGCCGGCTGTCGTGCCACCCCCCAACGGTACGTCCGAACGGCCGACCGGGCCCGCCTGGGGACCATGAGGATCATCACGGCCGGTGTGTCGCCGCGACGGGAACACCGGCGCTGTGGTACGGCGACGCCGCCGCGCGCGGGCCCGGGCCCTGCTGTGGTGGCGCGCCGGTCGGCACTCGGTAGCGTCTCGGGTCGGCGTGGCCGGCGCAGGGCCGGGACGGGCGGGCGAGGAGGGCCGGTGGCAGGAGGACGCAGCGTGCTGGTGACGGGGGGCAACCGCGGCATCGGGCGGGCGATCGCGCAGGCGTTCGCCGCCGCCGGTGACCGGGTGACCGCCACCTACCGCTCCGGAGGCGGCGAGGGCGTGCCCGAGGGCGCCCTGCCCGTGCGCTGCGAGGTCACGGACCCCGCCAGCGTGGACGCCGCCTTCGCCGAGGCCGAGGCCGAGCACGGGCCCGTGGAGGTGCTCGTCGCCAACGCCGGCGTCACGCGCGACCAGCTCGTGCTGCGCATGTCGGACGAGGACTTCGAGGCCGTGGTCGACACCAACCTCACCGGCGCCTTCCGGTGCGTGCGGCGGGCGGCGAAGGGCATGGTGCGGCTGCGGCGGGGCCGGGTGGTGCTGATCTCCAGCGTGGTGGGCCTGTACGGCGGCCAGGGGCAGGTCAACTACGCGGCGAGCAAGGCCGGGCTCGTGGGGCTGGCGCGCTCGCTGACGCGCGAGGTCGGCGTCCGCGGCATCACCGCCAACGTCGTGGCGCCCGGCTTCATCGAGACCGACATGACGGCCGCCCTGCCCGAGGAGCGGCAGCGGGCCTACCTCGGCGCCGTCCCGGCGGGGCGGTTCGGCACGGCGGAGGAGGTCGCCCAGGTCGTGCGCTTCCTCGCCGGCCCGGACGCGGGGTACATCTCCGGGGCTGTCGTCCCGGTCGACGGTGGATTGGGGATGGGGCACTGATGGGACTGCTCGACGACAAGCGCCTGCTGGTCACGGGGGTGCTCACGGACACCTCCATGGCCTTCCACGTGGCGCGCCTGGCGCAGGAGGAGGGCGCCACCGTGGTGCTGTCCTCCTTCGGCCGCCAGATGAGGATCACCCAGGCGATCGCCAGGCGGCTGCCGCGGCCGGCGCCCGTCGTGCAGCTGGACGTCTCCAGCGAGGAGGACCTCGCGGCCCTCGCCGGGGCCGTCGGCGAGCACGTCGACGGCCTCGACGGCGTGGTGCACTCCATCGGCTTCGCCCCGCAGACGACGATGGGCGACAACTTCCTCAACGCCCCGTGGTCGGACGTCGCGGTCGCGCTGCAGGTCTCCGCGTACTCCCTGCAGAGCCTCACCGTCGCCTGCCAGCCCCTGCTGCAGGAGGGCGCCGGCGTCGTCGGCCTCACCTTCGACGCCTCCCTCGCCTGGCCGGTGTACGGCTGGATGGGCGTGGCCAAGGCCGCCTTCGAGTCGTGCAGCCGCTACCTGGCGCGCGAGCTGGGCCCGCGGGGCATCCGGTGCAACCTCGTCGCCGCCGGGCCGGTGCGCACCACCGCCGCCAAGGCCATCCCCGGCTTCGAGGCCTTCGAGACCACCTGGGACCAGCGCGCCCCGCTGCACTGGGACGTCAAGGACCCGGTGCCCCCGGCGAAGGCGTGCGTGGCGCTGCTGTCGGACTGGTTCCCCAAGACCACCGGGGAGATCGTGCACGTCGACGGCGGCGTGCACGCCGTCGGCGCCTGAGCGGCAGCGCCGGGGTGGCGGCGGAGGGTCGGCGGATCGTCCTGGTCCGCCACGCGCACGCCGAGCCGCCGCGGGCGGGCAGCGACGACGTCCACCGGGAGCTGACCGACCGCGGCCGGCAGCAGGCCGCGGCGACCGCCGCGTGGCTGGGCGGGCGCGGCGTGCGCCCCGACGCGGTGCTGTGCTCGGTGGCCGTGCGCGCGCGGCAGACGTGGGACGCGCTCGCGCCGCAGGTGCCGGCGGCTGCCGTGCGGTACGAGGAGGACCTGTACGGCGCCTCCGCGCCGGCGCTGGTGCACCGGCTCGCCGAGCTCGAGGACGGCGTCGGCACGGTGCTCGTCGTCGGGCACGAGCCCACCACCTCGAGCGCGGCGGGAGCGCTGGCCGGCGACGGCTCGGACGGCACGGCGCTCGCCCGGGTGCGGGCCGGCGTCCCGACCGCGGGCGCCGTGGTGCTGCGCGCGCCCGGCGCGTGGTCCGACCTGGCCGGCGGCACCTGCGTCCTGGAGGCGCTGCACGCCCCCTGACCCCGTGGTGGTCGATCGCGTGGTGGTCGCGCGCGCTCCGCTCAGCCCCTGCGGTGATCGTGCAGGTCCGGTACGACTCCGGCACACCGGACGTGCACGGTCACCGCAGCACCACTGCCGGGGCGGGGTCAGGCGCGGGGGAGGAGCAGCAGCTTGCCCGTCGTCCGGCGGCCCTGGAGGTCCTCGTGGGCGCGGGCGGCGTCCGCGAGGGGGTAGCGGCCGCCGATGCGCACCCGCAGGTCCCCGGCGGTGACGGCGCCGAGGACCTCCGAGGCGCGCCAGCGCCGCTCCTCGGCGTCCGCGGCGTAGTGCGCGAGCGTGGGCCGGGTGACGAAGAGCGACCCGCCGGCGTTCAGGCGCTGCAGGTCGACGGGCGGCACCTGCCCGGAGGACCCGCCGAAGAGCACGAGCATCCCGCGCCGGCGCAGGCTGGCCAGCGACGCGTCGAAGGTGTCCCTGCCCACCCCGTCGTAGACGACGTGGACGCCGGCGCCGCCGGTGCGGTCGCGCACGGCGGCGGGCAGGTCGGTGCCCAGGTCGCCGAGCTCGGTGTACCGGATCACCTCCGCGGCGCCGGCCTCGCGCGCGAGCGCCTCCTTTCCGGCCGTGGACACCGTGCCGATCACGCGCCCGCCTCGGGCGGTGGCCAGCTGGGTGACGAGCAGGCCCGTGCCGCCGGCGGCGGCGTGCACGAGGACGTCCTGGCCCGCCTGCACCGGGAAGGTCGACGCGGTCAGGTAGTGCGCCGTCATCCCCTGCAGCAGGACGGCGGCGGCCGTCTCGTCGTCCACGCCGTCGGGCACCGGCAGGGCGACCTCGGCGCGCACGAGCACCCGTTCGGCGTAGGACCCGGGCGCCTCCACCCACGCCACGCGGTCCCCGACCCCGACGCCGCTCACGCCGTCCCCGACGGCCGCCACGGTGCCGGCGCCCTCGCTCCCGGGCACGTGAGGGAACTCCATCGGGTAGACGCCGCTGCGCCGGTAGGTGTCGATGAAGTTCACGCCCGCGGCCGCGACGTCCACGAGCAGCTCGCCGGGCCCGGGCTGCGGATCGGGCAGCTCGGTGGCGCGCAGGACCTCCGGACCGCCGGCCCGCGCCGCCTCGACGGCGCGCATCAGGCCCCCGCGCCGGACGGCTGGACGTCGCCCGCGGCGGTGTGCTCGTGCGGGACGACCTCGTCGGGGCGCGGGGGCGGCGGCGGGGTGCCGTCGCCGAAGGGGCGCCCGCCGAGCGCCTCGCGCCCGTGCGGGGTCAGCCAGCCGGACAGGTCCGGGCCCTTCGGCACGATGCCGGTGGGGTTGACGTCCTTGTGCACGACGTAGTAGTGCCGCTTGATCTCCGCGAAGTCGATCGTGTCGCCGAAGCCGGGGGTCTGGTACAGGTCGCGGGCGTAGCCCCACAGCGCCGGCATCTGCGACAGCGTGTTCCGGTTGCACTTGAAGTGCCCGTGGTAGACGGGGTCGAAGCGGGCCAGGGTGGTGAACAGGCGCACGTCGGCCTCGGTGATGGTGTCGCCGACGAGGTAGCGCTGGCCGGACAGCCGCTCCTCGAGCCGGTCCAGCGCCGTGAAGAGCCGGTCGTAGGCGCGGTCGTACGCCTTCTGCGAGCCGGCGAAGCCGCACCGGTAGACCCCGTTGTTGACCTCGGTGAACACGCGCCTGGAGACCTCGTCGATCTCGTCGCGCAGCCGCTCGGGGTAGAGCTGCGGGGCGCCCTCGCGGTGGTGCGCGGTCCACTCCGTGGACAGGTCGAGCGTGATCTGCGGGTAGTCGTTGGTGACCACCTGCTTCGTCGTCACGTCGACGACCGCCGGGACGGTGATGCCGCGCGGGTAGTCCGGGAAGCGCGCGAAGTAGGCCTCCTGCAGGCGCTCGTAGCCGAGCACCGGGTCGCGGCCGCCGGGGGAGAGGTCGAAGGTCCAGCTGCGCTCGTCGTGCGTGGGCCCGCAGAAGGCGATCGAGATCGCGTCCTCGAGGCCGAGGAGGCGCCGCACGATGATCGAGCGGTTCGCCCACGGGCAGGCGCGGGCGACGACGAGGCGGTAGCGGCCGGGCTCGACCGGGTAGCCGTCGCGGCCGTCGGCCGTGATGCGGGTGCCGATGTAGTTCGTGTCCCGCGTGAACTCCTTGCCGGGGGAGGTGTAGACCCCGGGCTTGACGTGCTCTTCCTGCGCGGTGCTCATGGGGGACCTCGTGGTGTCGGTGCGCGGTGATCGGTCGCTCACGACCCTATGCGCGAGCGCGGCCCCCGGCACGGCCAGCGCCCGCGCTCCCCGGGTGGTGCCGCGCGGTCCGGTCGCGCACGATGCAGCCCTACCGCACCACCGGCCTCCCGGCCGGTGGACGCCGCTGCAGCGGTGCGCCGAGGAGGCCCACATGGCAGGCGCTCCAGCATGACGGCCCTGGAGTCCGGCCCGGGGCCGAGCGGCCGCGTGCCGCCGTCCGCCGACCCCTGGCGGCCCGTGCACCACCGGCCCAAGCGGCTCGCCGAGGTGGCTCGCGCCCTCGGCTGCCGGATCGAGGGGCCGATCGGCGCCGAGGCGGCGGACGCCGTCGTGACCGGGACCAGCCAGGACTCGCGCGCCGTCCTGCCCGGCGACCTCTACGCCGCCCTGCCGGGCGCCCGGGTGCACGGCGCCCGCTTCGTGCCCGAGGCCCTGGCCCGCGGGGCCGTCGCCGTCCTCGGCGACCGCGCCGTGCCCGGCGCCGCCACCCTGGTGGTCCGCGACCCCCGCGCGGTGCTCGGCCCGCTGTCCTCCTGGGTCTACGACCACCCCTCGCAGTCGCTCGACGTGTACGGGGTGACCGGCACCAACGGCAAGACGAGCACCACCCACCTGCTCGAGGCGGGGCTGGCCGCTGCCGGACGCCGTCCCGGCATCGTCGGCGGCGTGGTCACCCGCGGCCCGCAGGGCACCCGCCCCAGCCGGCGGACGACGCCCGAGGCCGACGAGCTGCACGCGTCGCTGGCCAGCCTGCGCGAGCGGGGCAGCAGGGCCGCGGCCGTGGAGGTCTCCAGCCACGGCCTGGTGCAGCACCGCGTCGACGGCGTCCGCTTCGCCGCCGCGGTCTTCACCAACCTCGGCCGCGACCACCTGGACTTCCACGGCGACCTGGAGAGCTACTTCGCCGCCAAGGCCGCCCTCTTCGAGCCCGAGCGCTGCGCCCTGGCCGTCGTCGGCACCGGCGACGAGCACGGTCGCCGCCTGGCCCGATCGGTGCGCACCCCCGTGGTCACCTTCGGGTGCGGCGCCGGTCCGCGCGCCCGCGCCGACTGGTGGGCCTGCGACGTGGCCGCGAGCGCGGAGGGCACCGCCTTCCGGCTGCGCGGTCCGGGCGTCGACGTGCCGGTGCGGATGCGCCTGCTCGGCGCCCACCAGGTGGACAACGCCGTCGGCGCCGTCGCCGCGCTCGCCTCGACGGGCGTGGACGTCGACGCCGCCGTCGCGGGGATCGAGGGGCTCGGCGGCGTCCCCGGCCGGCTGGAGCGGGTCGAGGCCGGCCAGCCGTTCCTCGCGCTCGTGGACTACGCGCACAACCCCGCCGGCCAGCGCCGCGTGCTGCCGTACCTGCGGTCCCTGGCGCGCGGGCGGCTGATCGTCGTCCTGGGCGCCACCGGTGGGCGCGACCCCGGCAAGCGCGCACCCCTGGGCCGCACCGCCGGCGTCCACGCCGACACCGTCGTGGTCACGGACGAGAGCCCGCACGGGGAGGACCCGGCGGCGCTGCGGGACGACGTCGCCGCCGGCGCGCGCAGCGCCGGCCGGGCCGAGGTGCTCGTCGAGCCCGACCGCGAGCGGGCGATCGCCCTCGCCGTCTCCCGGGCCCGGCCCGGCGACGTCCTCGTGGTCGCCGGGCGCGGTGCCGACCAGGACCTGGTCGCGGCGGGGCGCACCCGCCGCTTCGACGACCGGACGGCGCTGCACGACGCGCTGCGCCGACGCGCGGCCTGAGCGGCCGGCCCGAGCGCTCGGCCTGAGCGCACGGCCTGAGCGCACAGCCGGCTCAGCCGGGACCGGCGGCCTGCTCCTCCAGCGCCCAGGCAGGGGCCGGGCCCAGGCCGAGCCGCCACCGGGCCGCCTCCTCGGAGGGGCTGTGCGGGCCCAGGACGAGCGAGAGCCCCCGCAGCTGGGCGCGCACCAGCGCCAGCCGCGCGCGGCTGGCGCTGGTGCCGCCGCGGCCGGGCACGTCGGCCAGCGGCGCCAGCGCCGGGCAGAGCAGCAGCTGCGCCGCGTCCGCGATCCCGCGGTAGAACAGCCGCTCGGCGGGGCCCAGGCCCGGTGGCGCCGACAGGAACGCGCGGACCTGCTCCGGCACCGGCTCCAGCTGCGGGCCGTGCGCGGCGAGCGCCTCGACCAGCTCGCTCCTGGTCCCGGGCAGGTCGCGGGCGCCCAGCGCCGCGGCGCTGCGCGCCCACTGCGCCACGTACGCGTCGGGCCAGCGGCGGCCGAAGCGCGGCGCCAGGTCCCGCCCGACCCCCTCCTGGGCGGCGAGGAAGGCGTCGGTGAAGGCCAGGTGCACCCAGCGCAGCAGGTGCGGGTCCGATGCCGAGTACGCGCGACCGGCGGGGTCGACGCCCCGCACCACCACGTGCCTGGCCCGCACCCGGGCCGCCTCGCGCTCCGCGAGCTCCGCCGAGCCGAAGGTGCTGACCACGAGCCAGCGGGCCGTGCCGGCCAGCCGCCGCCACGGGTCCTCCACGTAGTCGGAGTGCCCCTGCACCCCGGCCAGGGCCAGCGGGTGGGTCGCCTGCCCCAGCAGGGCCGCGACCCCGCCGACGAGGGTCGACAGGTCGCCGTGCACCCGCCAGACGACGCCGTCCGGCTCGAACCAGCCCGGCCCGCGCCCGACGCGGGCGATGTCGCGCACCCACGCCGGGGCGCCCGTCGGGTCCCCGGACACCCGGGCGCGGAAGCGGGACCGCGCCGTCTCGGAGGCGGCGGTGAGGAGGTGCACGGCCCCAGCCTCGCAGCCGCGCCCAGCGGGCGCCGCGGGGCGGGCCCGAGCCCCGGGGGGCTCAGGCGGGCGGGGCGTCCTCGCCGGCCTCGGCGAGGCCCTCCTCGACCTCCTCGCGGGTGATCCCCAGCAGGTACAGCACGCTGTCGAGGTAGGGCGTCGTCAGCGCCACCTCGGCCTGCTCGCGCACCACCGGCTTGGCGTTGAACGCGACCCCCAGCCCGGCCGCGGCGAGCATGTCGAGGTCGTTCGCGCCGTCCCCGACCGCGACGGTGCGCGAGAGCGGCAGGCCCTCGGCGGCGGCGAACTCCCGCAGGGCCACCGCCTTCGCGGCGCGGTCGACGACCGGCCCGAGCACGCGCCCGGTCAGGCGGCCGTCGACGACCTCCAGGCGGTTGGCGCGCACGTGCGCGATGCCCAGGGAGGCCGCCAGGGGCTGGACCACCTCGGCGAAGCCGCCGGAGACCAGGGCGAGGGTGAAGCCGAGCCGGTGCAGCACCCGGCACAGCGTGCGGGCGCCGGGCGTCAGCTGCACGGCGTCGCGCACCCGCTCCAGCACGGCGGCGTCCAGGCCCGCCAGCGCCGCGACCCGCTCGTGCAGGGAGGCCGCGAAGTCGAGCTCGCCGCGCATCGCGCGCTCGGTGACGGCGGCCACCTCCGCCTCGCGCCCGGCGTGGGCGGCCAGCAGCTCGATCACCTCGTGCCGGATCAGGGTGGAGTCGACGTCCATGACCACCAGCCGGCGCCCGTGCCGGGCCAGGCCGGCGGGGGAGACCGCGACGTCCACGCCCTGGACGGCGGCCTCGGCCGCCAGCACGCGGCGCAGCGCCTCCGGCTCGGCGCCGGAGACGTCGAGCTGCAGGCTCGTGACGGGCTCTCGCGACAGGCGGCGGATGCGGTCGATGTTCGCCCCCGTGCCGGCGACGGCCCCGGCCACCGCCGCCACCGCGGCGGCGCTCAGCGGCCGCGCCAGCAGCGTCACGTGCACCCGCCCGCCGCGCCGCCGCTCCTCCGCGGCCCCCGGGGAGGAGACGAGCGCGAGGCCGAGGTCGTCCGCGACGGCCCGCACCCCCGCGGCCGTGGCGGCGCCGTCGTCCCCGGGCGTGGTGAGCAGGGCGAGGGTCAGGTGCCCGCGCACGACCAGCTGCTCGACGTCGAGGACCTCCACGCCGCGGGTGGCGAGGGTCGCGAGCACCGCCGCGGTCAGGCCGGGGCGGTCCGCGCCCGTCAGGTGCAGCAGCAGCGTCGGCGAGGCGGACGGCGAGGCGGACGGCGGCGCTGCCGGCGGCGCGGGAGGGCTCGGCGACGGTGCGCTCACCCGCGGTTCTTCTCGTCGCGCCAGGCCAGCCACTCGCGCAGGGCCCCCAGGTCGTAGTCCGGACCGGAGACGCCGACGGTGAAGAGGGTGACGCCGAGGTCGTGCAGCGCCTCGCCGTCCGTGGCGGGGTCGCCCTCGACGCCGACGGAGCGCTCCACCTCGCCCGGGTCGCGACCGACCTCGCGGCACCGCTCGTCGAGGACGGCGCTCTTGCGCGCGACCGTCTCGACGTCCCCGAAGCCGTGCCAGACGTCCGCGTGCCGCGCCACCAGCGGCAGCGTCTTGCGCTCGCCCGCGCCGCCGACGAGCACCGGGACGTTGCGGGTCGGCGGCGGGTTCAGCCGCGCCCAGCGGGCCTTGATGCGCGGCAGGGCCTCGCCGAGCGCGTCGATGCGCCGGCCCGCGGTGCCGAACTCGTAGCCGTACTCGTCGTAGTCGCGCTCGAACCAGCCGGCGCCGATGCCGAGGACCAGCCGCCCGCCGCTGACGTGGTCCACCGTGCGGGCCATGTCGGCCAGCAGGTCGGGGTTGCGGTAGCTGTTGCACGTCACCAGGGCGCCGATCTCGACGCGCTCGGTGGCCTCCGCCCAGGCGCCCAGCATCGTCCAGCACTCGAAGTGCAGGCCGCCCGGCTCGCCGTAGAGGGGGAAGAAGTGGTCCCAGTTGAAGACCACGTCGACGCCCGCCTCCTCCGCGGCGGCGACCGCCCGCCGGATCGCGGGGTAGTCGGCGTGCTGGGGCTGCACCTGCAGGCCGATCCGGACCGGGCGCTGGGAGACCTGGCTGCTCTGCTCGCTCACCCTGAGCAGCCTAGGCGCGCCCACCCAGGGCCACCCCGTCGTGCTGCGGTCAGCGCAGCCAGTCGCGCAGCCGCGACCACCACCCGGTGTGCTGCGGCTCGCTGCGCTGGCTGTGCCAGTCCTCGTGCGCCCACCCGCCGTCCTGCGCGGCCGGGGCTGCCGCCGGTGCCGCCGTCCTGGTCCGCGAGGAGGTCCTCCGGGCGGGTGCGGTCGTCGTGCTCGGAGCGGAGGCCGTCGCGCTCGGAGCCGGCGCGGTCGTGGTGCTCGGCGCGGACGTCGTCGCGCTCGGCGCGGGCGCCGTCGCCGTCGGAGCGGTCGCGGTCGCCGTCGCCGTCGGCGCGCTCGGAGCCGTGGCCGTCGTCGGGGCCGGCGCGCTCGGAGCAGTGGCCGTCGTCGTCGGCGTGGTCGGGACGGCCGGCGGCGCGGGAGCCGTGGCCGTCGGGGCCGGCGCGGTCGCCGCGGGCGCGGGGCAGTCCAGGACCGGCCAGCTGGCGGGCGCGGTGCCGAAGTCCTCGCTGTTGAAGACCACGCCCCTGCTGTCGTGCCAGACGCCGATGCCGACGGTGGTGAACGCGGGGTCGAGGATGTTCGCCCGGTGCCCCGGGGAGGCGAGGTACGCGGTGTGGATCGCGTCGATGCCGCGCGAGTTCAGGGCCACGTTCTCGCCGAGCTTCGTCCACCCGGCGGGCACGGCGGCCTTCAGGGCCGCCATGTCGTGCCACAGGCGCCCCTGGGCCGCCATCTCCTGCGCGTGCCGGCGCGCGTAGCCGGTCAGGTCCGCCTGCAGGCCCTTCAGGGGCGCGAGCCCGTGCTGGGCGCGGGTGGCGTTGATGTTCGCCAGGTCGCGGCACTCCTCCGCCTGGGTCGCGGCGGACTGCGGCGCGGTCGGGGCCGCGGCCTGGGCCGGCCCGGCGAGCAGCAGGGGAGCGGTGAGAGCGGCGGCCGCGGCGGCGGCCGAGGACGTGCGGTGCATGGGGGCCCTCCGGGGCGGGAGCGGTCGTCCCGGAGGGCTGTCGTCGCACGTCGCCGCGGGCCGCTCCGGAGGGAGCGGTGCGGTGGGCGGTGCTCCCACCGGCGACGTTACGTGCCGACCCGTGCACCCTGCGTGGTTTTGCGGAGATCGGGCGGGACCGCCCGGGCGCCCCGGCTCAGACCGGGACGGTCTGGCCCTTGCCGATCACGACGACGCCGGAGTCGGTCACCGTCAGGCCGCGGCGGCGGTCCTCCTCCGGGTCCATGCCGATGCGCGCCCCGCGCGGGACCACGACGTTCTTGTCGAGGATGGCCCGGCGCACCACGGCGTGCCGGTGCACCTCCACGCCGTCCATGAGCACCGAGTCGCTGACCGACGCCCACGAGTGCACCCGCACCTGCGGAGCGAGCACGGAGTTCTCCACGATGCCGCCGGAGACGACCACGCCCGGGCCGACGACGGCGTTCACCGCGTGCCCGATGCGCCCCTGCCAGCCGTGCACGAACTTCGCCGGCGGCAGCGGCGGCTGCTGCGTGTAGATCGGCCAGTCGTAGTTGTAGAGGTTGAACTCCGGGACGACGGAGATCAGGTCCATGTGGGCGTCGTAGTAGGAGTCCAGGGTCCCGACGTCGCGCCAGTAGCTGCGGTCGCTCTCGGTGGAGCCGGGGACGTCGTTGTCCTTGAAGTCGTAGACGCCGGCCTGCTGCTCCTCCACGAACCACGGGACGATGTCGCCGCCCATGTCGTGGCGGGAGCCCTCGAGCTCCGCGTCCTGGGTCACCGCGTCGACCAGGGCGGCGGCGTCGAAGACGTAGTTGCCCATCGAGGCCAGCACCTCGCCGGGGGAGTCGGTCAGGCCCTGCGCGTCCTTCGGCTTCTCCAGGAACGCCGAGATCCGCCGCGGGTCGGCCGGGTCGGTGGCGATGACGCCGAACTGGTCGGCCAGGGAGATCGGCTGGCGGATGGCCGCGACGGTGCACGGCAGCCCGCTCTCGACGTGGCGGGCCACCATCTGCGAGAAGTCCATGCGGTACACGTGGTCGGCGCCGACCACCACGACGATGTCGGGCCGCTCGTCGTTGATGAGGTTCAGGCTCTGGTAGATCGCGTCCGCGCTGCCGAGGTACCAGCGCGGCCCCAGCCGCTGCTGCGCAGGCACGGGCGTGACGTAGTTGCCGAGCATGGTCGACATGCGCCAGGTGACGGTGACGTGCCGGTCGAGGCTGTGCGACTTGTACTGCGTGAGCACGACGATCTTGCGGTAGTCGGAGTTGACGAGGTTGCTCAGCGCGAAGTCGACCAGGCGGTACGTGCCGCCGAACGGCACGGCGGGCTTGGCCCGGTCCGCCGTCAGCGGCATCAGCCGCTTGCCTTCCCCACCGGCCAGGACGATGGCCATCACCTTCGGTGCCATGGGCGCACCCTAGGCCCGCGCCGCACGCACCACCACGGGTGATCGCCACGGGTGATCGCCACGGCGGCCCGGACGCCGCCGGGCGACGGCTACCGCCCCGCCGCGCCGCGCCGCTACGGTGCCCGGGTGCGCGTCGACGTCCTGACCAAGGAGTACCCGCCGGACGTGTACGGGGGCGCCGGCGTCCACGTCGCGGAGCTCGTGCGCGTGCTGCGGCGCCTGCCGGCCGGCCCCGGCGGGGACGCCCTGGACGTGCGGGTGCGCTGCTTCGGCGCGGAGCGGGACGAGCCGGGCACGACCGGCTACCCCGAGCCGGGAGACCTCGCGGGCGCCAACGCCGCCCTGCGCACCCTGGGGGTGGACCTGCGGATCGCCGCGGACGCCGCGGGCGCGGACCTGCTGCACTCGCACACCTGGTACGCCAACCTCGCCGGGCACCTCGGCGGGCTGCTGCACGGGGTGCCCCACGTGCTCACCGCCCACAGCCTGGAGCCGCTGCGCCCGTGGAAGGCCGAGCAGCTCGGCGGCGGCTACGCGCTGTCGTCCTGGGCCGAGCGCACCGCCTACCTGGAGGCCGCCGCGGTCGTGGCGGTCAGCGCGGGCATGCGCCAGGACATCCTCAAGGCCTACCCGGACGTCGACCCGGGCCGCGTGCACGTGGTGCACAACGGCATCGACGCCGACGCGTGGGTGCGCGACGACAGCGAGGAGGCGCGCGCGCACGTGCGCGAGCTCGGGATCGACCCGGAGCGGCCGAGCGTGGTCTTCGTCGGGCGGATCACCCGCCAGAAGGGCCTGCCGCACCTGCTGCGCGCCGCCGCGCAGCTGCCGCCGCAGGTGCAGCTCGTGCTGTGCGCGGGCGCGCCGGACACCGAGGAGATCGCCGCCGAGGTCGCCGGGCTGGTGGCGGACCTGCAGGCGCAGCGCTCCGGCGTGCTCATGATCGACCGGATGCTGCCGCGCCCGGAGCTGTGCCGGGTGCTCTCGGCGGCCACCGCCTTCGTCTGCCCCTCGGTGTACGAGCCGCTCGGCATCGTCAACCTCGAGGCCATGGCCTGCGGGGCCGCGGTGGTCGGCACGGCCACCGGTGGCATCCCCGAGGTCGTCGCGGACGGCGAGACCGGCTGGCTGGTGCCCATCGAGCAGGTGGACGACGGCACCGGCACGCCCGAGGACCCGGCCCGCTACGAGGCGGACCTGGCCCGCGTGCTCACCGCCGCCACCGCGGACGCCGCGGAGGCCCGGCGCCGCGGGGAGGCCGGGCGCCGGCGCGCGGTGGAGCACTTCGCGTGGGAGGCCATCGCCGAGCGCACCGCCCGGGTGTACCGGGCCGCGCTGGAGGCCCCGCGCCCCTGACGCCCCTGAGCGCGAGTCAGCGCGGCTCAGCGCGCGGGCTCGCGCGCGCGGCGTTGACCGCGACCGCCAGCGCCCGCCGCGCCACCGCGTCGACGTCGCGCAGGGAGCGGGCCCGCGCGACGGCCTCGTACCCGCTCACGGCCGCGCCGTCGTCCTCGACCGCGAGCGCGACGACGGCGCGCACCCGGGCCGCGGACGCCGCCACGCGCGCCGCCCGCCCGTCGGTGCCCGGGGGCAGCGCGTCGCGGGGCAGCCCGCCGTCGCGCACGGCGGCGACGCGGTCGGCGGCGTCCTCGCGCCAGCGCGCGACGTCGAGGTCGGCCAGGGCGCGCGTCGCCTCCGCGAGCGCGGTGCGCAGGGAGCGCTCGGCGTCCGCGAGCGAGGTGGCCTCCGGGGCGCGCGGCGGCGCGGTGGCGGCCAGGTGCCACGTCACGCGCGTGCCGGGCTCGAGCACCGAGCCGAAGCCCTCCACGGCCGGCACGGCCCCCAGGTGCCCCGGCCCGGCGTGCAGCAGCACCTCCCCGTCGACGAGGACGGCCTCGCCGGCCTCCAGGGCGTCGGCGTTGAACGCCGCGGGCCCGGGCAGGCCGGACGGGTCGCCCGGCGCGGGCAGCACCACCCGCAGGCCGCGGGCGCCGGCCCGCTCCAGGGCGGTCAGCAGGTCGGGGACGTCGAGCACGGCGGCGAAGGGGCCCCCGACGCCGTCCAGGCCGGCGTCGGCGCCGCCGCCGACCGCGTGCGGCTCGTCGTCGCGGACGACGGCGCGCACGGCGTCGGCGGCGCGGGCGCGCCCGTCGAGGACGGCGCTGCCCCAGGCGGCCAGCCGGGCGGAGCGGGGCAGGTCGAGCACGCGCCCAGGGTAGGCGGGCGGCGCCGTCGGCGGCGGGCGTCCTCCCGGGGCGGGCGCGTCGGCCCCACTAGGGTGCGGCGCATGGCAGAGGTGCTCGCGCTCGCTGGCGTCACGGTCGAGCGGGGCGGGTCCCGGCTGCTGGACGGCGTCGACTGGACGGTGCAGGACGACGAGCGCTGGGTGGTCCTCGGCCCCAACGGCGCGGGCAAGACCACGCTGCTGCAGGTGGCGGCGACGCGCATCCACCCCACCCGCGGCACCGCGCGGGTGCTGGGCGAGCGCCTGGGGGCCGTCGACGTCTTCGAGCTGCGGCCGCGGATCGGGCTGGCGAGCGCGGCGGTCGCCGAGCAGGTGCCCCGCTCCGAGCGGGTCCTCGACGTCGTGCTGACCGCCTCCTACGGCGTGGTCGGGCGCTGGCGCGAGACCTACGACGCCGCGGACCGGGCCCGCGCGGGCGCGCTGCTGTCGGTCATGGGCGCCGGCCGCCTCGGCGCGCGCACCTTCGGCACCCTCAGCGAGGGGGAGCGCAAGCGGGTCCTCGTCGCGCGGGCCCTCATGAGCGACCCCGAGCTGCTGCTGCTCGACGAGCCGGCCGCCGGCCTCGACCTCGGCGGCCGCGAGGACCTCGTGCGCCGCCTGGGGCGCATCGCCGCCGACCCCGCCTCCCCGTGCGCGGTGCTCGTCACCCACCACGTCGAGGAGATCCCGCCGGGCGTCACCCACGCGCTGCTGCTGCGCCGCGGGCGCGTGGTGGCGGCCGGGCCGGTCGCCGAGGCGATGACGGCGGCGACCCTGGGCGAGGCGTTCGACGTCCCGCTGGTGCTCGAGCGCTCCGGCCAGCGCTGGACGGCGCGCGCGGCGGGGTGAGCCGCACCCGGGGCACGGGCCCGGAGGGCCCTGGTCGCCGTCGGTGGTGCCGCCTAGGGTGGTGATCATGTCGTGGCACTGGTGGGTCGTCGCGGCCTTCGTGCTGGGCGGTCTGGAGGTCTTCACGCTCGACCTCGTCTTCGGCACCCTCGTCGTCGCGGCGCTGGCGGGGGCGGTGGCCTCCGCGGCGGGCCTGGGCTTTCCCGGCCAGGCCCTCGTCGTCGCCGCCACCGCGGTGCTGATGCTCGCCGTGGTCCGGCCCCTGCTGGTGCGCCGGCTGAAGGTCGAGGGCGCCCTGGTGCCCTCCGGCACCGCCGCCCACGTCGGGCGCCCGGCCCGGGTGCTCGCCGAGGTCACCGAGCTGGGCGGCCGCGTGAAGCTGGCGGGGGAGGAGTGGTCGGCCCGCAGCGCCGCGCCGGGCCGGGCCTTCGCCGCCGGCGAGCCCGTGCGGGTGGTCGCCATCGACGGCGCCACCGCCGTGGTCGACGCCCCGCCGGCCGCTCCGCCGGGCGGGTCGTCAGGCGCCCCGCCCGCCGCCTCGACCCCTCCCGAGCCCTGAGGAGCCTCGCGTGGACCTGTCGCTGCCCCTGCTGGTCGTCCTGCTCCTGCTGCTCGCGTTCGTCGCGATCACGGCGGTCCGGGCGGTGCGGATCGTGCCGCAGGCCTCGGCGCTGATCGTCGAGCGCCTGGGCCGCTACTCGCGCACCCTCGAGGCCGGCCTGCACGTGCTCATCCCCTTCTTCGACCGGGTGCGCTCGCGCGTGGACCTGCGCGAGCAGGTCGTCTCCTTCCCGCCGCAGCCGGTGATCACCTCGGACAACCTCGTGGTGAGCATCGACACGGTCATCTACTTCCAGCCCACCGACCCGCGCGCGGCCACCTACGAGATCGCCAACTACATCCAGGGCATCGAGCAGCTGACCGTCACCACGCTGCGCAACGTCATCGGCTCCCTGGACCTGGAGCAGACCCTCACCAGCCGCGACCAGATCAACGGGCAGCTGCGCGGCGTCCTCGACGAGGCGACCGGGCGGTGGGGGATCCGGGTGAACCGGGTGGAGCTGAAGGCGATCGACCCGCCGGCGAGCGTGCAGGACTCCATGGAGCAGCAGATGCGCGCCGAGCGCTCCCGCCGCGCCGCGATCCTCAACGCCGAGGGCCAGAAGCAGTCGCAGATCCTCACCGCCGAGGGCGAGAAGCAGTCGCAGGTGCTGCGCGCCGAGGGCGCCGCGCAGGCGGCGATCCTGCGCGCGCAGGGCGAGGCGCGCGCGATCGTGCAGGTCTTCGACGCCATCCACCGCGGCGGGCCCGACCCCGCGCTGCTGGCCTACCAGTACCTGCAGGTGCTCCCGCAGATCGCCCAGGGCGCCAGCAACAAGGTGTGGGTCGTGCCCGCCGAGCTCACCGAGGCGCTGCGCGGCGTCGGCTCGGCGCTGGGCCAGGACGGCGCCCGCGGCGGCTCCGCGGACGGGGCCGCGCGCCCGCCCTCGCGCGAGCAGGTCCCGCACGACCTGGACGACGCCTTCCGCGAGACCCGGCTGCAGGACCCGGCCGAGGCGCTGGCCTCGGCCCGCGCCGAGGCGGCGGGCGCGACGCAGGAGGCCGAGCGCAGCACCACCGACGCGCGCGGTGCCGGCGGTGCGGCGCCGCTGGGGGGCGCACCGGCGGACGGCGGGGGCTGAGCGCGTGCACGCGGAGCAGGTCGACCTCGGGCTGAGGGTGGTCTCGGTGGCGGCGTGCGCCGCGGCGCTCCTGTGCGGCGGCGCGGAGCTGCGCGAGACGTGGCGATCCCCGCACCCGGACTGGACGGGCACCGACCCGCGCGTGCGCCAGCACGTCGACGAGGAGGTCACGCGCGGGCGCCTGCCGCGCGAGGAGCAGGAGCGGCGCCTGGCCGTGCAGGAGGCCCGCGCGCGCCGTCCGCTGCGCTGGCTGGCCGCCGGGCAGGTCGCGTTCGCGCTGCTCCTGGCGGCGCAGCTCGTCCTCGCGCTGCGGGACGCGCGCACCGGCACCGCCGTCCTGCTGGGTGCGGTGCTCGTCGCCGTGTGCGCCAGCACCGAGGTGCGCCTGAGCCGCTACCGCGCCGCCCGCCGGGTCCTGCACGAGGCCGGCGCCCGGTGAGCGACCCGGGAGGCCACCTGCGCACCGACGCCCCGCCGCAGGCCGCCGCGGCTGCGCGCCGGTGGCTGTTCGCCGACCAGCTCGGCCCCTCCTTCCTCGACACCGGCGACCAGGCCGCCGTGCTCGTCGAGGCCACCTCCGTCTTCCGCCGCCGGCGCTTCCACCGCCGCAAGGCGCACCTGGTGCTCTCGGCGCTGCGCCACCGCGCCGCCGAGCTGGGCGAGCGCGCGCAGCTGGTGCGCGCCGAGACCTACCGGGCGGGCCTGGCGGCGGCCGGGGTGGACGCCGCGCACCCGGTCTCCGTGACCGACCCCACCTCCTACGCCGCGCGCCGGTTCGTGCGCCGCCTGGCCGCCGAGGGCGCCGTGCAGGTGCTGCCCGACCGCGGCCACGCGATCGGCGAGGCCCAGTTCGAGCACTGGGCCTCCGGGCGCGGGAACGAGCCGGGGCAGCGGCGCCTGCTGATGGAGGACTTCTACCGCGACGTGCGCCGCCACCACCGCCTGCTCCTCGACGAGCACGGCGGCCCGGTCGGCGGGCGCTGGAACTTCGACGACGACAACCGCGAGCCGCCGCCGAGGGGCGCGGCGACGCTGTCGGGCGCGCACGGCCTGCCCGAGCCGTGGTGGCCCGCGGAGGACGACGTCGACGCGGGCGTGCGCGAGGACCTGGACCGCATGGTCCGCGAGGAGGGCGTGGACTTCGTCGGGGAGGACGGCCCGCGCCGCTTCGCCGTCACCCGCGCCGAGGCGAAGGCCGCGGTCGACCACTTCCTCGCCCACCGGCTGGAGGCGTTCGGCACCTACGAGGACGCCATGCTCGCCGGGGACCGGTGGATGGCGCACTCCCTCGTCTCCGTGCCGCTGAACCTCGGGCTGCTGCACCCGGTCGAGGTCGCCCGCCGCGCCGAGCGCGCGCACCGCGAGGACGGCGCCCGCCTGGCCAGCGTCGAGGGGTTCGTGCGCCAGGTCGTCGGCTGGCGCGAGTACGTGTGGCACCTGTACTGGCACCTGGGGGAGGACTACCGCGACCGCGACGCCCTGGGGCACGCGGAGCCGCTGCCGCGGTGGTTCGCCGACCTCGACGCCGCCGGCGAGGTGGAGGCCGCGTGCCTGGCCGACGTGCTGCGCGGGGTGCGCGAGGAGGGGTGGGTGCACCACATCCCGCGCCTGATGGTCCTCGGCGGGTACGCGCTGCAGCGCGGGTGGAGCCCGCGCGAGCTCGTGGCGTGGTTCCACGCCAGCTTCGTCGACGGCTACGACTGGGTGATGACCGCGAACGTGGTCGGCGTCTCCCAGCACGCCGACGGCGGGGTGCTGGCCACCAAGCCGTACACCTCCGCCGGTGCCTACATCGACCGGATGAGCGACTACTGCGGCTCCTGCCGCTACGACCCCAGGAAGCGCCTGGGGGAGGACGCCTGCCCGTTCACCGCCGGGTACTGGGCGTTCACGGCCCGGCACGCCGACGTGCTGGCGGCCAACCGGCGCACGGCGCGGGCGGTCAGCGGCCTGCGCCGCCTGCCCGACGCCGACGCCGTGGTGGCGCAGGAGGCCGAGCGCGGGTCCGCGGCCCCGTGAGCGGGCCCACCTACAGTGGCCCGTCGTGACGGAGGTCGTGCTGGTGCTGCTCGCCGGCCTGCTCGCGGGCGGCATCAACGCCGTGGTCGGCTCCGGCACCCTCGTCACCTTCCCCGTCCTGGTGGCGCTGGGACATCCGCCGGTGACGGCGACGACGAGCAACGCCGTCGGCCTCGTCGCGGGGGGCTTCTCCGGGGTGTGGGGCTACCGGCGGGAGCTGGCCGGGCAGGGCCGGCGGCTGCTCGCGCTGCTGCCGGCGTCCGTGATCGGCGCCCTGGTCGGCGCGCTGCTGCTGCTGCGGCTGCCGGAGTCCGCGTTCGAGGCGGTCGTGCCGGCGCTGGTCGTGCTGGCCGTGGTGCTCGTGCTGGTGCAGCCGGCGCTGCAGCGGCGCGTGCGCCGGCGCACGCAGGCCCGCGCCGCCAGCGGCCGGCGTCCCAGCCGCGTCGCGCCCGCGGTGCTGTGGGTGCTCACGCTGCTGATCGGGGTCTACGGCGGCTACTTCACCGCCGCGCAGGGGATCCTGCTCGTGGGGGCGATGGGGAGCCTGCTCGTGGAGGACCTGCAGCGGCTCAACGCGACGAAGAACGTCCTGAGCACGGCCGTCAACCTCGTCGCCGCCGTCCTGTACGCCACCGTCGGCGCCGACCGCGTCGACTGGGGCGTCGCCGCCCTGATCGCGGTCTCCTCCCTCGTCGGCGGCTTCCTCGGCGCCCACTGGGGCCGCCTGCTGCCCGCCGCGGCGCTGCGCGCGGTGATCGTCGTCCTCGGGGTCGTCGCGCTGGTGCGGATGGCGGTCACCGCGTGAGCGGGGCGGGCGGCGGGAGCGGCGCCCCGCCCGGGCGCGTGGTGCGCCTGGACGGCGCGGACGACCCGCGCCTGGCCGACTACGCGTCCCTCACCGACGTCGCGCTGCGCCGGCGCCTGGAGCCCGAGCGCGGCCTGTACATGGCCGAGTCCACGCAGGTGGTGCGCCGGGCGCTGGCCGCCGGGCACCGGCCGCGCTCGATGCTGCTCGCGCCGCGCTGGCTGACCGAGGCCGCCGACCTCGTCGCCGCCGTCCTCGCCGCCGGCGCCGACGTGCTCGTCGCACCGGAGCCGCTGCTGGAGGCGATCACCGGCTTCCACCTGCACCGCGGCGCGATGGCGGCGGTGCAGCGCCCGCCGCTGCCGGACGTCGAGGAGCTGCTGGACGGCGCGCGGCGCCTGGCGGTGCTCGAGGACGTCGTGGACCACACCAACGTCGGGGCGGTCTTCCGCGGCGCGGCAGCGCTCGGGGTGGACGCCGTGCTGCTGAGCCCGCGCTGCGCGGACCCGCTGTACCGGCGCAGCGTGCGGGTGTCGATGGGCGCCGTCTTCGCGGTGCCCTGGACCCGCCTGCAGCCGTGGCCGGGCGGCCTGGAGCGCCTGCGCGCGGCGGGGTTCGCCGTCGCGGCGCTCGCCCTGAACGACGACGCCGTGGACCTCGACGACTACGCCGCGCACCTGCCGCAGCGGCTCGCGCTCGTGCTGGGCACCGAGGGCGACGGGCTGTCCCGGCGCGCGCTGGCCGCGGCCGACACGGCCGTGAGGATCCCCATGGCCGAGGGCGTGGACTCCCTCAACGTCGCCGCCGCGGCCGCGGTCGCCTTCTGGGCGACCCGGGCGCACCCGACCGCAGGTGCATGACCACGGTGAGGGGGGCTCAGGCCGCGGGGACCGGCTGACCGAGGCCGGGCACGACCTCGGCGCCCGGCAGCGCCGCGACCAGGGCGCCGGGCAGGGCCAGCTTCGAGCGGCGCAGCCCCGACCCGACGACCACGACCGGCTCGGCCGCCACCGCGGCGTCCACGAGCAGGCGCCAGCCGCCGGGCAGGCCGACCGGGGTGATGCCGCCGTGCTCCATGCCGGTCGCGGCCACCGCCCGCTCCTGGGGCGCGAAGGACGCCTTGCGGGCGTCCAGCGCGCGGCGCACGAGCCCGTTGACGTCGGTGCGGGTCGTGGCGAGCACCACGCACGCCGCCAGGCGCTCCGCCTCCCCGCGCCGTCCGGCGACCACCACGCAGTTCGCGCACGCGGACGCCGGGACGGCGTGGGCGGTCACGAGCGCGGCGGTGTCCGCGACCGCGGGGTCGATGGCGGCGACCACGACGGCGCCGCCGTGCTCCCAGGCGGACAGCGCGGCGGCCACCGGCGGCGCGAGCAGGTCGGGCCGCTCGCGCGCCGGCTGCCAGGGCAGGTCGCCCGGCGCGGTGGGGACGCTCACCCGGGGATCTGGTAGGTCGGCGCGAGCACCGCCCGCGCCAGGGTGTGCCCCAGCATCGAGAAGGCCACGACCGTCGGGGAGGCGGAGGCGTCGACGCCGAGGTCGTCGGTGTCGAGGGCGTGCACCGCGAAGAAGTACCGGTGCGGGCGGTCCCCGGCCGGCGGGGCGGCGCCGGTGAAGCCGGGGGTGCTCATGTCGTTGCGCACGCTGAAGGCGCCCTCGGGCAGGCCCGAGCCGTCCTCGGCGCCCGCGCCGGTGGGCAGCTGCGTCACGGACGCGGGGATGCCCACGACCGTCCAGTGCCAGAACCCCGCGGGCGTGGGCGCGTCGGGGTCGAAGACGTTGACGACGATGCTGCGGGTGCCCTCGGGCAGGCCGCTCCACGCCAGGTGCGGGGAGGTGCTGCCCGCGGCCGCCGAGTGCCGCTCCGCCAGGGGCTGCCCGTCGGCGACGTCGTCGCTGCGCACGTCGAACGACGGGACGGTGGGCAGCAGCTCGTACGGGTGTGGGGCGAGCGGTCGATCGAGGTCCATCAGGCTCCTCCGGGGGTGGTGGCGTCCTGGGCGGGCGGGCCGACGGGCGGCTCCTGCGACGGGTCCCCCGGCCCGGCGACCGCGCCCTCGCCGGGCGCCGTCCGGTCGGCAGCGGCGTAGCCGGGCAGCTGGGCGGTCGCGCCGGCGTCGGGGTCGACCTCGCTGGCGTCGAGGCGCACGTCCTCGTCTCCTGCGCTCATCGCGCCACTGTGCCAAGCCGTCCCCTCGGGCGCGACCCGCGCCCCGGGAGCGGCGCGCCGCCCGCGGTCACGGCGCCGGGTAGACGTCGACCTCCGTGGCCTTGGCGGTCAGCCACACCGGCGAGCCCGCGCGCAGGCCCAGGTCCGCGACCGCGGCGGCGGTGAGGTCGACGAGCACCTCCGGAGGGCCGGCCACCTGCAGGCGCACGCGGTCGGGCAGCGGCTCGAGCGCGGTGACCGTCCCGCGCCAGCGGTTGCGCGGGCTGGAGCCCTCGGGCGGGGCCGTGTGCACGGCCACCGCGCTCGGGCGCAGCGCCACGAGCACCCGGCCCGCGGGCGCCGGCCCGGCGGGGGAGGCGAGCAGGCGCCCGCCGTCCTCCAGGTCCACCACGGCCCCGCCCGCGCCGTCCGGCGCGGCCCGCCCGGCCAGCAGGTTCAGGCCAACCAGCCGCGCCACGTAGGGGGTCGCGGGACGGCGCGCCAGCACGGCGGGGGCGTCGTCCTGCACCACCCGGCCGCCCTCGAGGACGACGACGCGGTCGGCGAGCACCACCGCCTCGACGGGGTCGTGCGTGACGAGCAGGCTGGGGCCGTCCAGGTGCGCCAGGTGCGCGCGCAGGGTCGCGCGCACCTGCAGGCGCGTGCTGGCGTCCAGCGCCGACAGCGGCTCGTCGAGCAGCAGCAGGCGGGGCTCGGCCGACAGCGCCCGCGCGAGGGCGACGCGCTGCGCCTGCCCGCCGGACAGCTGCGCCGGCCGGCGGGCGGCCAGGGCGGTCAGGTCCAGCCGCTCGAGCCAGGGCTGCGCGGCCGCGCGGGCGGCCCGGCGCCCGGCGCCGCGCGAGCGGGCCGCGAAGGCGACGTTGTCGCGCACGCTCAGGTGCGGGAAGAGCCGGTGGTCCTGGAAGACCAGGCCCACCCGCCGCTGCGGCGGCGGCACGAACGCGCCCGCGCCCGGGTCGTCGAGCACGGCGCCGTCCAGCTCCACCCGCCCGGCGTCCAGGGGGCGCAGCCCGGCCAGGACCCGCAGCAGCGTGGTCTTGCCGGCGCCGTTCGGGCCCACCACGGCGACCACCTCCCCGGGCGCGGCGGCCAGCTCCGCGTCGAGGTCGAAGCCGCCGGCGCGCACGCCGGCGCGCACGCGCAGGCCGCTCAGCTGCGGACCGCTCGTCCGCAGGCCGCTCACACCGCCCGCGCGTCCGCGGAGCGGCTCGTCAGGGGCCGCAGCCAGTGCGCCCGCAGCAGCGCCAGCACGCCGGCGGACACGGCCAGCAGCACCAGGCTGAGGGCGACCGCGGCGTCCGGGTCGGTCTGCAGCGCGAGGTAGGCGGCGGAGCTGAGCGTCTGCGTGGTGCCCGGCAGGTTGCCCGCGAAGGTGATGGTCGCGCCGAACTCCCCGAGCGCGCGCGCCCAGCACAGCACGGCCCCGGCGGCCGCGGACGGCGCCAGCAGCGGCAGGGTCACGCGCCGCAGCACCGCCAGGCGGCCGGCCCCCAGGGTGGCCGCGGCCTCCTCCAGGCCCCGGTCGGCGGCGCGCAGGGCCCCCTCGACGGCGACGACGAGGAAGGGCATGGCCACGAACACCTGCGCGAGGACGACGGCCGCGGTCGTGAAGGGCAGCGTGATCCCGGTCAGGGCGCGCAGCGGCTCGCCGACCACCCCTGCCCGCCCGTAGGCGAGGAGGAGGGCGATGCCGCCGACGACGGGCGGCAGCACGAGGGGGAGCGTGACGAGCGCGCGCAGCAGCGCCAGGCCGCGGAAGGACCCGCGCGCGAGCACCCACGCCAGCGGCACCCCCAGCAGCGTCGCGAGCACCGTGGCGGTGGTGGCGGTGAGCACGGACAGGCGCAGGGCCGCCAGGACGTCGGGCGCCGAGAGCAGGGCGGTCAGGCGCGACCAGGGGGTGACGGCGAGCAGGCCCGCCAGCGGCAGCAGCAGCAGCGCGGCCGCGACGGCCGCCGGGACGCCGAGCAGCGCCGGCACGGCGCGCTGGCGCGCCTCGGGTCGGGCGGCGGGCTGGGCGGCGGGCTGGGCGGCGGTGCGCGCGGGAGGCGGGCTCACGGCGGGGCGAAGCCCGCGTCGGCGAGCACCTGCTGCCCCTCGGGGGAGAGCACGGCGTCCACGAAGGCGCGCCCGCCCTCGGGCGAGGGCCCGTCGGGGACGAGAGCGACGGGGTAGGCGGTCGTGGCGTCCAGGCCCGCGGGCACCTCGACGCCGCGCACGTCGTCGCCCGCGGCCCGCACGTCGGTGGCGTAGACGAGGGCGGCGTCGACCTCGCCGAGCACGACCTTGGTGAGGGCGGCCCGCACGTCGGGCTCCTCGGTCACCGGTGTCACGGCGACGCCGGCCTCGGCGAGCACGCGCCGCGCCAGGGCGCCGCAGGGCACCTGCGGCTGGCACAGCGCCACCGCCACCTCGGGACGGGCGAGGTCGGCCAGCGACGCGACGCCGGCGGGGTCGTGCGCGGGGACGGCGACCTGCAGGCGGTTGCGGGCGACGACGGCCGGGTCGGTGGCCGCGCCCGCGTCCAGCACCGGCTGCAGCGGCTCCGGGCTGGCGGTGGCGATCACGTCCGCCGGGGCCCCGGCGAGGACCTGCTGCGCGACCTCGGAGCTGGCCGCGAAGCTGAAGCGCACGCTCAGGCCGGGCGAGCGCTCCTCCAGCTGCTCCCCGATGGCGGTGAACGACTCCCGCAGGCTCGCCGCCGCCAGCACCGTGACCTCCTGCTCCGCCGCGGCCGACGACGCCGCCGGGCTGGTCGCCGAGGTCGCCGAGGTCCCCGTCCCCGATGTCGTCCCCGCCGGCGTCCCCGCCGGCGTCCCCGCCGGCGTCCCCGGCGCCGCGCCGGAGCACCCGGCGAGCGCGAGAAGCCCGACGACCCCCCCGACGACCGCCCCGGGAACCGCCCGGGCAGCCGACCCGTGCCCCCTCCTGCGCCCCCTCCCGCGCCCCCTCCTGCCCGTGATCATGGGCGAGGTGCAGGTCGCGCGGCGATCAGGCTGCACGTCGCCCATGATCACGCGCACGTCGCCCATGATCACCAGCCGGTCCAGCCGGTCCAGCCGGTCCAGCCGGTCCAACCGGTCCGGCCGGTCGCGGCAGGTCGAGGCGCGGTCGCCGTCACCGCGGACCTGCCGGGACCTCGACGACGACCGCGGTCGACTTCACGGCCGCCACCGCCAGGACGCCGGGCTCCAGGCCGAGCTCGTCCGCGGCCTCCCGGCTCATGAGGGAGACCACGCGGTGCGGCCCGGCCTGCAGCTCCACCTGGGCCATGACGCCGTCGCGCACCACGCGCGTGACCAGGCCCGGGAACCGGTTGCGGGCCGAGCCCCCCGCGATGGGGCCGACGGCCGGCGGCGCGACCGCCAGCTCCCCGGCGAAGGCCGCCAGCTGCGCGCCGTCGACGACGAGGCGCCCGTCGGGACCGGTGCTCGCGGCCAGCCGGCCGGCGTCCGCCCAGCGGCGCAGGGTGTCGTCCGAGACGCCGAGCAGGGCTGCCGCCTCGCGGATGCGGAAGGTGGGCACGCCGCGGACGGTACCGCACCTGCGGCGAACGGATCCCCTCAGGGGCGCACCTGCGGCCACGAGCGCCCCGGCGCCGCGTCCGATGAGCGGGCTTTGCGCTTCGTTGACCATCGGCTACCGTGGCCGGACGCCATCCAGAGCGGCCGAGAGACCCGGCTCGTCGACGCCGCAGCAACCCTCTGCGAGCGCAGGCGCGGGTGCTCCCGCCGGGGCCGATGGAGGAGACGTGAGCGTTCCCGTGAGTCTGAGCAGACCCGGCGGTGCCGAGCGCACCAGCCCTGCCCACCGCCTGCTGACCGGGCTGGCCCTCGACCTGGCCGCCCGCGAGTCCCTGTGGCAGCCCGCCGTCCGGTTCGACGAGCAGCAGCGGGTGGTCACCCGCCTGCCCGGTCCCCCGGGCGTGGAGGTGTGGCTGTCCACGTGGCTGCCCGGGCAGGCGAGCGACCTGCACGACCACGGCAGCACCGCGGCGGCCCTGGCGGTGGTGCGCGGCACGCTCGTCGAGAGCGCCCTCGACGAGCACGAGCGGCCGGTGGAGCTGCACCTGGGCACCGGCTGCGTGGCCGCGCTGGAACCGGGCGCCCGCCACAGCGTGCGCAACGACGGCCCGCAGCCGGCCGTGAGCATCCACGTGCGCACGAGCACCGGCGGCTGACGCGGCAGCGGCCCGCGACGGGCCGCCGTCGGCGCCGGGGAGGACCATGGGGGCATGAGCGCCCCGGCCGTCCCCGACCCGTCGACCCCCGCGAGCGCCGCGGGAGCCGCCGCGGGAGCTGCCACGGGAGCCGCCGCAGGCCGCTTCGCGGACCTCGGCCTGCGCCCGGAGCTGCTCGAGGCGCTGGCCGGGCTCGGCTACGAGGAGCCGACGCCGATCCAGACCGAGGCCGTGCCCGTGCTGCTCACCGGCCGCGACGTCGTCGGCCAGGCGGCCACCGGCACGGGCAAGACCGCCGCGTTCGCGCTGCCCCTGCTGCAGCGGATCACCGAGGGCGGGCCGCAGCGGGCCGAGGAGGGCGCGCCGTCCGCGCTCGTGCTCGTACCCACCCGCGAGCTGGCGATCCAGGTCGCCGAGGCCGTGCAGCGCTACGGGCAGCGCCTTCGCGTGCGGGTGCTGGCCGTCTACGGCGGGCAGGCGATCACCTCCCAGCTGCGGGCCCTGCGCGCGGGCGTGGACGTCGTCGTCGCCACCCCCGGCCGGGCGCTGGACCACCTGCGCCGGGGCTCGCTGCGCCTGGACGCCGTGCGCGTCGTCGTCCTCGACGAGGCCGACGAGATGCTCGACATGGGCTTCGCCGAGGACATCGAGGCGATCCTGCAGGCGACGCCCGAGCAGCGGCAGACCCTGCTCTTCTCGGCCACGATGCCGCCGCGCATCGACGGCATCGCGCGCCAGCACCTGCGCGACCCCGTCCAGCTGCGCGTGGCGCGGGAGGCGCCCGCCGCGGGCGAGGCGCCCCTGGTGCGCCAGAGCGCCTACGTCGTCGCCCGCCCGCACCGCGCGGCGGCGCTGGGCCGGGTGCTGGACGTCGAGGCGCCCGCCGCGGCCATCGTCTTCTGCCGCAGCCGCGGCGAGGTCGACGAGCTCGCCGAGGTGCTCGGGGCGCGCGGGCACCGGGCGGAGGCGCTGCACGGGGGGATGAGCCAGGAGCAGCGCGACCGCGTGATGGGCCGCCTGCGCAGCCGCACCGCCGACCTCCTCGTGGCCACGGACGTGGCCGCGCGGGGCCTGGACGTGGAGCACCTGACCCACGTCGTCAACTACGGCGTGCCCGCGGCGCCCGAGTCGTACGTGCACCGCATCGGCCGCGTCGGCCGCGGCGGGCGCGAGGGCGTGGCGATCACTCTGGCGGAGCCGCGCGAGCGGCGGGCCCTCGCGGCGATCGAGCGGGCCACGGGCCAGCGCATCCCGGTGCACCGCGTGCCCTCGGTGGAGGACCTGCGCGCGGCGCGGCTGCGGCGCACCCGCGCCGCGCTCGTGGAGGCGGTGCGCACGGACGGCGCGAGCGCCGGCGCCCGCGCGGGCCTGGGCCCCTACCGGGAGCTGGCGGCGTCCGTGGCCGAGGCCGAGGGCCGGGACGGGAGCCTGCACGGGAGCCTGGACGCTGTGGAGCGCGAGGCGCTGCTCGACGTCGCCGCCGCCGCCCTCGCCCTGGCCGCTGCGGGCGGCGGGAGCCCCGAGGACGACGTGGAGATCCCGGAGGCGACGCAGCGCGGCGCGGCGCCCGCGCTGGGCGCCCGCCCGCCGCGCGCGGGCACCCCGCACCGGGCCGCCTCCGAGCGGGCGGGCGGTGCCCGCCCCCGCGTGGCCGGCCGCGGGCGCGGGCGCTCGGACAGCACCACGCGGCTGTTCATCGGGCTCGGCAGGGCGGCGGGGATCCGGCCGCAGGACCTCGTCGGGGCGATCGCGAACGAGTCGCCGGTCAGCGGCCGGGAGATCGGCGCGGTGGAGATCGCCGACCGGTTCTCCCTCGTGGAGGTGCCGGAGTCGACCGCCGACGAGGTGGTGCGCGCCCTGCGCGGCAGCATCATCCGCGGCCGCCGCGCCACCGTGCGCCGCGAGCGGTACGAGGCCCGGTGACGCCGGCGTGGGAGCGGGCCGCGCGGGGTAGGTCCCGGTCGTGAGCGAGCGCAGCGGCGAGCAGGTCAGCAGCCAGGTGGGCGGTCGGGTCCTCGGGCGCGTGCCCGAGGACGGCGTGCGCGTCGCCGTCGTCACGGGGTCGGACTCCGGGATCGGGCGGGCGGTCGCCGTCGCCCTGGCGCAGGCCGGCTGCGACGTCGGCGTGACCTACCGCTCGGACGAGGAGGGCGCCCGGGGCACCGCGGAGGAGGTGCGCGCGCTGGGCCGCCGCGCGGTCGTGCGCCGCCTGGACCTGACGCGGCTGCCGGAGGCCGGGGACGTCGTCGACGAGCTCGCCGAGGAGCTCGGCGGCGTCGACGTCCTCGTCAACAACGCCGGCACCGGCACCTCCACGCCGGTCCTGGACCTGGAGTACGAGGACTGGCGCCGGGTGGTCGCCACCGACCTCGACGGCGCGTTCGTGTGCCTGCAGCGCGCGGCGCGGCGCATGGTCGCCGCCGGCCGCGGCGGGCGGGTGATCAACGTCACGAGCGTGCACGAGCACGCCCCGCGCGTCGGCGCCGCGCCGTACTGCGCCGCCAAGGGCGGCCTGGGCCTGCTCACCCGCACGGCGGCGATCGAGCTGGCCGAGCACGGCATCACGGTCAACGCGGTCGCCCCGGGCGAGATCGCGACCCCCATGACCGGGCAGGAGGACGAGGCGCCGCAGACCTCCGGCGAGGAGCGCCCCGGCGTGCCGCTGCGCCGTCCCGGGGACGCCCGGGAGGTCGCCGCCGTCGTGGCCTTCCTCGCCTCCCCAGCCGCCTCCTACGTCACGGGCGCGTCCTGGGCCGTGGACGGCGGCATGCTGCAGATGGGTCCGATGGCCGGCTCGCACCTGACCTCGGACGACTGGCGGCGGCCCTGAGCACCCCGTCGCCCGCTCCCTCGCGCGCGCAGCGGCTGGACGCGCTGCCGGTCACCGGGGAGCACCGCCGCCTGGTGCTCGGCTCCGGCGTCGGGTGGGCCCTCGACGCGATGGACGTGGGGCTGGTCTCCTTCGTCGTCGCCGCGCTCGTGCAGCAGTGGTCCCTCGCCCCGACCCAGGCGTCGTGGATCTTCTCGGCGACCTTCGCCGGCATGGCGGTCGGCGCCGGTCTCGGCGGGCTGCTCGCCGACCGGATCGGGCGCCGGCAGGTCTTCGCCCTGACCCTGCTGGTGTACGGGCTGGCCACGGGCGCCTCCGCGCTGGCGTGGTCGCTGGCGTCGCTGGTCGTGCTGCGCTTCGTCATCGGCCTCGGCCTGGGCGCCGAGCTGCCCGTGGCGTCCACGCTGGTCAGCGAGTTCGCGCCCGCCCGCGTGCGCGGCCGCGTCGTCGTCGTGCTGGAGGGCTTCTGGGCGGTCGGCTGGCTGGCCGCCGCGCTGATCGGCTTCTTCGTCGTCGCGGGCAGCGACTCCGGCTGGCGCTGGGCCCTGGCGATCGGCGCCGTGCCGGCCCTGTACGCGGCCGTGGTGCGCCGCACCCTGCCGGAGTCGGTGCGCTTCCTCGAGCGCCGCGGCCGCGCCGCGGAGGCCGAGGCGGTGGTGCGCCGCTTCGAGGCGTCCGCCGGCGCACCGCCCCCTCCGGGGTCCGCGACCCCGCAGGCGGCTCCCGCGGCCGCGCAGGCCGTGGACGCGCAGGCCGTGGACGCGCAGGCCGTGGTCGCGCAGGCCGTGGTCGCGCAGGCCGTGCCGGGGCCCGGGGCGCTGTGGAGCCCGCGGCTGCGCCGGCGCACCGCCGCCCTGTGGGCGGTGTGGTTCGGGCTGACCTTCGCCTACTACGGGGCCTTCACCTGGCTGCCGTCGCTGCTGCTCGCCGACGGCTTCACCCTGGTCAGGTCCTTCGAGTACACGCTGGTCATCACGCTCGCGCAGCTGCCCGGGTACGCCGTGGCGGCCGTGCTGATCGAGACCTGGGGACGCCGTCCCACCCTGGCGGCCTTCCTCGCAGGGGCCGCCGGGTCGGCGTGGGCCTACGGGGCCGCGGACAGCGTCCCGGAGATCCTCCTGGCCGGGTGCGCGCTGTCCTTCTGCGCCCTCGGCGCCTGGGGCGCGGTCTACGCGGTGACCCCGGAGGTCTACCCGACGGTGCTGCGCGCCACCGGCGCCGGCTCCGCGGCCGGGTTCGGCCGGATCGCGTCCATCGTCGCGCCGCTGGCCGTGCCGTCGCTGCTCGACCGGGGCGGCACCGGCCTGGTCTTCGGCGTCTTCGCCGCCGCCTTCGCGCTCGCGGCCGCCGCGGCCTGGCTGCTGCCCGAGCAGCGCGGCGCGTCCCTGGAGCAGGCCGCCCCGGAGCGGGCGGTGCTCACCGCCTGACGGCGCCGGCGCCCACTCCGGCCTCGGAGCCCACACCGGCCTCGGTGCCCACTCCGACCTCGGTGCCCACTCCGGCCTCGGCGCCCACCTCGGCGGCGCGCGCACGCCCGGTGCCGTCGTCCGAGCCGGGCGCGGGCGGCCGCACGCGCCCGGCGAGCACGGCGATGCCGGCGGCCGCGACCACCAGCAGCCACAGGGCGCTGCGCAGGCCCGCCAGGCCGGCGAGGGCGCCGACCAGCGGCGGCCCGAGGAGGAAGGCCGGCCACATCCCGAGGGCGGCGACGGCGACCCCCTGGCCCGGTGCGGTGCCCGGCTGGTTGCCGGCCAGGCCGAAGACGGTGGGCACCACGCACGCCGAACCCAGGCCGACGAGCGCGAAGCCGGCGCCGGCGGCCAGGGGGGTGCCCACCCCGAGGGCGAGGGCGAGGCCGCACGCCGTGAGCACCGCGGACGCGCGGATGCTGCGGGCGCGCCCGAGCCGCTCGACGACGCGGTCCCCGACCAGGCGCCCGACGACCATGGCGAGCGAGAAGCACGCCAGCGCGGCCGCGCCCGCCGCGGCGCCGGCCCCCAGGGCGTCCGCGGCGTAGACGGCGCTCCACTGCACCGTGGTGCCCTCGACCAGGGCGGCGAGCAGCGCGATGCCCGCCAGCAGCGCCAGCTGCGGCGTCACGCGCAGGCGGGTGCGCTCGTGCGCCGGGACGACGTCGTCCGGCGGCTGCCACCGCGCCGTGACGGCGAGCAGCATGCCGAGCACCGCGCCGGTGGCCGCCAGCTGCACCGCGGGCACGAGGCCGGCGCTGGCGGCGACGACGCCGGCGAGCCCGCCGGCGAGCTGGCCGAGGCTGAAGCACGCGTGGAAGGTCGACAGGACCGGGCGCCCGGCGGCGCGCTCGACCTGCACCGCCTGGGCGTTCATCGGGGTGGAGAGCAGGTTCGTGGCGAAGCCCTGCACCACCAGGCCCGCCACGAGGGGCACGGGGTGGTGCGCGGACGCGAGCAGCGGCGCGTTGATCAGCAGCAGGGGAGCCGCCAGGCGCGTGAGGCGGCGGGGCCCGACGCGCGCGATGACCACCGCGACGAGCACGAGGGAGAGCAGGGACCCGCCCGTGGAGGCCGTCGTGGCCAGGCCCCAGCGGGCGTCGTCGAGGGAGACCTGCTCCCGCACGTCGGGGATGCGCGCCGCCCAGCTGCCCGTGGTGGCGCCCATGAGCGCGAAGAGCAGCGAGACCGCGGCCCGCTGGCGCCGCAGGACGGGGGAGGAGCTGTCGCGGCGGAGGACCGGGGTGGCGAGACGCACCGGCTCCAGGGTAGTGGCCTGCAGCAACGGGCGCGCTGCGAGCGGCACCCTCGGGCGGCAGCACCGAGCCGTCAGGCGGGCGGCAGCACCGAGGTCACGCGCACCGGCTGCGACCAGGGAGTGACCGTGCCGTCCGGGCGCACGGCGCGCACCCGGTAGGCGAGGTTCGCGGCGTCGGCCAGCGCGACCTCGCGGCCGGGCGTGCCGGCCTCCGCGGCGTTCACCCCGCGCGCCACGACGAGGTCGAGGCAGCCGCCGGGCACCTGCTCCACCGCGGGAGAGGCGCCCTCGGTGGTGACGGCCTGCGACTGCCAGCGGACGGCGTCCGGAGGCCCGGCCGCCGCGGGGTCGTCGGCGGCGAGGGCGAAGCAGGCCCGCCAGGTGGTGGACCACGCCGCGCGGCCCTCCTCGGCCGGCTGCGTCGCGTCCTCCAGGACGGCGCTGGCCACGTGCGGGGCCGGCCCGGCCTCCGCCGGCGCGCTCGAGGAGGCGGGGGTGGTGCCGGGCTCGGACGCCTGGTCCGCGGAGCACGCCGGCAGGAGGAGCACCAGCGCCACGAGGGCGCCGGCGCCGCGGCGGGCGCGGGCGGTGGGGCTCAGGACCTCACCACTCGACCTCGCCGAAGACCTCCCCGTTGAGGACGACCGTGCGCGGCGGGACGACGGCGCCGGGCGCCAGGTCGGTGCCGACGACGGCGCTGCGCTCGCCGACCGTCGCGCCGTCCCCGACGGTGCTGCGGAAGACGACGGAGCCGTCCTCGAGCACGACGTCGTCCCCGACGGCCGTGGGCGCCTCCGGCTGGCCCTGGAGCACGACGCGGCCGCCGCCGTGGACGACGACGCCCTCGCCGTAGCTCACGCCGTCGCCGACGGTCAGGTCGGTCCCCTCGAGGGCGTGGAAGGTCACGTCGTCGTCCATCGCGTGCACGTGGCCGACGGTGAAGTCCTCGCCCTCGTCGGCGCGCAGGGAGATGCGGTCGCCGCTGACGCAGGAGAACCGCTCGACGGTGTCGGCCAGGTCGATCTCGCCGATGATCCGGTTGCGGAAGTCCGGCAGGCGGACCTCCTCGCCGGCGAAGACCGGCAGGTCGCGGTCCTCGTTGAACTCGCTGCCGCCGGGGTCGACGTTGATGCCGCGCACGCTGCTGGGGCGCTCGCGGTGCAGGCGCGAGTACTCCTCGGCGAGGGCGAGGTTGACCTCGATGACGGCCTCGTTGAACGCGACGTCGGCCTCGGTGATGAGCCGGACCTCGCCGAGCGCGGGGTCGTCGGCCTCGGCCTGGGTGGTGACGTCCTTGCCGGGCAGCACCAGCGTGCCGCTGCGCAGCCGCACGCCCGGCCCGACGCGGGCGAGCGCGGAGACGCCGGTGTTCTTCTCGAGGACGGCGCCGTCGACCTGGCTGGAGAAGGAGAGGAAGACCTCCTGGTCGTCGTCGGGGTCGGCCTCGATGTCGCCGCCCTCGACGCCGATCTGGGCGGGGCCGATCACCTCGGAGCCGTGCGCCATGATCACGCGGTCGGCGATCTGCACGCCGGGCGCCGCGCGGCCCTCGCCGTCCCCGGCCCGCGGGGCGGCCTCGCCGCCGGCCCCGCCGGCTCCGTCGGCTCCGTCGGCTCCGTCGTCCCCGTCGGCCTCGTGGCGGCTGCCCTGCACCAGCGCGTTGTCCTGGATGTTCGAGCGGGCGCCGACGCTGACCGGGGCGTCCTCGCTGGCCCGCACCTGCGCGAAGGGGCCGACGTAGACCTCCTCGGCCAGCGAGACGTGCTCGGCGTCCTCGACCTGGGCGGTGGGGTCGAGGAAGGACGCCCGGGACAGCGGTCCCCGCCCCGGGCACACCGGCCGGTCCTGCGCGGTGGGGGAGCAGCCGTCCGACCCGGAGGCCGCGGCCTGCGGCACGAGCGCCGCGAGCAGGAGTGCCGAGGTCGCGCCGCCGGCCAGGAGTGCTCGTCGCATCGGAGACGTCCTCGTCCTCAACTGGGCCGCCCTCCCGCCGCGCGCACCCCCGCCAGGACGGCGGCCGCGACCTCCTCCGGTGCCAGCTCGGGCAGCCAGTGGCCGACGTCGAGCCCCTGCCCGCTCGCCGGGCCCTGCACGAGCGCGCGCGTGCCGCGCACCGCGGCGGGCGCGAACGACGGGTCGCGCCGTCCCCACAGGAACGTCGTCGGCACCCGCACCGGCCCGACCCGCAGGCCGGTGCCCAGGGGCAGGGCGCGGTACCAGCCGAGCGCCGCGGTGAGCGCGCCGGGCTCGAGCATCCGCTGCGCGTAGCGCTCGGCCAGGTGCTGCGGCAGGCCGCCGCGCACGAGCAGCCGGCGCAGCCGCCGCCCCCCGCCCCCCAGGAGCAGCGCCTCGGGCAGGCGCGGCAGCTGGAGGAACGCCATGTAGGAGGAGCGGAGGACCTGCGTGCTGCGCGGCAGCACGCTCGTCACCGCCCGCGGGTGCGGCGTGCTGAGGACGGTGACCGACCGCACGCGCTGCGGGTGCTGCGCGGCCAGCGCCCACGCGACGAACCCGCCCCAGTCGTGCCCGACCACGTGGGCGGACGCCGCGCCGGCCGCGTCGAGCAGCGCGAGGACGTCGGCGACCGCCTCATGCAGCCGGTACGGGCGGCGTCCGGGCGGGCGGGCGCCGGGGGAGTAGCCGCGCTGGTCGGGCACGAGCACCCGCAGGCCCTCGCGGGCCAGGCGCGGGGCCACCGCCCCGAACGCCTCGCCGTCCTGCGGGAAGCCGTGCAGGCAGACCACCACCTCCCCGTCGTCCGGCCCGCTCTCGCGGACGTCGAGGACCAGCCCGTCGCGCTCCCAGTGCTCCACCCCGGTGCCCTACCCCTCCCGCGCGGGCTCGCACGGGGCAGGACGGGGCAGGATGGGGCAGCTGGAGTCCGACGACGGGAGATCTCCGATGACGGTGCGCAGGTCCGCCCGGGTGGCGCTCGCCGTGACCCCGGCGCTCGCCGTGGCCCTCGGCGGGTGCGCCTCGGGGGCGAGCACGGGGACGGGCGCGGACGAGGACGGGGAGCCGACCTCGCAGGCGGTGTGCGTCGACGAGGACACCGGCGCCCGCGTCGACGACGACGAGTGCGACGACGACGGGACCCGCGTCGGCGGCTTCGGCTGGTACTTCCTGCCGCTGGGCGCGCGGATCCCGGCGGTGGGGAGCCGGGTCAGCGGCGGCAGCTACTCGCAGCCGTCCGGCACGGCGGTGCGCGGCGGCGCACCGCGCGCCGGGGGCACGGTCAGCGCCGACACGACCGGCCGCGGCGGCACGGTCGTGCGCGGCGGCTTCGGCGGGTCCGGGAGCTCGGGCGGGTGATCCGCGAGCCCAGCGCGGTGCGGCCGGACTGGCGCGAGCGCGTCGAGGCCGTCGGGCTCGTCTACCCCACGACGCCGCAGCCGGACGGCACCGAGCTGCCCTACTGGTACGAGGCGGCCGCGTACGTGCTCACCGAGGCGGAGGTCGCCGAGCTGGAAGCGGTCACCGAGCGCCTGCACGGCATGTGCGTGGAGGCCGCCGCCTTCCTCGCCTCGGGGGCCCTGGGCGACCTGGGCCTGCCGCCGGACGCGCTGGAGGCGGTGCGCGCCAGCATCGCGGAGGCGCCGCCGTCCCTGTACGGGCGCTTCGACCTGCGCCACGACGGCGCCGGGCCGGCGAAGCTGCTCGAGTACAACGCCGACACCCCGACCGGGCTGGTGGAGGCCGCCGTCGCGCAGTGGCACTGGCTGCAGGACCTCCACCCCGACCGCGACCAGTGGAACTCCCTGCACGACCGCCTCGTCGCCGCCTGGCAGCGCGTGGCCCGGCGCACCGGCCGCGGCACGGTGCACCTGGCGCACTCGGGCCAGGAGGAGTCCGGCGAGGAGTGGATGACGGTCGCGTACCTGCGCGACACCGCGATGCTCGCCGGGTGGCTGACCTACGGCCTGGAGGTCGAGCAGCTCGGCTGGGACCCGACGGCCCGGCGGTTCGTGGGCCTGTCGGACGAGCCCGTGGAGGTCTGCTTCAAGCTCTACCCCTGGGAGGACATGCTCCGCGAGCCGTTCGGGCGGCGGGCCGTGCTCTCGGACGTCGTGTGGATCGAGCCGCTGTGGAAGGTCGTGCTCTCCAACAAGGCGCTGCTGGCGGCGCTGTGGCACCTGTACCCGGGCCACGAGAACCTCCTGCCCGCCCACCTGCACGAGCCCGGCTCCCTGACCGAGTGGGTGGCCAAGCCGCTGCACGGGCGCGAGGGCGGCGGCATCCGGGCGCGCGCCGCGGGCGTGTCGATCGACCAGCCCGGCCGGTGGGGCGCCGAGGGGTACTGCTACCAGCAGTGGGCGCCGCTGCCCGACTTCGACGGCAACCGGGCCGTGGTCGGCTCCTGGGTCGTCGACGGGGTGGCGGCCGGCTGCGGGATCCGCGAGTCGGACTCCTGGATCACCGACGAGCGGGCCCGCTTCGTGCCCCACTGGATCGACGCCCCGGCGCCCGGCACCGCGCAGGTGCGCTCGTGGCTGGAGGAGGACCGATGATCGCCGCGATGCTCTACGCCGTCGCCTACACCGGGGTCGGCGTGGGCCTGCTGGCCCTCGGCTTCTGGGTGCTGGACCTGCTCACCCCAGGGCGGCTCGGACACCACGTGTGGGTCGACCACCGGGCCAGCGCCTCCGTCGTGGCGGCCGCGGGTGCCCTCGGCATCGGCGCCATCGCCTTCACGACCATCTGGACCAACGCCACCTCCGGCTTCGGCGCGGCGCTGCTGTGGACGGTCGCGTTCGGGGTGCTCGGGGTGGTGCTGCAGTCCCTCGCGTTCCTCCTGCTGGACCTGCTCACGCGGGCCCGGCTCGGGGAGGTCGTCACGGCGGAGCGGTGGAACCCGGCGTGCGCCGTCGTCGCCGCCTTCCAGGTGGCCGTCGCCGCGGTGATCGTCGCCAGCATCGCCTGACCCGCCGGCTCAGCCGGCGAGGGCGACCACGGGCTCGATCACGGGACCGACGACGGGCCCGAGCAGGTCGTGCAGCGCGGTGCGCCGGTACAGCAGCACGAGCGCCGTCGCGGCGAACGCCCCCGCGGCCCAGTGCTCCACGCGCGCCCCGGTGCGGAACAGGGACGCGGACACCCGCTTCGGGCGGTCGAGCAGCCAGGTCAGCGGCACGGGCACCCCGCCCACGGTCAGCCAGTCGCCGACGACGTGCACGACGACGCCGCCGGCCACGGCCCAGGGCAGCCACTCCAGCGCGGTGCTGCCCGTGCCGGTCAGCCACCAGGCCCCGCCGAAGGAGAGCGCGAGGTTGCCGACCACGGTGGTCTCGACCCTGCCCGGGACGACGACGTGGCACGCCTGCAGCGCCAGCCCGATCGCCAGGGCGAGGACCAGCAGCGAGCTCCACGCCCGGCCGCCGGCGAGCAGGGCGAGCCCGCCGAACGCGGCCGGCGCCAGGAGCAGGTCGTGCGTGCCGTTGCGGTGCCCCCGCGCGAGCACGCTGACGAGGCCCGCGAACGTCGTGGTCACCGGGCCCCACATGCGCGCCACGGTCGAGCCGGACAGGCGCGGCATCGCCCCGCGCCAGTGCAGCCCGCCCTGGTCGAGGTCGGGCAGCATCGCGAAGCCGCCCCAGGCCGCGACCCAGGCCACCTGCCCCGTGACGCCGGTGACGCCGACGGCCGGCGCCCAGGGCAGCGCGGCGGCCCCGGCGGCGAGCCCGGACATGGCGTGCGAGTGACCGAGCACGGCGGTCTCCTTCCCTCGCCGCCAGGCTAAGCAGGGGCGCCGACGCCGCCGGCCGCGCCGCGCCGGTCAGCGCGCCGGTCAGCGCGCCGGGCCCGCGGTGCACCGCGGTGCACCGCGGGCCCGGTCGTCTCAGGCGTCGAAGTGGGCCTTGGGGATCACCCCGTGCACGCCGACGGTGCGGTCGACCACCTGGGAGATCGTGAAGTCCACGGCCGCGGACAGGTAGGCGTAGCCGACCGAGCGGTCCATCCCGAGGTCGGTCTCGAGGAAGTCGAGCGCGTTGACGACGGCACGCCGCATCGCGACGTCGAGGTCGCCGCCCTGGCCGCCGACGGAGCCGTCGGGGTCGGACAGCCCGACGGGCGCCCACACCTGCGGGGTCTCCGCGAAGGGGTAGGAGAAGGCCACGGACGGGGCGTCCCCGGAGCCGGGCTTGCACGCGGTGAGCCGGAAGGTGGCGCGCAGCGATCCCTCCAGGGCCGTCAGCGCCACCTCGGCGCCGCCCATGGACATGTGCGGGTCGCCGACGAAGAACAGCGCCCCGGGGCTGGTGACCGGGACGTAGAAGGTGGAGCCGGCGCCGAGCAGGGCGATGTCGATGTTCCCGCCGCCCAGGGTGGGCGGGATGGAGTTCAGCGCCGGGTCGGTCTCGCTGGGCGCGGACGCGGAGGCCACGCCCATCATCCCCATGAAGGGCGCGATCGGGAACTGCACCTGTCCGCGCCGGCCACGGGGCAGGAAGGCGCTCGTCACCCCGCCCCGGCCGCGCCGGACCGGGGTGAACACCGAGACGTTGCCGTAGGACCGCGGGTCCCTCGTGGCGCGCCCGTCGGTGTCCACCGGCGGCATCACCTCCTCCAGCGCGATCCCCTCCGGAGCCGAGCCGTCGGGGCGGCGGGGCAGGGCCCCCTTGCCGTGCCGGCTGGAGACGACCCCGTAGGGCACGCGCGGCACCGCCGACAGCGTCTCGATCTTCAGGACGTCGCCGGGCTCGGCGCCCTCGACGCGCACCGGCCCGACCACCACGTGGGGGCCGTCGGCGTCGAAGTCGCGCCGGTGCCGGTCGTACTCGGCCGCGACGGCCACCGCGTCGTCCAGCACCTGGGAGCGGGGGACGCCCCTGCTGGCGAACCAGGCCACGGGGTCGCGGCCCTGGTCCTCCATGATCCCCTCGTGGGAGACGGTGTCGATGGTCACCGTGCGGCCCGAGCGCACGCTCAGCACGGGCTCGCTGCCGATCGCCGGCACGTACCCCCAGCGCACCTGGTCCGGCTCCGGGCGCAGGTAGTGGTCGCCGTCGATGCGTCCCCTCCCCGGCTGCAGCACCTCGCGCGGCAGCTCCACCGCCCCCGCGCCGGGCGCGCGGGCGCCCGCCGGTGCCGCGGCGGCCACTGCGGCGGCCGCCGCAGTGGCGCCGGCGGTGCCCACGCCGGCTGCCGCGCGCAGGAAGGTGCGGCGTCCGAGCCCGGCGACGAGCACGTCGCGGGCGTGGGCGGCCTGGTCCTGGTCCACGGGTCCTCCTCCGCGCCGGCGGCCCGCCGGTCCCTCCGGCGCCCGAGCCGGCGACGGGGCAGTCCTACGGTCCTGCGATGTCCGGGAGGTGACGTCCTGTTGCGCTGCGGTGACGAGAGGGGGCCGCTGGTGGTGGGACGGGGCCGCGGGTGGTGGGACGGGGCCGCACGAGGTGGGACGGGGCCGCGGGGGCCCGACGGCTCACCTCGGCGCGTCGGGGCGGGTGGCCAGGGCGGCCGCGGTGGCGCGCAGCAGGGGCACGACGCGCTCGGCGGACTCGCGGGTGACCCGGGCCGCGGGCCCGGACACGGAGACCGCCGCCGGCACCGCGCCGTCCGGCAGCGCCACCGCGAAGCAGCGGACCCCGACCTCCTGCTCGCCGTCGTCGAGCGCCCAGCCGCGCTCGCGCGTGGCGGCCAGCTCGGCCAGCAGCGCCTCCGGGTCGGCCAGCGTCGCCTCGGTGCGCGCCGGCATGCCCGTGCGGGCCAGCAGGGCGCGCACGGCGTCGTCCGGCAGGCGCGCGAGCAGGGCCTTGCCCACCCCGGTGCAGTGCGGGTGCACGCGCCGGCCCACCTCGGTGAACATCCGCATCGCGTGGCGCGAGGGGGCCTGCGCGACGTAGACGACGAGGTCGCCGTCGAGCACGGCCAGGTTCGCCGTCTCGCCGACGGCGTCGGCGAGCTGGGCCAGCGCCGGGCGCGCCCAGGCGCTGATCGCCCCGGAGGCGCCCTCCCCGAGGCGCACCAGCTGCGGCCCGAGGGCGTAGCGGCGCGAGGGCAGCTGGCGCGCGTAGCCGCGGCGCACCAGCGTGCGCAGCAGGCGGTGGATGGTCGGCAGGGGCAACCCGGTCGCCTCCGCGAGCTCGGTGAGCCCGACCTCCCCGCCGGCGTCGCTCATGCGCTCGAGCAGGTCGAGCGCGCGGTCGAGGGACTGGACCCCGTCCGGCCTCGCGGCGGCTGCGGGCACGGCGGCTCCTCCCTGCTGCACCCCTCTTGCACGGCCAACGGCCGCCCTCCTAGGCTGCCGCTGCGTGGAAAAGCACTTCCACGATGCGAAACCATAGCGCGTGCGCGCGCCGACGGTCGAGAGTGCGGAGACGGCGTGGACATCCCCGAGGGCGTGGAGATCACTGGACCGGTGCACCCCCGGTACGAGGAGGTGCTCACCCCCCGGTCCCTGGGCCTGCTCGCCCTGCTGCAGCGCGAGCTGGGCCAGCGGCGCCTGGACCTGCTCGCCCGGCGGGCCGAGCGCGTCGCGGAGCTCGCCGCGGGCGGCACCCTGGGCTTCCTGCCGGAGACGAAGGACGTGCGCGAGGACGAGAGCTGGCGCGTGGCCGACCCGGCGCCGGGCCTGGTCGACCGCCGCGTGGAGATCACCGGCCCGACCGACCGCAAGATGACGGTCAACGCCCTGAACTCCGGCGCCCGGGTGTGGCTGGCCGACCACGAGGACGCGAACACCCCGCTGTGGGAGAACGTCGTCGGCGGGCAGCTGAACCTGCTCGACGCGATCACCCGCCGCATCGACTTCACCAGCCCCGAGGGCAAGGCGTACGCGCTGCGCCCGGACGAGGAGCTGGCGACCGTCGTCGTGCGCCCCCGCGGCTGGCACCTGCCGGAGAAGCACGTGCGGGTCGACGGGCAGGAGGCCTCCGGCAGCCTGGTCGACTTCGCCCTGTACCTGGCGACCAGCGGGCAGCTGCAGATCGACCGCGGCCTGGGCCCCTACTTCTACCTGCCGAAGATGGAGTCCCACCTCGAGGCGCGCCTGTGGAACGACGCGTTCGTCCTCGCCCAGGACCACCTCGGCATCCCGCGCGGCACGATCCGCGCCACGGTGCTCATCGAGACCTACCCGGCCGCCTTCGAGATGGAGGAGATCCTCCACGAGCTGCGCGAGCACTCGGCGGGGCTGAACGCCGGGCGCTGGGACTACATGTTCAGCGTCATCAAGAGCTTCCGCACGCGCGGGCAGGAGTTCCTGCTCCCCGACCGCAACTCCGTGACGATGACGGTGCCGTTCATGCGCGCCTACACCGAGCTGCTGGTGCGCACCTGCCACAAGCGCGGCGCGCACGCCATCGGCGGCATGGCCGCGTTCATCCCCTCCAAGGACCCGGCGATCAACGAGCAGGCCTTCGCCAGGGTCCGCGCCGACAAGGAGCGCGAGGCCGCCGACGGCTTCGACGGCTCCTGGGTGGCCCACCCGGGCATGGTGGAGATCTGCCGGGAGGCGTTCACCGCCGTCCTGGGGGAGCGGCCGAACCAGCTGGAGCGGAAGCGCGAGGACGTGAGCGTCAGCGCCGAGCAGCTGCTCGACGTCGCCTCCGCGCAGGGGGAGATCACCGAGGCCGGGCTGCGCAGCAACGTCAGCGTCGGCATCCAGTACATCGAGTCGTGGCTGCGCGGCTCCGGCGCCGTGGGGATCAACAACCTCATGGAGGACGCCGCGACCGCGGAGATCTCCCGCAGCCAGGTGTGGCAGTGGCTGCACAACGACGTCGAGCTGTCGAACGGGCAGCGGGTGACCCGCGAGCTCGTCGAGCGGATCATCGACGAGGAGGTCGCGGCGATCCGCGAGCGCGTCGGGGAGGAGCGCTTCGCGGCCGGCCGCTGGGACGACGCGCGCGCCACCTTCGTCGAGAGCGCCCTGGCGGACGAGTACGCGGACTTCCTGACCCTGCCCGCCTACGAGCGCATGCCCTGAGCACCCCGCCCCGGCGCCGAGGACGGCGCCGGGGCCCTGCCAGCCCGCCTGGAGCGACGGAGGTCCAGCGCATGAGCACCAGCCACGGCACCACCACGACCGCGGGCCCGCACCTGGGGCCCACCCCTCCCGAGGAGACCGGGGCCACCGGCGAGCGCGGCGCGAACGCGGCCGCGATCGCGCAGGTCGCCCGCGCGGCGCGGGCCGTGCTCTCCGAGGACGGGGTCATCGACGACCACGCCCAGCTGCGCACCTACGAGTGCGACGGCCTGGCCCACTACCGCGTCACCCCCGCGCTGGTGGTGATGCCGGAGAGCACCGAGCAGGTGGCCGCGGTGGTGCGCGCGTGCGCCGAGCACGGCGTCCCGTTCGTCGCCCGCGGCTCCGGCACCGGCCTGTCCGGAGGAGCGCTGCCGCGCGCGGACGGCGTCCTGATCGTCACCTCGCGCATGCGGGGGATCCGCGAGGTGCGCCGCGACGACCAGCGCGCCGTCGTCGAGCCCGGCGTGATCAACCTGCAGCTGACGCGGGCCACGACGCCGCTGGGCTACTACTTCGCCCCCGATCCCTCCAGCCAGCAGGTGTGCTCCATCGGCGGCAACCTGGCCGAGAACTCCGGTGGCGCGCACTGCCTGAAGTACGGCTTCACCACCAACCACGTCCTCGGCGCCGAGCTGGTCACCCCCGGCGGGGACGTCGTGCTACTCGGCGGCCTGGCCCCCGACGCGCCCGGCTACGACCTGCTCGGCACCGTCGTCGGCTCCGAGGGCACCCTCGGCGTGGTCACCGCGGTCACCGTGCGCCTGGTGCGGCTGCCCGAGGAGGTGCGCACGGTCCTGGCGGGCTTCCCCTCCACGGACGACGCCGGCGCGGCGACGTCGGCGATCATCGGCGCCGGCATCGTGCCCGCGGCGGTGGAGATGATGGACGTCCTCGCCATCGAGGCCGCCGAGGCCGCCGTGCACGCCGGCTACCCGGCCGGCGCGGGCGCCGTCCTCATCGTCGAGCTGGACGGCGCGGCCGGCGACGTCGAGCACGAGCACGCGCAGGTGGACCACCTGTGCCGCCAGCACGGCGCCTTCGAGATGAGGGTGGCCACCGACCCGGCGGAGCGGGCCCTGGTGTGGAAGGGCCGCAAGTCCGCCTTCGCGGCCGTGGGCCGCATCAGCCCCGACTACATCGTCCAGGACGGCGTGATCCCGCGCACCGCCCTGCCGGAGGTGCTGCGGGCCATCGCCGAGCTGTCCGCCTCCTCGGGGGTGCGGGTGGCGAACGTCTTCCACGCCGGCGACGGCAACCTGCACCCCCTGGTGCTCTTCGACGAGCGCGTCGAGGGAGCCACGGAAGCCGCCGAGCGGGTCAGCGGCGCGATCCTCGACCTGTGCATCGGCCACGGCGGCTCGATCACCGGCGAGCACGGGGTGGGCATCGACAAGGCCGCCTACATGCCGCGGATGTTCACCGACGACGACCTGGACACCATGCAGCTGGTGCGCTGCGCCTTCGACCCGGGCGGCATCGCCAACCCCGGCAAGGTGTTCCCGACCCCGCGCCTGTGCGGGGAGGTGCCCGGCCGGCACAGGGGCGCCCACCCGCTGCAGCAGGCCGGGCTGGCGGAGGTCTTCTGATGGCGGTGCTGTCGGCCGACCGCGAGTCCGTGCGCCGCTCGCTGGCCGCCGCGTGCGCGGACGTGCGGGACGCCACCGCCGCCGACGCCGTCGACGGGGTGGCGCCGGCCCTGGTGGCCCGGCCCGCCTCCACGGAGCAGACCGCGCAGGTGCTGCGGGCCGCGGCCGCGCACTCCCTCGTCGTCGTCCCGCGCGGGCGGGGCACCAAGCTGACCTGGGGCCGCCCGCCGGAGCGGGTGGACCTGGTGCTCGACACCACGGCGATGGGCGCCGTCGTCGACCACGCCGCCGGCGACCTGATCGTGCAGGTGCAGGCCGGGGCCGCCCTGGCCGACGTCCAGGCCGCGGTCGCCGGGGCCGGCCAGCGCCTGGCGCTGGACGAGACCGCGCCCGGCGCCACCGTCGGCGGCACCCTGGCCACCGGTGCCAGCGGCCCGCTGCGCGTGGCCGCCGGCACCGCCCGCGACCTGCTGATCGGCGTCACGCTCGTGCGCGCCGACGGGGTCGTCGCCAAGGCCGGCGGCCGCGTGGTCAAGAACGTCGCCGGCTACGACCTGGGCAAGCTGCTCGTCGGCTCCTACGGCACCCTGGCGGTGATCACCGAGGCCGTGTTCCGGCTGCACCCGCTGCCGGCCGAGCGCCGCGTGCTCAGCGCCGGCGTCGACTCCCCGGGGCAGGCGCACCGCCTCGCGCAGGCGGTGGTCCACTCCCAGGTGGTGCCCTCCGCGCTCGAGGTGGACTGGCCCGCCGACGGCCCCGGCGTCCTGTCGGTGCTGCTGGAGGGCACCCCGGGCGGGGTGGAGGCCCGCACCGCGAGCGCCGCGGCCCTCCTCGGGGCCGGGGCGCGCGTCGGCGCCGACCTGCCGCAGGGGTGGGGCCGCTACCCGTGGGCGGTCGGCGGCACCGGGCTGAAGCTCACCTCCGCCCTCTCCGGGCTGGCGGCGGTCCTGTCCGCGGTGCAGGCGTGCGCGGAGGGTGCGGGGGTGCGCCCGGCGGTGCGCGGGTCCGCCGGCGCCGGCGTCCTGCACGCGGGCCTGCCGCCGGGCACCGCACCGGCCGCGGCCGCCGAGGTGGTCGCCCGCCTGCGCGCGGCCTGCGCCGAGCACGGCGGCGCGTGCGTCGTCCTGGAGGCCCCGCCCGAGGTCGAGGACGCCGTGGACGCGTGGGGCCCGGTGCCCGGCCTGGACCTCATGCGCCGCGTCAAGGAGCAGTTCGACCCCGAGCGCCGGCTGGCGCCGGGCCGGTTCGTGGGAGGGATCTGATGACCGACCTCGGCATGCCGCGCACCCGCGGGAAGGGCGCGAACCAGCACGGCCACGTGCCCACCGGCGGCGGGCCCGGGCAGCACGGCGCCTTCGACGACCACCGGCCACCGGACGCCGCGCTGGTCGGCGACTGCGTGCACTGCGGCTTCTGCCTGCCCACCTGCCCCACGTACGCGCTGTGGGGGGAGGAGATGGACTCCCCGCGCGGGCGCATCCACCTGATGAAGCAGGGGCTCGAGGGGGAGCCCCTGAGCGACGCGATGGTGCAGCACTGGGACGCCTGCCTGGGCTGCATGGCCTGCGTGACGGCCTGCCCCTCCGGCGTGCAGTACGACAAGCTCATCGAGACCACCCGCGCCCAGGTCGAGCGGCACCACACCCGCTCGCCGAAGGACCGCCTGCTGCGCGCCGGGATCTTCGCCCTCTTCCCCCACCCCCGGCGCCTGCGCCTGGTGCGCGGACCCCTGTGGGCCTACCAGCGCCTGGGCCTGGACCGCCTCGTGCGCCGCACGGGCCTGCTGCGCGCAGCGCCGCAGCTGGCGGCGATGGAGTCCATCGCGCCGCGGATCGGCCCGCGCGAGCAGCTGCCCGAGCGCGTGCCCGCGGTCGGGACCCGCCGCGCGGTGGTGGGCCTGCTCACCGGGTGCGTTCAGGGGGAGTTCTTCCCCGGCGTCAACGCCGCCACCGCCCGCGTGCTCGCCGCCGAGGGCTGCGAGGTCGTCATCCCGCGCGCCCAGGGCTGCTGCGGCGCCCTGTCGGCGCACAACGGGCGCGAGGCCGAGGCCCAGCGCTACGCGCGAGCCCTCGTCGACGCCTTCGAGGACGCGGGGGTCGAGCGCGTCGTCGTCAACGCCGCCGGCTGCGGGTCGACGATGAAGGAGTACGCCGACCTGCTCGCCGACGACCCGCGCTGCGCCGAGCGCGCCGCCGCGTTCTCGGCGCGCGTGCAGGACGTCACCGAGATCCTCAGCGAGCTGGGCCCGGTCGCCCCGCGCCACCCGCTCGACGTCACCGTCGCCTACCACGACGCCTGCCACCTCGCCCACGCCCAGGGCGTGCGCGCGCAGCCGCGCGAGCTGCTGCGCGGCGTCCCCGGCCTGCAGCTGCGCGAGATCGCCGAGGCGGACCTGTGCTGCGGCTCCGCCGGCATCTACAACATCCTCAACCCCGAGCCGGCCCGGGAGCTGGGCGACCGCAAGGCCGAGAACATCGTCGCCACCGGCGCCCGGCTGCTGGTGACGGCGAACCCCGGCTGCCTGATGCAGGTGAGCTCGGCGCTGCAGCGCTCCGGCGCCGACATCGGCATGGCCCACACGGTGGAGGTGCTGGACGCGTCCATCCGCGGCCTGCCCGCGTCCGCCCTCACCAGCGCCCCCTGATCCGACGCCGAGGACGGTCGATGCTCACCTACCAGCAGGACTTCACCCCCGTCGCGGACTCGCTCGCGCTCTCCGCGATCTTCGCCGCGCTGCCGCTCGTGACGATCTTCGTGCTCCTCGGGGCGCTGAAGGTCAAGGCGCAGTGGGCCGCCCTGGCCTCGCTCGCCGTGTCGGTCCTCGTGGCGGTCCTCGTCTACCGGATGCCGGTGGGCACCGCGCTGAACTCCGGCCTCGAGGGCGCCGCGTTCGGCTTCTTCCCGATCATGTGGATCGTCATCAACGCGATCTGGGTCTACAACCTCACGGTCGCCACCGGGCACTTCGACGTCCTGCGGCGCTCCTTCGGGTCGATCTCGGCCGACCAGCGCATCCAGGCCGTGATCATCGCGTTCTGCTTCGGCGGGCTCCTGGAGGCCCTGGCGGGCTTCGGCACCCCGGTCGCGATCTCCTCGGTGATGCTGCTGGCGCTGGGCTTCACGCCCCTGAAGGCGGCCTCGATCGCCCTGGTCGCCAACACCGCGCCCGTCGCCTACGGGGCGCTGGCGACCCCGATCATCACCATGGGCCGCGTCACCGGCCTGGAGGCGGACGCCATCGGGGCCGTCGTGGGACGCCAGACCCCGGTGCTGGCGCTGTTCGTCCCGCTCGTGCTGGTGTTCATGGTCGACGGGCGGCGGGGGCTGCGGCAGACGTGGCTGCCGGCCGTGGTCGGCGGCGTGGTCTTCGCGATCGGGCAGTTCCTGTGCGCGAACTACTTCGTCGTCGAGCTCACCGACATCGTCGCCTCCCTGCTCGCCGCCGCCGCCATCGTGGTCCTGCTGCGCTTCTGGCAGCCCGCCGAGGTGCTCACGGTGCAGACCCTGGACGAGCGGGAGATGCAGGGCCGCATCTCCTCCGCCGAGGACGCCGCGCACCGCGTCGAGGGCGTGCGGGGCCGGGGCGCCCGCTCGGGCTCCCGGGCCGCGGGCGCCAGCGTCGCGACCGGCGGCTCGCAGCTGGGCAGCGGCGCCACCGCGGCCAGCGGGCTCGGCGCCGACCGCGGCGGGCGCGGGGACGACGGCGCGGGCAGCCCCGCCCCGGTCGCGGCGGCCGACCGCGCGCCCGTGGACCCGCCGGCGGAGGTGCTGCGCGCCTACGCCCCCTACGCGATGATCATCCTGGTCTTCAGCATCGCGCAGGTCCCGGCGGTCAAGGCCCTGCTCGCCAACGGGGTCGTGACCTTCCCCTGGCCGGGGCTGGACGTGCTCAACCCCGCGGGCGAGCCGGTGACCACCACCACCTTCAACCTCAACTGGCTGCCCGCCGGCGGCACGCTCGTGCTCATCAGCGGCCTGCTGACCATCCCGGTCCTCAAGCTCTCCCCCGGCCGCGCGCTGCGGGCGTACGGGCAGACCTACGACCAGCTGAAGTGGGCCATCGTCACCGTCATGGCGGTGCTGGGCCTGGCGTACGTGATGAACCTGTCGGGCCAGACGATCACCATCGGCCAGTGGATGGCGGGCGCCGGCGGCCTGTTCGCGCTCCTCTCGCCCGTCCTCGGCTGGCTCGGGGTGGCGGTCACCGGCTCGGACACCTCCTCCAACGCCCTGTTCGGCTCGCTGCAGATCGCCGCGGCGGCCGACGCCGGGCTGGACCCGCTGCTGCTGGCCTCGGCGAACACCTCCGGCGGGGTGCTCGGCAAGATGATCTCGCCGCAGAACCTCGCCATCGCGGCGGCCGCGGTGGGCCTGGCCGGGCAGGAGGGCGTCCTCTTCCGCAAGGTCGTCTGGTGGAGCCTGGGCTTCCTCGTGGTCATGGCGCTGCTGGTCTACCTGCAGTCCACCGCGGTGCTGGGGTGGATGCTCCTGTGACGGGTCCGGGGGGCGAGCCCGGTCCCCTCCTCACCGCTCCGCGCCGTCCTGCAGCACCGTGATCGTCCCCGAGTAGCTGGCCACCCAGACCTGGCGCGCGGCGTCGTCCACGGTGATGCCGATGGGGTGGTGCGGCACGGGGGCGGTCTGGACGACCTGCATCCCGTCGGTCGCGACCTTCGCCACGGTGCCGGACTCGTAGTTGACGACGTACAGGGCGGTGCCGTCGGCGGACAGCGCGGCGCTGCGCGGCGCGGCACCCGTGCTCACCCGCGCCACCGTCTCGCCGGTGGCGGCGTCGACCTTCGTGACGAGCCCGTCGCGGTTGAGGGTGACGTACAGGTGCGCGCCGTCGGGGCTGGCCAGCACGTGCCGCGGCCCTCCGCCGACGTCCTCGACGCGGCCCACGGCCAGGGTCGCGAGGTCGAGGACCGCGAGGTGCGTCGAGCCCATGACGGCCACGTGGGCGGTGCGGGAGTCGGGGCTGACGGCGATGCCGCGCGGGTAGCGGCCCACCGGCACGCGCGCGACCTCGGTCGCGGCGGCGGTGTCCACGACGCTGACGTCGTAGGAGCACCAGTTGCTCACCAGCAGCGTCCGTCCGTCGGGGGTGAGCTCGAGGAACTTCGGCACCGCCCCGACGCGGACCACCTGGTCGATGCGCAGGGTGGCCGTGTCGATGCGGTACACGAAGCTGTCGGGCAGGTCGTCCTCCGGCGAGCAGGTGTCACGGCCCTCGCGGAACCCCGGCCCCTCCATCGAGTAGTTCGACACGTACACGTGGCGGCCGTCCGCGGTCACGACGGCCTCCACGGGCGCACCCCGGTACGCGCCCTGCTCCGGGTGCCCGAAGTCGGAGAGCACCACCTCGTCGGGGATCGTCGCGACCAGCGCGAACGAGCGGTCGTACACCGTGACCGTGTGCCGGTACATCATGTTCTGGGCGACGACGAGGCCGGTGCCGGTGGCGACGACGGACTTCGGCGAGATCTCCCCGCCGATGCGCGCCACCTCCACCAGCGACCCCTGCGCCGCCGGCGGCGGGGGCGGCGAGGGCGGCTGCACCGGGGACGGCTGGGCCGCCGTGGCGGCCGGCTCCTCCGCGGCCACGCCCGACGTCGTGCTGGACGTCGTGCTGGACGTCGTGCCGGCGCTCGCGCCGGGAGCCGGAGCGGTGCCCGGTGAGCAGCCGGTGAGGACGGCGCCCGCGCACAGCGCGACCGCCAGCAGGTGTGCGCGCGGGCCCATGGGCGCTCCGTCCGGCATCGGCGGGAGGCGCTGACCGTAGCCCCGCGCAGCAGGGGGCTGGAGGGGGTGCGGTCCCCTCCTGGGCCCCGTCGGGGAGGGGGACCGCCGTCCGCGCCGTCACCTGCGGTTCCTCGGGGGTGACCACCAGCCTCCGGTGCTGGCGCGGGCCGGTGAGCGAGGACCTCGGCGACAGACGGCGGCGGACCAGGAGGACACCGTGACCCACGACCGGTTCCAGGACGTCGGACTGCTGGCCCTGCGGGCCGGGGTCGGCTCGGTGCTGGCCGCCCACGGCGGGCAGAAGCTGTTCGGCTGGTTCGGCGGAGGAGGGGTGCAGGGCACGGCCGGGGTCTTCGAGGCCATGGGCTTCACGCCCGCCCGCCCGAGCGCCCTGCTCGCCGGCGCGGCGGAGTTCGGCGGCGGAGCGCTGATCGCCCTCGGCCTGGCCACGCCCGCCGCGGGCGCCGCGGCCGCCGGCACCGTGCTCGCGGCCGCCTCGGTGCACGCGCCCAGCGGCTTGTTCGCCACCCAGGGCGGCTGGGAGTACCCGGCGGTGCTGGGGCTGTCCACCTCCGCGCTCGCCCTCACCGGTCCCGGGGAGCTCTCCCTGGACGCCGTCCTCGGGCACCGCCCCCACCACGCCTGGCGCCGACCCGCCCGGCGCCCGGCACGACGGTGCCTGACCCGGCCGGTCGCGCCGGCGTCGGGGCCGCTCAGGCCGACCGGATCGCGGAGACGTCGAACTCGATCTGGATCTTGTCGCTGACCAGGACGCCGCCGGTGTCCAGCGCGGCGTTCCAGGTCAGGCCCCACTCGCTGCGCCTGATCACCAGCGAGCCCTCGAAGCCCACCCGCGTGTCGCCGAACGGGTCCTGCGCGGAGCCGGTCAGCTCGAAGTCCACGCTCGCCGGGTGCGTCACGTCCTTGATCGTCAGGTCCCCGGTGACCCGGTAGACGGCCTCGTCGACCTGCTTCACGGACGTGGAGGCGAAGACGATGTGCGGGTGCGTGCCGACGTCGAAGAAGTCGGGGGAGCGCAGGTGGTCGTCGCGGTCGGCCTGGCCGGTGTCGATGCTGGCGACGTCGATGTGCAGGACGACGCCGCTCTGCTCGGGGTGGGTGGCGTCCAGGTGCGCCCGGCCCTCGAAGCGGGTGAACGACCCGCGCACGGTCGTCACCATCGCGTGCCGGGCGCGGAAGCCGATGCGCGTGTGCACGACGTCCACGGTGTAGTCGCCGGTGACGTCGGCCAGCGCGCTGGTCGCGGCGTCGAAGTCAGTGCTCGAGGGGTCTGGTGCCCGGTGCTTCGCCACGGTGGTCCGTCCTCGTCGTCGGGTGCGACCGGCGCCCCATTGTGGCGGACGCCGCGCGGACTGACGCAGGGTAGTCGACATGTCGCACGATCGACACGGACGGAGGAGTGCGGCGACGCTCAGCCGTCGACGAGGGGAGCGGTGCTCGGCTGGCGCCGCAGGACGGCGCGGCGCGCGGCCGCCGTCTCCTCGTCCCACCGGGCCTCGTCGTCGACGAGGCGGTAGCCGTCGTGGACCTCGCCGTCGGGGGCGACCCAGCGCACCGTCTGGGGCTCGTGGGTGTCGTGGACGAAGAAGGCGTCGGGCACGTGCGTGTCCGGGGTGGCGAAGAGCCGCTCCACCACCGGGGTGGCGTAGCGCAGGCGCACCTTCTCCACGGCGGCGGTGTAGCGGTGGTGCGCCTGGTCGAACTGCTCGCTGCGCGTGGGGGGCGTCCCGTCGCTGCCCGTGCGCACGACCTCGCCCTGCAGGCCGACCCAGTAGCGGGCGTCGCCGAGGCCGTCGACGTAGTTCGCGCCGGGGACGTCGGGGTCCGGGTGCGCCTCCAGCGGGGCGTCGGGAGGCACGTCGTCCCGGGTGTGGACCTTGCGCAGCGCCTCCTGCGCGTAGCGACCGGACAGGCCCTCGGGGTCCTTCATGAGCGCCGACCGTAGGCCGCGGCGCGGGCCCGGCGGAAGGGGTGCCGATCCCTCCGCCGCTCCCGGCCGACGGCGCGGCCGCGCGCCCCACCACCGCCTCCAGCACCGGTGGCGTCCTGTCCTGAGACGCTGCGCAGGTGGGCGTGCAGGCGCTCCGGGTGGCCGGCGGGGCCCCGGAAGGCGATGTGCCCGTCGGGGCGCACGAGCACCAGCGCGGGGACGCCCTCCAGCCCGTAGGCGGCGTGGGAGAGCCCGTCCAGGTCGAACAGGCACGGCGTGGCACCGGCCCCGTCGTCCGACGCGAGCGGGTCGGCCAGGACCAGGTGGGGGCGCACCCAGGGCCAGGCGGACACCGCCTCGACCGCCCGCACCAGGGCCTCGCGCGAGCCCTGCTCGCGCCCGTCGAAGGCCAGCAGGCACCAGCCCCACGTCACCCCGTCGGGGTGGTGGATCCGGTCCAGCAGCGACGTGGTCGCGCCGGCGGGCGTGGTCACCGGGGCGTCGGGCGCGCGGGCCCCGGCCCTGGGTGCGCCCCTGCGCGCCGGGCCGAGCGCCGAGAGCGCCGGGAAGCGGTCCGCGCTCAGGTCGCTGTCGGGGTAGGCCACCGACAGCTGGGTGAGGTCCTCGCCGCCGAAGACCCGGGAGGCGAGGTTCGGGATCAGGTCGGCGACGGCGCCGACCACGACGTCGACGCCGCGGGGTCGGTGCACCAGCTGCCGGTAGCCCCTGACCTGCTGCGCCTCGAGCCGCTCGTGCGCCCCGTGCCGCTCCGGGCCGTAGCTGTCGAGCACGAGCGGACCGCCCTGGCCCGCCAGGGTCTTGGCCAGTCGCCACGCCAGGCCGATCGCGTCGTGCAGGCCCGCGTTCATGCCCTGCCCGCCGATCGGCAGGGTGCGGTGACCGGCGTCCCCGGCGAGGAAGACGCGCCCGCGCGCGTAGGCCGGTGCCACGCCGTGGCGGAAGCGTCCCCAGCTGGACCACGCCGGGTCGGACATCTCGAACGTCTCGTCGCCGGTCACCTCCCGGGCCCGCTGGACCATCTCGGCCAGGGTCGGCTCGCGCTCGGGCACCTCGGCCTCGTCCTCGACGAAGAACAGCCGGTGCAGCCCCTCCCACACCGGCAGGATCCCGGCGAAGCCGTTCGGGTGCAGGAAGAACCAGCTCCGGTCGGGCTCCGTGGGGCGCCTCCAGGACAGCTTCGCGTCGATCTGCCGCGTGGCGCGCTCCTGCAGGGCGGTGGGCGAGAAGCCGAGGCCGACGGCCTCGCGGACGCTCCCGCGCACGCCGTCCGCGCCGACGAGGTAGCGGCAGCGCACGCGCTCGTCCTCGGCGTCCTGCTCCTCCCCGCGGACGTCGGTGCGGCCCACCGCCACGGTGACGCCGTCCTCGTCGGGGGCGACCGCCCGCACCGGCCGAGCTCGCTCCACGCGACCGCCGCGCTCGGCGACCGCCTCGGACAGCACCGCCTCGATGGTGTCCTGGCCCGAGAAGAGCACGGAGTCGTAGGGGCTCCCGCACCCGCGCACGTCCAGCCGGGCGAGCGGCCTGCGGTCCAGGAGGACCTGGGTGTGGGGTGCGGAGTGCGCCCGCGCTGCGATCGCCGTCCGGACGCCGATGGTCTCGAGCAGCTCCTGGGAGCGCGGGAGCAGGTTGTGGCCCTTCGAGGCGCCCGAGCGCCCCGGCCCGCGCTCGAAGATCCTGACGCGGACCCCGTGGTGCAGGAGGGCGCAGGCGAGGGTCAGGCCGACCGGCCCGGCGCCCACGACGACGACGTCCACCTCGGCGTCGTCGGGCCTGCCCGGGGTCGCGGCGCCGTGTGTCGGGAGGTCGCTGGGGGCTGCTGCGCGGGTGGTGGTCATGGGGGCTCCTGCTCGGCGTCGGTGCGCGCGGGAGCGGGTGCACCCGGGCTGGTCGCCTCGGTGGGCGACCGAGACCATAAGGTTCCTTATGGTGGCGGGACGACGGTACGCCGCTCGTGCGCGCCCGGCAAGGGCTGGCCGGCCCGCCTCAGTCCACCGTGCGGATCACGGTGTGCAGCAGGGCGTTGAGCTGGGCGTCCTCGCCCTGGCTCAGGCCGAGCGCCTGCGGTCGCACCGCGTGCAGGACCGCCGGGGTCGCCCGGTCCAGCGCCCGGCGACCGTCGTCCGTGATCCGCAGGCGGATCGCCCGCCCCGGACCCGGAGGGCTGGCGCGGGCGAGCAGACCGCGCTCGGCCATGCCGCGCACGAGGTCACCGACGGACTGCGCCGTCGCGAGCACCCGGCGCGCCAGCGCCGCCTGGCTGAGACCGGGATGCCGCACCAGCTCGATCAGCACGCCGAACTGCTGGGGGGTCAGCTCGTGCTCGCGCAGGACCGAGGAGAAGATCCGCGTGACGGCGTGCTGGGCGCGGATGACGGTCCACGCCGTGAGGTCGTCGGGATCACCGCCGCTCCAGTCACGGGGTGGCGTCTGCATGGTCGGACCCTAGGGTCCTCGCTCCTCGCCGCCAGCCGCCCCGACGGACACCGGCCGGCGCAGGGGGCCGGAGCCGCTGGCCCTGGCGGGCCTCGTCGCAGCGGTGCTGCTGTGGCCGGTCGGGCTCCTGCTCAGCGTCCTGGCGCTGCGGCGCGCCGACCGCAGCGAGCGCCTCGTGCCCCTGGTCGGCGTCGCCCTGTCGGCTCTGGGGGCCGCGGCCACCGGCCTCGCGCTCGTGGTCGCGGTGGTCCTGCTGTCCTCCAGCGGGTTCCTCCTCGCCCTGCCGTGGACGGGCGACCACGCCTCGGTCGAGGCCCGACCCGTGCCCGAGGAGACCCTCGCGCCCGGGCAGAGCGCCGACGTCGGGCGGTTCGCGGTCGCCGTGACCGCGGCCGAGTTCGAGGCCGACGACTCCCGCCAGGGTTGGAGCCCCTTCGCCGAGCCGCAGCAGCGAGGCACCGTCAGCCTCGCGTTGACGAACCTGGACGACGACGCCCGCGACCCGTGGGCGCACCTGGGCGTCAGCGTCGTCGGCGGGAACGGCCGCGAGTACTGGACGGAGCCGTGCTCCTCCGGTCCGTTCGGCCCCGTGGAGGTCGAGCCCCACCAGCAGGTGACCCTCCTGCACTGCGTGTGGGTGCCGGAGGGCGCCGTGGCGGACGCCCACCTCCTCGTGGCGGGTGCGGACCTGCGCGAGCGGGCGTACTGGACGCTCGACGCGGGGCGGTGACGAGCCACGCGGCCCGTCGCACGGGGCCCGCGCCCCGGGACGGCGCCACCGGGGTGGTCCGGAGCCGTCGTCTGCCGCAGCCAGGCGTCGCTCGACCCGGCGCTCGCACCGTCCGCGACACTCCGCCATCGGCGTGAGCGGAGCACGGCACTGGCGAGCGGCGCTCGAGCCGCGCTCGAGCCGCACCAGCGGCCCCGACGGTGCTCGCGCCGATGACGTCGTTCCCGCACCGATGAGGATCGGCGTCGGCCATCGTCTTCCCTGCGACGAACACCACCGGCGGCGCGGGAGCCCGCGACCGGTCCGGACGAGCAGCTGAGGGAGCAGGCGATGGGCGCGATCACGGTGCACGAGTTCACCACCGTCGACGGGGTGGTGGACGCACCTCTGTGGACGATGGACTACGGCTTCCCCGACGACCTGGCCGCGTCCATCGGCGCGCTCACGGCCTCGGCCACCGGCATCCTGCTCGGGCGCACGACCTTCGAGATGTTCGCGCCGGCGTGGTCCACCCGCACCGTCGAGGACGACCCGGGCGCCCCGTTCTTCAACGACACCCGCAAGCACGTGGTCTCCTCCACCCTGACCGACGCCGAGGCCGTGTGGTCGAACTCCACCGTGGTCGGCGGCTACGACGCCGTCCGCCTCCGGGCGCTGAAGGAGGAGGCGGACGGCGACCTGTACGTCAGCGGCAGCGCCACGCTCGTGCGGGCCCTGCTCGCCGACGGCCTGGTCGACGAGCTGCACCTGTACGTGTACCCGCTCGCCGTCGGGACGGGCATCCGGCTCTTCCCCGACGGCGGGCCGCGCACGCCGCTGTCCTTCCTCGGCGCCGAGGGCCTGAGCAACGGGGTGGTGCACCTGACCTACGGCCCGGTGCCCGCCGCCGGCTGACCGCGCCGATCACCGGGCCGTCGAGCGGGGCCGGGCCTCAGCCCCGCTCGACGGTGCGCAGGAAGCGGCGCAGGGTCTCGGTGAAGACCTCCGGGCGCTCCGAGTGCACCCAGTGGCCGGCGTCCTTGATCCGCACCAGCCGCGCCGCCGGGAAGAGCGCGTCGATCCGCGCGCGGTCGCGGGGCAGGACGTAGTGCGAGGTCGCGCCCGCGATCCACAGCGCGGGCCCGTCGTAGCGGGCGCCGGGCGGCGGGTCGGGGAAGCCGCGCACGACGCCGAGGTCGCGCTCGAGCACCTCCAGGTTCAGCCGCCAGCGCCACCCGCCGTCCTCGCGGACGAGGCTCTGCAGCAGGAACGCGCGCACCGCGTCGCTGGGCACCGCCTCGCGCAGGGCGGCGTCGGCGTCCTCCCGGCCGCGCAGCGCCCGCAGGTCCAGTGCCCGCATCGCGGCGGTGAAGCGCGCGAAGGGTGAGGCCTCCTCCTGCGGGTCGTCGCTGCGGCGGCCGGTCTCCGGGTACTCCACCGGCGCGATGTCGACCACGACCAGCGCCCGCAGCAGCTCCGGACGGCGCAGCGCCACCTGCATGGCGACCTTGCCGCCCATGGAGTGGCCCACGAGCGAGACCGGCTCGCCCAGCGCCGCGACCTCCCCGGCCACGGCGTGCGCCATCTCGACCTGGTCGACCCGGTCGGTCCACGGGGAGGACCCGTGGTTCGGCAGGTCCAGCAGGGTGACCCGGCGGCCCTCGGCGGCCAGCGCCCTGCCGGTGCTCGTCCAGTTGCGGCCCTGGCCGAACAGGCCGTGCAGGAACACCACCCGCGGCCCGTCCTCGCCCAGCGTGCGGGCCGCGAGCCCGCTCCTGCTCGTCACGGGCCGATCCCACCACGCCCGGGACGGCGCCGGCGCGAGCGGGACCGCGCCGGACGGCGTGGAGATCGTCAGGTTCGTGTCGTCCCGCGCCGCGGCGCTGCCACCGCCCGCGCCGCGTGTGAGGAGATGGCTCCCGCCGCCGCGCAGCGCGGGGCGCGGGCGGGACGGTCGAGAGGGCGGGGAGGTCGCGGCGTGACGAGGGCGCTGGTCATCGGAGGGGGCGTCGCGGGGCCGGTCACGGCCGTGGCGCTGCAGAAGGCGGGCATCGACGCGACCGTGCACGAGGCGCGCACCGCGCCCGCGTCCGACGTCGGCGCGTGGCTGGGCCTGCAGACCAACGGCCTCGACGCGCTGCGCGCCCTCGACGCCGAGGACGCCGTCGCGGGCGTCGGCTTCCCCACGCCCGTGATCGAGCTGCGCAGCTGGACGGGCAGGGTGCTGGGCGCCCTGCCGACGAGCGGGCCCCGGCCCGACAGCCCGCCCGGGCTGTCGATGAAGCGCTCCGAGCTGTACCAGGCGCTGCACGCGGAGGCCCTGCGCCGCGGCGTGCGGGTCCGGCACGGCTCCCGGCTCGTGGACGCGCACGAGACCCCGGACGGGGTGACGGCGGTCTTCGCCGACGGCACGAGCGAGACCGCGGACGTGCTCGTCGGCGCCGACGGCGTGCGCTCGCGGGTGCGCTCCCTGGTGGACCCGGACTGCCCGCCGCCCCGCCACGTCCCGGTGCTCAACACCGCCGGGTACTCCGAGCACACCCCCGCCGGCGCGCAGGTGGGCCGCCTGACGATGGTCTTCGGCCGCCGCTCCTTCTTCGGCTACCTCGCCGCCCCGACCGGGCAGACCTGGTGGTTCGCCAACCCGCCGGCGCCGTCCGAGCCGACGGCCGAGCAGGTGGCCGCGACCTCGGACGCGCAGTGGCGGTCCCTGCTGCACGAGCTGCACGCGGGCGACCGCTGCCCCGCTCTCGCCCTCGTCGACGCCACCCCGGGGCCGCTGCGCGGGTGGACCACCCACGACGTGCCCACCGTGGGCCGGTGGCACCGCGGGCGCACGGTGCTCGTCGGGGACGCCGCGCACGCGACCTCCCCGGCCGCCGGGCAGGGGTCCTCCCTCGCCGTGGAGGACGCCGTCGTGCTCGCCCGCTGCTTGCGCGACCTGCCCGTGCCCGAGGCGCTCGCGGCCTTCGAGGCCGCCCGGCGGCCACGGGCCGAGCGCGTCGTCGCCCACGGCTGGCGCACCAGCAGCGCCAAGTCGCTCAACCCCGTGGCCCGCACGGTGCGCGACCTCGTGATGCCCGTGGGCCTGCGGGTCGCGGCCGCGCGCGGCCGCGACCCGCAGCTGTGGATGCGCGACCACCACCTCGACTGGGACGCCCCGGTGGCAGCGGCCTGAGGAGCACCTCGTCGAGCGAGACGGTCACGCGCCTCCTCCGTGCCGTCCTGGACCGCGCTCCGGCGGCGCTGCACCCCGACGTCGCGCTCCTGCTCGACGCCTGACCCGCCAGCCGCGGCGACGGGCGGGGTCAGGCGGCCGCGAGCCGCCGCAGGTGGCTCGGCCGCACCGAGCGGGTGCGGGCGATCGCGAGGACGGTGACGAGCAGCGCGCCGGCCGTCCACGCGAGCAGGGCCGCCGCGTCGCCGCCGGCGCCCCCGCTGCCCGTGACGACGGCGCGCACGCCGTCGAGCACGGGCGCCAGCGGCGTGGCCGCGAACAGGGTCGCGAGGGCCGGCGGCGTGGTGGACACCAGCGCCGCGGGGGCGCTGACCGCCAGCACCACGAGGGAGGCGAACCGCCCGATCCCGCCCGCGGCCGCGACGAGCGCCTGGTTGACGGCGCTGAGCGCGAGCCCGGCGAGCAGCAGCAGCCCGGCCAGCCGCAGGACCGCTCCGCCGTCGAGGTCGAGCACGACCTGCAGGACGCCGGTGAGCAGCACGGCCTGCGCCGCGGCGACGCCCGCCGCGGGGGCGAAGGAGCGCAGCGCCAGGCGCACGGACCCGGCGCTGCTGCTGACCGCGCGGGCCGGCACGGCCGCGAGCAGCAGGAACACCACCAGGGCGCTGACGCCGAGAGCCAGCGCCGTCAGGTAGGCGGCGCCGATGCCCGCGGAGGCGTCCGCGCCCGTGGTGGTCCTCACGGGCTCTGCGGCGACCGCGGCCACGGTCGCGCGCTCGTCCTCGTCCAGGGACGGGACGGCGTCCGCGCTCTGGTACAACCCCTGCGCCAAGCGGGCGGCGCCGTCGTCCACGCCGGTGGCACCGGCCTGCAGCTGCTCGGTGCCCTCGGCGAGCTCGCGGGCGCCTCCGGCGGCGTGCTCGGTGCCCTGCTGCAGGTCCGCCGCCCCGGAGGCGAGGGCCTGCGCGCCCCGGGCCAGCTCGGCCGTGCCCTCGGTGAGCGGGCGGGCGCCGTCCGCCGAGGCGGCGACGCCCTGGGCCAGGGCCGGCGCGCTGGCGGCGAGGGCCGACGTGCCGTCGGCGACCTGCTGGGCGCCCTGGGCCAGGGCGCCGGCGCCGGCGCTCGCCTGCCGCGCGCCCTCGGCGGCCGCAGAGACGCCGTCGACCGCGGGACGCGCTCCGGCGGCCAGGGCGTCCGCGCCGCCGGCCACCGCCCCCGCCCCGGCCGCCACCTCCGCGGCGGCGTCGTCGAGACCGGCGGCGGAGGTGGCGAGGGAGGAGAGCTGGCTGCAGTCGGCGCCCGGCTGCGCCTGGCAGGCGCTCACGGCCTGCGCCAGCCCGTCGGCGAGGGACGACGCGCCGCCCGCCACGGCCGTGGCGCCGTCCTGCACCTGGGCGCTGCCCGCGGACAGGTCCGCGGCCGCACCGGGCAGGGCGGCCAGGCCGCCGGCCGCCTCCTGCAGCCCGTCGCCGAGGCCGCCCAGGCTCTCGTGCAGATCCGCCGCGCCGGAGGCCACGCCGGCGGCTCCCACGGCGAGCTGCTCGGTGTGCCCCGGCAGCTCGCCGGTGCCGGCGCGCAGCTGCTCGAGGCCGTCGGCCAGCGCCGCGGCGCCCTCGGCGGAGCGGGCGGCGCCCGATGCCAGCGCGCTGCTGCCCCCGGCGAGCTCCGCCGTGCCGTCGGCGAGGTCGCCCAGGCCCACGACGAGGCGGTCGCTGCCGGCGCTCGCGCCGGCCAGGCCGGCGGCGAGCTGGGAGGTGCCCTCCTCCAGGGCCGTCGCGCCGTCCGCGGACTGCTGCAGGCCGTCGGAGAGGGTGGACAAGCCGATGTGGACGTTCTCGACGTAGGTGGTCGTCACCTGGTCGGCCAGCGCCGCGGCGGCCGCGTCGCTGACGGCGCGAGCGACCACGGCGTCGGCGACGGCGGACGCGGGGGAGGTGATGACCTCCAGGGTCGCGGCGGTGACCGCGGCCGGGTCCTCGCCCGCCAGGGAGGTCGCGGCGGTGGAGAAGCCCTCCGGGATGGTGACCGCGGCGGCGTAGGTGCCGTCCTGCAGCCCCGCGGCGGCCGTCTCGGCGTCGGTGAGGGTCCAGTCGAGGTCCGACCGGTCCTCGCCGCCGTCCGTCCCGGTGCCGGTGCCGCCGGTGCCGGTGCCGGTGCCGGTGCCGCCGGTGCCGGTGCCGGTGCCGGTGCCGGCGGTCAGGGCGGCGACGAGCTGGCGGCCGAGGGGCGCGGTCTGCCCGTCCACGGTCGCGGGGACGTCGAGGTTGACCACCGCCGCCCGCACGCGCTCGAGGTCGTCGGCCGGCCGCCACAGCGCCCACACGAAGGACGCGGCGAGGACGACGGGGACGAGCACGAGCCCGAGCACGGTCAGCCACCCGGCCCGGGCGCCGCGCCCGCTCCCGGCGGTGCCGGGAGCGGAGCACGGTGCGACGGCGGGTGCGACGGCGGGTGCGACGGCGGGTGCGCTGCTGCTGCGCTCGACGGTCAGGCGTGCCACGAGCGGGCCTCCTCCAGCGGGGCGGTGCGGGGAGCGCGGGACGAGAGGTCGAGGAGCGCGGCGTCGAGGGCGTCGAGGCGCAGCCCGGTCACCGCCTCCTCGGTGGCGGTGACCACCGCCGCGACGCCGCGCCCGGCGCAGGCGGCGCCCACGGCGTCCAGCGCGGCCTGCCGCGCGGCGGCGGTGGGCACGGAGTCCAGCCCGTCGAGGACGAGCACCCGGGTGCCCGGGCGGACGGCGCGGCGCACCGCGGCGGCGACGTCGTCCTCCTCGCCGCCCTCCTCGACGCAGCGCACGAGCGCGACCGACCGGCGGGCGGACCAGGCCTGCTGCGGCAGGACGGCGCCGGCGACCTTCAGGCGCCCGGACGTCGGGGCGGTGCGCGCGGCCAGGACCATCGCCAGCGCGGTGCGGGAGGTGCGGGTGCCGCTGGTGGCCAGGAGCACCCGGCCGGGTTCGACGGTCAGGTCCAGGCCGGCCAGCAGCGGCTCGCCGCCGAGGTCGAGGGCCAGGTCCTGCGCGTGCACGCCGGGCGCGGCGCCAGGGTGCGGCCAGTCGCGCAGGGCGATCTGGGAGCCCAGGCCCTCGCCCTCGACGTCGAAGGAGGGCAGGGCCCGCTCCAGCCAGCGCGGCAGCCACCACGCCCGCTGCCCGAGCAGCGCCATCACGGCGGGCACGAGCGTCATCCGCACCACGAAGGCGTCGACGAAGACCCCGACGGCCAGGCCGAGGGCGATCGGCTGCAGGGTCGCGTCGCCCTCGGGCACGAACGCGGCGAAGACCGCGAACATGATCAGCGCGGCGGCGGTGACGACCTTCGCCGCGGAGGTGAAGCCCCTGCGCACGGCGGCGCGGGCGTCGCGGGTGCGCACCCACTGCTCGCGCATGCCGGAGACGAGGAAGACCTCGTAGTCCATGGCCAGCCCGAACAGCACCGCCATGAGGATGATCGGCATGAAGCTGATCACCGGGCCGGTGGCCACGGTGTGCAGCGGGCCCTCCAGCCAGCCCCACTGGTAGACGGCGACGACGGACCCGAGCGCCGCGCCGATGGACAGCACGAACCCGACGGCGGCGGTGACCGGCACCCACACGGAGCGGAACACCATCGCCAGCAGCACCAGCGACAGGCCGACGACGAGGACGCCGAAGGGCGCCAGCGCGCCCATCAGCCGGGCGGAGATGTCGATCCCGACGGCGGTCTGACCGGTCACGCTGACCGCCACGCCGTGCTCGCGCTCGATCGCCGGCGCCAGCGCCCGGATCTCCTCCACCAGGCGCTGGGTCTGCACCGAGGTGGGCCCGCCCTCGGGCACGACCTGGACGACCATCGTGTCGGCGTCCTCGTTCGGGGTGGCCAGGGGCACCGAGGCGACGCCGTCCAGGGCGCGCAGCTCCTCGGCGACGGCCTCGACGAGCCCGAGCGGGTCGGTGCTGGCGACGACGTCCCCGGTGACCAGCAGGCGCCCGTTGTAGCCGGGGCCGAACTCCTCGCTGACCAGGTCGTAGGTGTCGCGGGCGGGGGTGCCGCGCTGCCCGGCGTCGGCGCCGGGCAGCGCCAGGCGCAGGTCGAGGGCCGGGACGGCGGCCAGGGCGAGGCCGGCCACGACGACCGCCGTGACCGCCAGCGGCGCGCGCAGCACCCCGGAGACCCAGCGGTCGGCGGCCCCGCGACGCCCGGCGGTGCCCGGACGGCGCCGGCGGCGAGGAGCGCGCGGGCGCGGGACGAGCCGGCGCCCGAGGAGGCCGAAGAGGGCCGGGAGCAGCGTCAGGTCCACGAGCACGGCGACGAGGACGGCGACCGCCGCGGCCAGGCCCATCACCGTGAGGAACGGGATGCCCGCCACGCCCAGCCCCGCCAGGGCGATCATCACGGTGAGCCCGGCGAAGACCACGGCCGATCCGGCGGTGGCGACGGCGCGGCCGGTGGACTCCTCGGGGTCCAGGCCGGCGGCCAGCTGGGCGCGGTGGCGGGCGAGGATGAACAGCGCGTAGTCGATGCCGACCGCCAGGCCGATCATCACCGCCAGCAGGGGCGCGGTGGCGGAGACGTCGACGACGGCGGTGGCCGCGAAGATCGCGCACGTCGTCAGCGCGACGCCCACCACCGCCGTGAGCAGGGGCATGCCGGCGGCGAGCAGCGAGCCGAACGCGAGCCCGAGCACGACGAGGGCCACGAGCAGCCCGAGCCCCTCCGTCGGGGTCAGCCCCGGCGCAGCGGCGGGGAAGGCGGCGCCGCCGGCGGTGACGCGGACGTCCTCGCCCGTGGCGTCCTCGGCGATCTCCAGCAGCCGCTCCTGCGTCGCCGCGCTGGCGTCCGGGGCGTTCAGCTGGACGGAGACGATCGTCGCGTCGCCGTCGTCGGAGACCTCGGCGTCGGGGGAGAGGGACCCGTCCTCGGCGAGCGGGGAGGCGACGGCGGCGACCTGGTCGATGCCCTCCAGCTGCGCCACCACCTCCGCGACGGCGCCGGTGACCTGCGGGGCGGAGACGTCGCCGTCCTGCGCGACCACGACCACCTGGGCCGAGGTGCCGCTGGCGGCGGGGAAGGTCTGCTCGAGCCGGTCCAGGGCCTCCTGGGACTCGGTGCCGGGCACGGCGAAGGCGTCGTCCGTGCCGCGCGAGAGCACGGCTGCGGCCCCGGCGGCCAGGCCGATCACGAGGACGGCGCAGACGAGGACGACGCCCCACCGGCGGTGCGCGGCGCGGCCGAGGGCGTAGAGCAGGGAGGACACGGGGCTCCGCAGCAGCGAGGGGGTGGGTCAGCGGGGGGCGGGGCTGAGGACGGCGCCGGAGAGCTCGACGACGAGGGCGCGCAGCTCCTCGGGAGCCAGGCGGGGGCCGTGCGGCTGCGCGGTCAGCAGCGAGGCGGCGTTGACGACGAGCTGCAGGGCCAGCAGCGCCCGCACCTGCTCGCGGGCGCTCGGGGCGTCGGCGGCCAGGGACTCCAGGAGCGCGGTGACCAGCTCCTCGACGCGCGCGCGACCCGGCAGGTCGGACGCCGGCCGGATCGACTCCAGGAGCAGCGAGGCGAGCCCGGGGCTGGCGAGCGCCGCCTCGGTGACCAGGTCGAGCAGCGCCTGGCGGCGGCCGGGACCGGGGGGTACCTGCTCCGCCGCCTCCACGACCGCCTCGCCCTCGCGGACGGCGGCGGCGAGCACGGCGTCGTAGAGGGTCTGCTTGCTGGCGAAGCGGCGCAGCAGGCCCGCCTTGGAGTAGCCGACGGCGTCGGCGACCTGCTGGACCGCGGTGCCCGCGAACCCGTGGCGGGCGAAGATCTCCGCCGCCGCGTCGAGGATGCCGCGGTCGATCTCCTCGCTGGAGGGGCGCACGCGACGCGCGGGCTGGACCGTCACGGTCACATCGTGGACCAGAACGGTCACATCGTCAAAGCGTGCGGTCCGCGCGTGGCGCGCCGGGCGGTCGGAGGGGTGGGGCGGGCGAACGGCACGTAGAACGCGATGCCCGGGCGGTCCAGGAGGTCCTGGAAGACCCACGTCGTCAGCCCCAGGGCCGACGCGACGGACAGGACGTTGCCGAGCAGGAGGTGGACCGGGGCGACGAGCGAGCGCAGGAGCAGCACCAGGACGACCAGGGAGACGGCGGAGGCGGCCAGGGCGACGCGGCGCTGGTCCGCCGCGGTGGCGGCGGCCACGCGCCGGCGGGTCAGGGCCCGGATCAGCCAGTGCGGCCGCAGGCCCAGGGCTCGCCGGCCGCGGCGGCGGCAGCGACGGCGACGGCCAGCCAGCCCAGGACGACGACCCAGCGCAGCGCCACCAGCAGGTCCGCCGCGCGGCGCCGCAGGCCGCGGCCCGGCGTCCTGGGCTGGTCCCCGCGCTCCGCTGCCAGCCGGCGTCGGGCGGGCACGGTCGTCCTGTCCCCGCCTCAGTCGACGTCGGCGGGCGCGGTGGAGGCGGGGACCTCCAGGTAGGGCGCGTACCGGTCGAAGGCGTCGGCGAAGACCTGCACGGGCACGTCCTGGGGCTGGGCTCCCTCGACGCCGATGGTCAGCGTCATCAGCTCACCCGGTTCGACGGGCACGGCGGGGATGACCACCGGGACGGAGCCGGGGAGACGCCGCCGAGGGCCAGGGTCTGGCGCGGTCCCACCTCGAAGACCTCCTCGAGCCCCTCGGCGGTGACCCTGATGTGCCGTTCCTGCAGGGAGGTGTTGACCAGCCGGGCGACCAGGGCGCCGGGTGCACCGGGGGCCTCGGCGACCACGACCAGGGAGTCGGCCTGCACGCCGCGGCCCAGGTCCGCGCAGCTGGCGTCCCCGGGGCAGTACGACACCGTGGTCAGCTGCGGGTCGGTGACGGTGCACCCGGACGCGGCGGCGGCGAGCAGCAGCACGGCCGCGGCCAGGGCCAGCCGGCTCGCGCGTCGGGCCGGGGTGCGCTCGTCCACGGTCGCGCTCGCCGTCAGGGGGGCGCGGTGTCGTGGGAGTGGAGGAGGCCGTCCGCCTCTCCCGGGGCGTGGACGTGCGGTGCCGCGGCCCCGGGGTCGCTCGGCGTGTGCCGTCCCGCGACGTGCTCCTCGCGCATCCACCGGACCCATGCGCGCAGCTGCTCCACGCTCTCCGGCTGGTGGCGCGACAGCGCCAGCACGGGCGCGCCGTTGCGGGCGGCCGTGGCGTCGGAGACCATCCGGGGCACGTCGACCCCGACGTGGGGTGCCAGGTCGACCTTGTTGACGACCAGCAGGGCGGCGCGGGCGATGCCCGGGCCGCCCTTGCGGGCGACGTCCCCGCCGCCGGCGACGTCCAGGCGGCTCACGAGATCGGCGCCGTGACGGTGATCAGCTTGGTGCCGTACGGGAACGTCGCCTCTCCCTGCAGCTGCCCCAGCATCTCCGGCACCCCCTCCATCACCTCGTCGCGGCCCAGCACGTCGCGGCCGGCGTCCGTCAGGTCCGCGACCTCCCGGCCGTCCTGGGCGCCCTCGAGGAGGAAGGAGGTGATGAGCGCGGTGGCCTCCGGGAGGTTGAGCTTCACCCCGCGGGCCCGGCGCTCCTCCGCGAGCTTGGCCGCGGTGCAGATCATCAGCCGTTCCCGCTCGTGCAGCGTCAGCAGCACCGCGCACTCCCCCCGTCGGGTGCATCGAGGGCCCGCACTCTCCTCGCGCGGCAGGGACATCACAAGGCGGCGCAGGTCGGCGAGCGACCCGGAGGACGTGCCGGATGACGGGCCGACGACGGCGACCGCAGGCGTGGTGACGGCGTGAGCGCTGGGGCGCTGGCCGGTGGTCCCGGTCGTGTGCGCCGCCTTCCTGGCCTGGCTCTACCAGGTCGGTCAGAGCGCGGACACGCGCTGGCGCGACGCGCTGCCCGGTGCGCTCCTCGCCACCGCCGGGCTCGTGGTCCTCCTGGTCGGGTTCCGGGTGTACGTCGACGTCGCTAGCCCTCAGGGGCCCGACGTCGAGACCGGCTCCGACGCGGTGCGCGTCGGAGGGCGGTTCGTCGGCACGGCGCTGGCGGCGATGCTGCTCGTCCCGGCCCTCCTCCGCGCCCTGACCCGGGCGGCCGCTCCGGTCGACCTGCCGCACCGGGGTGCCGCCGCCCGGGTCACCGGGGCGTAGCGCCCCGGACGGCGGGTAGGGCGGCGCGGTGACCTCCTCGATCGTGGCCCGGGACCCCGAGGCCGGGATGATGGGCGTGGTGACCCAGTCGCAGGCGTTCGCGGTGGGCAGCAGCGTGCCCTTCGCCGTGCCGGGGCTCGGCGTGGTGGCCACCCAGTCGATGGGCGAGCCGATGTACGGCGAGCTCGGGCTGGACATGCTGCGCGGCGGGCTGACCGCGCGGGAGGCGCTGACCGCGCTGCGCACCGTCGACCCCCACCCCGAGCGCCGCCAGGTCGCGGTGGCCGGGGTGACGGGGGAGGTGGTCGTCTACACCGGGTCCGGGTGCGTCGCCGCGGCGGGTCACCAGGTCGGCGAGGACTGCGCGGCCCTGGCCAACACGGTGGCCTCGCCCGCGGTGTGGGAGGCGATGGTGGCGTCCTTCACCGCCTCCACCGGGCTGCTGTCCCAGCGCCTGCTCGGCGCGCTGCACGCCGCCGAGGACGCCGGCGGTGACATCCGCGGGCGCCGGTCCGCGGCGGTGGCGGTGGTGCGGGCGCGCACCACCGGGCGGCCCTGGCACGACACCGTGGTCGACCTGCGCGTCGACGACTCCCCGGACCCGGTGACCGAGCTCGACCGGCTGGTCGCCAGGAGGGTGCGCTACCAGCAGGTCGTCCGCGCGTTCTCCCAGGCCCTGGACGACGAGGCCGGTGCCGCCGACCGCGCGCTGGACCAGCTGCGCGACCAGGACCCGCTCACCGAGCCGGACCAGGTGCTCTGGCGCGCCGTCGTCGCCGCCCTGGCCGGGCGCGAGGAGGTCGCCCGGGGGCTGCTGGAGGACCTGGGCGGCGTGGCACCGCAGTTCCTCGAGGTCGCCCGCCGCTTCTCCTCCGCCGGGCTGGTGCCCGCCGAGGTGGTGGAGCGCATCCTGCCCCCGGCAGGGCACGAGCGATGAGCACCGGCCGATGACCGCCGACGACCTGGTGTGGATCCCCGGCGGGACGTTCGCGATGGGCTCGGACGACGTCTACCCCGAGGAGCGCCCGGTGCACCGGGTGGCCGTCGACGGCTTCTGGATGGACCGGCACCTGGTCACCACCGCCGACTTCGCCCGCTTCGTGGCGCAGACCGGGCACGTCACCGTGGCCGAGCGCCGCCCGGACCCGGCGGACTACCCCGGCGTGGACCCGGCGCTGCTGGTCCCGGGGTCGCTGGTGTTCACGCCCCCGCCGCACCCGGTGGGCCTGCACGACCCCCGGGCGTGGTGGAGCTACGTGCCCGGTGCGTCCTGGAGGCACCCCGAGGGCCCGGGCAGCACCGTGGACGGGCGCGAGGACCACCCCGTGGTGCACGTGGCCTGCGAGGACGCCGAGGCGTACGCGCGGTGGGCGGGCGAGGATCTGCCCACCGAGGCGGAGTGGGGGCTCGCCGCCCGCGGAGGGCTGGAGGGCGCCGTCTACCCCTGGGGCGACGAGTTCGCGCCCGGCGGGCGGACGATGGCGAACACCTGGCAGGGGCGGTTCCCGTGGCAGGACCTGGGCAGCGACGGGTACAGCCGCACCTCGCCCGTCGGGGCCTTCCCCGCCAACGGCTACGGGCTGCACGACGCGGCCGGCGACGTGTGGGAGTGGACCAGCGACCTGTACCGGCCGCGCCACCCGGAGGAGGTCGCCTCCGCGTGCTGCGTGCCGCGCAACCCGCGCGTCGACGCCGCCGACCAGCCCTGGGTCCCGGGCCTGCCGGACGCCGCCGTCCCCCGCCGGGTGGTCAAGGGCGGCTCGCACCTGTGCGCCCCCGACTACTGCCTGCGCTACCGCCCGGCCGCCCGGCAGGGCGAGGCGGTCGACACCTCCACCGGCCACCTCGGCTTCCGCTGCGTCGTGCGCGCGGGTGAGCGCGCTCCCGCGGACACGGCGGGAGCGCCGCCCGGCTGAGGTTCCCGCGGCGCTCCGGGCGACGCCACCGGCGCGGGTCAGGACGCGCACGCTCGCTGCGCCGCGGTCGCGGGGCCGGGCTCGACCGGCTGCGCCCCGGGCGGTGCTCCCGCCTGGACCTCGTCGAGCCGGTAGCGGACCTCCCGGGTGCCGAACAGGTCGAGGTCGAAGGGAGGTGCGTCCTCGCCCAGCTCGGCGTCGACGAGCCCCACGAGCTTGGCCAGCATCGACGCGACGACCTGCTCGTCGTAGCCCGGGCGGGAGGGGTCGCCGAGGTTGCGCATCTCCCCGGGGTCCTCGACCAGGTCGTAGAGGGCCACGTCGGAGGTGGCGTGCAGCTCCTCCACCGTCCGGGGCACCTCGTACTGGGTGGGGGAGAACCAGCGCACGAGCTTGTGGCGCCCGTCGCAGACGGCCCGGAAGAACGTGCGCTTGTCCATGTCCGGCGCGCCGTAGGTCTCCCCGGCCCTCCGGCAGTCCTCCAGCGTCTTCTCCGGGCCGTCCCCCAGCTGCGCCAGCTCCCTCAGAGCGCCCTGGATGGCCCACTCCGGGTCGAGCGTGTTCAGGCCGTCCCAGGTGACCAGCGCGCCGTCGCCGGGGTCCGAGGCGGAGCCGCGCGGTGGGACGGTCCGCTCCGGGGCCTCGAACAGGTGCCGCAGGTTCCGCCCCTTCAGCGCCGGGTACCGCTCGCGCACGCCGGCGTCGTCGAGCCCCGCCCAGGACAAGAACGTCGTGGCGAGGTCCAGGTGCGACCCGACGGCGTCGGAGCGGACACCGCTGGGCCCGCGCGGGGAGACCACCGTCATGTTGACGACCGAGGCCTCCTGGAAGGGGATCGCTCCCTTCTGGGTCATCCGGTGCGCGCCGTTCATCTCCCCGTGGTCGGAGGTGAGCACCACGACGGTGTCGCGCCACAGGTCCTGCCGGTCGAGCTCGTCGAGGATCTTGCCGAACTCCTGGTCGACCATGCGCAGGCAGTTGACCAGGTAGTTCCGGCGGGCCCGCCACAGGTCCTCGCGGCCCTCGGGGATGCAGCCGTAGTTCCAGTCGGTGTTGCGCTTGTAGGAGCGCACCCCGAACGGCTGCGCGTCGAGGTCGTCGGCGAAGTTCGCGGGGAGCTCGACGTCGTACTCGCGCAGGAACCCGAGGTTCTGCGGGGGGTGGGTCAGTGCCGCCATCGCGCCGTTGGTGTGTGCCCGCTCGTCCTCGCCAGCGCGCAGGAACATGACGTCGTGGGGGTTGACCATCGAGGAGACGAGCAGCCAGGGCTGGTCCTGCGGCCGCTTGGAGCGCAGCCAGTCCACGGTCTCGAAGGCGACGGTGCCGTCGAGCGTCTCGCCGTGCAGCGGCGCGCCCCAGTTGTCGCCCCAGGACTGGTAGTCCGAGAAGCCGTAGTCCTCGAGCGCGTCGGAGGCGTGCCGCGGGTGGGACAGGTGCCACTTGCCCTTGAACGCGGTGTAGTACCCCTGCTCCCGCATCATCGTGCCGATCGTGGGGATGTCCGCGTCCAGCACGTCCGTCCACGCGAAGTTGGTGTTGTCCCACAGGCCGACGTTCTCGGCGTGCTGGCCCGTCCACATCGTGGCCCGCGACGGGGTGCACTGCGGCACCGTGCAGTACTGGTCGGTCAGGCTCACCCCCGCTCCGACGAGCCGCTGGATGGCCGGCAGCTCCACCCCGGGGGGCAGGTCCATGTGCACGTCCCACTGGTCCATGCACAGCACCAGGATGTTGGGCCGGCGATCGGGGCGTCGCTGGGCGCCGCCCGTCGTGCTCTGGCTCATGCTGCGGTCTCCTCCACGCGTCGGCGGTGCGGCGGGTCAGCGGGGGCGGGGTCACTGGACGGCGGAGGTCAGCCGGGTGAGGTCGTCGACGAGCCGGTGGCCGAAGGAGCGGCGCGACCACTCCTCCGGGGTCAGCTCCCGGGACAGGGCGCGGTACTCGTCCTCGACCGCTCGCATCTCGTCGGCGAAGGCCTTGCCGCAGGTCATGAGCATGAGCTCGAGGTTGAGGTTCAGCGAGCGCATGTCCATGTTGGACGAGCCCACCACGGTGACCAGCTCGTCGACGGACAGGTGCTTGGCGTGCAGGATCGAGGGCGCCGGGTAGAGCCAGATCCGCACGCCGGCGTCGAGCAGCGCCTGGTAGTACGAGTGCTGGGAGTGGTAGACGAAGAACTGGTCGCCGATCTCGCTCACGAACAGCTCCACGGCCACCCCGCGGCGGGCGGCGGTGGTGAGCGCGACCAGCAGGGACTCGTCGGGCACGAAGTACGGGCTGGTGATGCTCAGGCGCCGCTGGGCGTAGTGGATGAGGGTGTTGAACAGCGCCAGGTTGTTCTCCACCTCGAAGCCCGGCCCGCTGGGCGCGACCTGGCACAGCAGGTCCCCGCCGCGCTGGTCGGCGCTGGCCTGCTCGCGGGAGGTCGCCAGCAGCTCGTCGGTCTCGGAGAACCAGTCGGTGACGAACAGGGCGTCCACCTCGTGCACCGCCGGGCCGTGCACCCGCACCATCAGGTCGCGCCAGACCAGGCCGCGACGGCGGTTGGCCCGCTTCAGGTAGCTGGGGTCGATGAGGTTCAGCGACCCCACGAAGCCGACCTCGCCGTCGGCGACCAGCAGCTTGCGGTGGTTGCGCAGGTCCGGGCGCTGGTAGCGGCCCCGCAGCGGCAGCACGGGCAGCATCAGGTGCCACTGCGCGCCGATCCGGGTCAGCTCCCGTGTGGTGGCCCGGTACTCCGGGTAGCTGCGTGAGCCGAGGTGGTCCAGGAGGACCCGCACCTGCACCCCGCGCGCGACCGCGTCCTCCAGGGCGGCGAAGAACGGGGCCGTGGTGGCGTCCAGGGAGAGGATGTAGAACTCCACGTGCACGTACCGCCGGGCGCCGTGCACCGCGTCGACGAGCGCGGCCAGCTGCTCCGCGAAGTGCGGCAGCAGGTGGGCGTCGTTGTCCTCCAGCAGCGGCATCGCCGCGAGGTTCTCGTTCAGCCGCGCCACCGAGGGCAGCCACGGCGGGGTCTCGTGGTCGTCGCTGACCGGGCCCGCCTCGCGGGCGCGCTCGGCGATGCGCTCGTCCATGGTGCGCTGCTTGGCCCGCCGCGCCGCGGGCAGCTTGGGGTTGCCGATGACGGCGAAGAGCAGCGCGCCGATCACCGGCAGCAGCACGAACAGCAGGATCCACGCCAGCGCCGAGGACGGGCGCCGGTCGCGCGGCACCACCACCAGCGCGACGGCCAGCAGCACCACCTCCAGCGCGAGGAAGGCGCCCGACGCGCGGAACCCCACCAGCGACCAGTCCACGTCCGCCTACCGCCCCTTGTCCGCGCCCGACCGCGCGCTCACGCCGGCGCGCCCAGCGACCCCGGGTCGCGCCGCACCCAGGCGCCCAGGGCCTGCGCGTCCCCGGCGCGCGCGAGGAGGACGGCCGCCTCGACCAGGCCCAGGTGCGAGAAGGCCTGCGGGTAGTTGCCCAGCGCCGTGCCGTCGGAGTCCATCTGCTCGGCGTACAGGCCGTGCGGCCCGGCGTGCGCGAGCAGCCAGTCGAAGCGCCGCTGCGCCTCCTCCGCGCGGCCGGCGAGCACCAGCGCGGAGACCATCTCGAAGGAGCAGAGCAGGAAGGCGCCCTCGCTCCCGGCCAGCCCGTCGTCGACGACGTCGGTGTCGTAGCGGTGCACCAGCGCCGGGCCGACGCCCAGCCCCGTCGCGATGGCCTCGATCGTCCCGACCACGCGGGGGTCGTCCCCGGGCAGGAAGCCGACGAGGGACGTGCGCAGCAGGGAGGCGTCGAGGGCCGGCTCGCCGTAGACCATGGTGAACGCACCCTGCTCGGCGTCGAACCCGTGCGCGAGCACGTCCTCGCGCACGGCGTCGCGCTCGGAGCGCCAGCGCTCCAGCGGCGCGTCGCCGTCGCCCGTCTCCTCGGCGAGCCGGACGCCGCGGTCCAGGCAGACCCAGCTCATCACCTTGCTGTTCGTGAAGTGGCGCGGGGGACCGCGCAGCTCCCAGATGCCGTTGTCGGGCTCGCGCCAGCAGCGGGCGGCCGTCTCGACCACCTCCCGCAGGGCCTCCCAGTGCTCGGCGGGCAGCTCCCCGGTCAGCCGCCGGTAGGTGAACGCGGCGTCGAGGACCAGCCCGTAGGTCTCGTGCTGGACCTGCTCGAACGCCTCGTTGCCGACCCGGACCGGGCGGGAGCCGGCGTAGCCGGACAGCGACCCGAGCTCGGCCTCCTCCCCGGACTGCTCCCCGCGCAGGCCGGCCATGGGCCGGAAGCGGTCGACGCCGCGCACGCACCGGTCGATGAGGAACTCGCCGTAGCGCCGGCCGAGCGCGCCGTGCCCCAGCTGGTACAGGGCCTGCACGTGCAGGCTCGCGTCGCGGTGCCAGGTGAAGCGGTAGTCCCAGTTCCGCTCCCCACCGGGGTCCTCGGGCAGCGACGTCGTGGGCGCGGCCAGCAGCGCACCGGTCTCGTCGAAGGACAGCGCCCGCAGCAGCAGGGCGCTGCGCCGCACCGCCGCAGCGGCCGGGCCCTCGTACCGGATGTCCTCCGCCCAGCGCTGCCAGGCGGTGCGCGTGGCGTCGACGAGCTCCTCCGCGCGGGCCGCGGTGGCGCAGGAGGGGGCGTCCTCGGCGTACCCGAGGGCGAGGACGGCGCTCCCGCCCTCGGCGAGGTCGGCGGCCGCTCCCAGGCGGTCGCCGTCCGCGTGCAGCGGCACGGAGGAGGCCAGGCGGACGCCGGAGACCTCCTCCGCCCACGCCTCGCCGTCGCGGCGCCACCGCGGGCGGGCGCGGGCGTGGTCGGGTCGGGCGTCGACGTCCACGACGACGCGCACGGTGCCGCGCGTGGCGCGGACGACGCGCACCAGCAGGTGGTCGGGGTCCGGGTCCTCGGGGTCCTGCCCGGAGTGGACGGCGAGGAGGTCGAGCACCTCCGCGGCGCCGTCCGGGCCCTCCCAGCGGGTGCGCAGCACGAAGGAGTCCTCGACCTGCTCGGCGCCGGTGACGCGGCCGCCGTCCACGGCGACCCGCCAGGTGCCGCCGCGCTCGCGGTCGAGGATCCGGGCGAAGAGGCTCGGGCCGTCCGCGGCGGGCACGCACAGCCAGTCCACGCCGCCGTCGGGGCCGACGAGCGCGGTGGTGTGAGTGTCGGAGAGGAACCCGTGCGCGTCGATGGGCGGGAAGGTCATGACTGCTCCAGGGCGGGCAGCACCCGGCTGCCGTAGACGTCGAGGAACTCCTGCTGGTGCTGGCCGACGTGGTGGACGTAGACGTGCTCGAAGCCGAGGTCGGCCAGCTCCGCGAGCCAGGCCGCGTGCCGGCCCGGGTCGGCGCTGGCCAGCACGCTCGGGTGCACGTCCTCGGGCCGCACGTAGGCGGCGACGTGCTCGAAGTCGCGGGGCAGCGCCAGGTCCCACGCCACGGGGCTGCCGAGGATCGCCGGCGCCCACTGCTCGTGGGCCAGGTGCAGCGCCTCCTCGTCGGCGAGCAGCGCCCGGACGACCTCGACGCACTCGAGCAGGCGGGCCTCGCGCTCGCCCTTGCGCGGCCAGGGGTCGCCGGTGACGTGCTCGTCGAGCGCCTGCCCGCTGCCCAGCGCCGCCCAGAACCGGCCGGGGAACACGGCGGCCAGCGTGGCGATCGCCTGGGCGTGCACCGCGGGGTGGTAGCGCTGACCGGGCGCGGTGACCACCCCGGAGGGGAGGTCGGTGGTGGCCAGGACGGCCCCGAGCCAGGACCAGGCGAAGCCCGACTGCCCCTGCGCCGCGCTCCACGGCGCGAGGTGGTCCGAGCACACGGCCGCGGTGAAGCCCGCGTCCTGCGCGGCCCGGACGTCGCGCAGGAGGGGCCCGGGGGCGATCTGCTCGTGGGAGGCGTGGAAGCCGGACCGGGTCACCGGCTCCGCTTACCCATCCCGGGAGGAGCATCCCACCCCGGCAGGAGCGACCCGCACGTGCTCGTCCCGGCTGCGCTCACCCCTGCACGTGCTGCATCTGGCAGGCGAGGACGGCGACGTCGTCGTCGAGGCGTCCGCCGGCGTGCTCCAGCGCCGCACGGACCACCGCGTCGACCACGGCGTCGACGCCGTCGGCCCGCAGGGCCTCCGTCAGGACCCCCGGGGGCAGCATCGTGCCGCCGGCGTCCCGCGCCTCCAGCAGGCCGTCGGTGAGGAGCAGCAGGCAGTCCCCTGCTCCAGCGTGAAGGTGTCGGGCCGGCAGACCGGGTTCAGGCCCAGCGGCGTGCTGCAGCTCGTGGGTGTGAGCGCGCTGACCTGCCCGCCGCGGGCGGAGGACCGCAGGGGCGGTGGATGACCGCAGTTGACCACCTGCACCCACCCGCCGGGGTCGAGCTCGAGGAAGGCGGCGGTGACGAAGTCCTCGTCGCCCGCGGCGGCGCTCACGCTGCGGTCGACGAGCCGGACGACCTCCGGCAGGGGCAGGTCGCGGCGCAGGCTCGCCTCGCGGAACGCGGCCAGGGCGGTGGCAGCGAGCCGCACCGCGGGCAGGCCCTTCCCGCGCACGTCCCCCAGGACGGCGCGCACCCTCCCGTCGCCGACCTCGACGACCTCGAGGAGGTCACCACCGACCGCCGCGGCCCGGTGGGCCGACCGGTACCGCGCGGCGAACGACCAGGAGCCCGCCCGGGACGGCACGGGCTGCAGGATCGCGCTCTGGGCGACCCTCGCGACCTCGGCGACCTGGCGCAGCCGGGCCTCGCGGCGCTCGCGCACGAGGCAGTTCAGGACGGCGAACGCCGCCAGGGCCACCACCACCGCCCACCGCAGGACGCTGCCGGTGGGCGTGGCCCCGGGGTCGGTGACCATGAGGACGCCGGCAGCCAGCACGGCGCAGGCGCCCGCGAGGGCCGTGAGCCGCCACCCGAGGACGAGGGAGGCGACGAGCGGGAACACGCCGAGCCACCCCATCGCCTGCTCGTCGCCGAACCCGACGGCCGGCATCGCCGCGACGAGGAAGGAGCCGACGAGCGCGGTGACCGCCACCGCTGCGCGCAGCCGCGGCGGCGGGCGCACGTCGAGCACGGGGGGCGGCTGGCCGGGTGCCAGCGCGCTCGCCTCCCGCTCAGGCGCGCGACCCCGGCCCGCGCGCGCCCCGGGGAGCGCGCTCGCCGGGGACGGGGGACGGGCGGGGGACACGCTGGGACCCTAGTCCCGCCGGAGCGCGACGGGACGGGCCGCGAGGTGTCGGGACCGTCGCTGCGGCGTCCTCGCCGGTGCCTTCGTGCCGTCGTCGCGCGCTCGCGCGGTGCAGCGGGCCCACCTAGCCTCGGTCGTGGCGCCGGGACGAGCGCGCGTCGCCGACGAGCGGAGGACGGGATGGCGTCCGAGGCGGCGGGCGAGGGTCCCCGGGGCGAGGAGGACGACGCTCCCGTCGCCTCCCGCCCGGTGGCCGCCCTGGAGGCCGAGCGCGCCCGCGCTCCCGTGCCCGTGCCGCAGCTCGAGCACGCCCTGAGCCCTCGCCCGATGGGTCCTGCGCCTGGTCGTCGTCGTGGCGGGGGTGGCGCTGCTGGTCTGGGTGCTGGCCCAGGCGTGGTCCATCGTCCTGCCGCTGCTGCTGGGGCTGCTGCTGGCCACGGTGCTGCGCCCGCCCGCCCGCCTGCTCTCCCGGGTGATGCCGAACGCCCTCGCGGCCCTGCTCACGGTCGTGGGCGCGCTCGGCGCCGTGGTGCTGCTGGTGCGCCTGCTCGCACCGTCGGTGCGCGAGCAGGTGACCGGGCTGGTGCAGCGGGCCTACACCTCGCTGGAGCAGCTGCAGGAGTCCGACCTGCTGGGGTCGCTCCTGCAGTCGTCGCTGGTCGAGACGGTCGTCGACCGGGCGATCGAGCGTGTGCAGCAGAACGCCGGCCAGATCACGACGACCGTCGTCAACGGGGTGATCAGCGGCGTCGTCAGCCTCGGGTCGCTCGTCGTCACCGCAGCGCTGGCGCTGGTCCTGGCCTTCTTCCTCATCAAGGACGGCCAGAGGTTCCTGCCCTGGACGCACCGGTGGCTGGGGGCGAGGGCCTCGGGGCACGTCGACGCCCTGGGCGGGCGGCTGTGGACCACGCTCGCGGGCTTCATCTGGTCGCAGGCGGCGGTCTCGGCGGTGGACGCCGTCTTCATCGGCCTGGGCCTGGGTGCTGCTGGACGTCCCCTTCGCGCTCGTGCTGGCGATCCTCACCTTCGCCGCCGGGTTCGTCCCCATCGTCGGGGCCATCACGGCCGGGGCGCTGGCCGTGCTCGTGGCCCTGGTCAGCCAGGGGCTCGGGACCGCGATCGCCGTCCTGGCCGTCGTGCTGCTCGTGCAGCAGCTGGAGAGCAACCTGCTGCAGCCGGTGCTCGTCGGCCGGGTGCTCGAGCTGCACCCGGCGGTGGTGCTCAGCGCGGTCACGGTCGGCGGCACCCTGTTCGGCATCGTGGGCGCCTTCCTCGCCGTCCCCGTGGTCTCGATGACCGTGGTGGTGCTGCGCTACCTGCGGGAGGTGCTGGTCGGTGGGGTCGGGGCGCCAGCGGAGGCGGACCCACCGGACGACGTGCCCGAGCAGCCGGTGGACCCGACGGCGGCCGAGCGGCGCTTGGGGGTCACCGGCGGCTGACCGCCGGGCGCAGCGCGCCGCGGTCCTAGGATCGCCCCTCGCGTCCTGCAGGGAGGAGCGGACCATTCCCACGGCCACCACGGCGCTGCTGGTCCTCGACCTCGTCGGGACGTTCGCCTTCGCCCTCAACGGGGCGCTGACCGCGCTGCGCGCCACCCGGCTGGACGTCGTCGGGATCGTCACCCTCGGCATGATCACCGCGCTGGGGGGCGGGACGATCCGCGACGTGCTCCTGGACAGCCTGCCCCCGGCCACCTTCGTCGACTGGCGCTACCTGGCCGTGGCCGCCGCCGGAGGGCTGATCGCCTTCTCCTCCGGTCCCCACCTGGAGCGCGTCAACGGGGCGATCAACGTCCTGGACGCCGTCGGGCTGGGCCTGTTCGCCGTCACCGGCGCCCTCAAGGCGCTCGACCTCGGCTTCGGCCCCGCGCAGGCGGTCATCGTCGGCGCGATCACCGCGGTCGGCGGCGGCACGCTGCGCGACGTGCTCATCCGCCGCGTCCCGTCCGTGCTCACCAGCGGGCTCTACGCCATCCCGGCGCTCGTCGCCGCCACCGTCGTCGCCGTCGCGGACGCGGCGGGGGCCCGCGGCCCGGTCGTGACGGTCGGTGCCGCGGCCCTGTGCTTCGTCATCCGCATGGTCGGCGTCCGCTACGACGTGGACGCGCCCTTCCCGAAGGGCGCCCCCGGGCCGCAGGACGGCTGACCCGGCCCGCCGGGCGCCGCGCCGCGGCCCAGGACCCCCGTACCCGCTGCAGCCGCCGAGGTGGTCACGGCTCTCGGGGCGAGGCCCGCCCGGGCGCGCGAGGAGGGCTCAGGCGCGGCTGAGGATGCGCGCGGCCTCGTCGGCGTGGGCGGCGTCGACCTGCACGGAGTAGGTCTCGGCCTGCAGCGCCTTGACGCTGGCGAAGTCGCGCCGACCGCCGCTGGCCGCGTGGGCGATGGCCCCGAAGACGGCCCCGAAGACCGCACCGAGCAGCACGCTCCACAGCACGACGAACAGCCATCCCAGCCCGATGGTGAAGATGGCGAACAGCAGGCCGATGAGCAGCCCGAACCAGGCGCCGCTGGCCGCGCCGGCGAGGGCGGCGCGACCCACGGTCAGCCGCCCGGTCACCTGCTCGACGCTGTGGATGCCGGTGCCGACGATGCGCACGTGCTCGACGGGGAAGCCGGCGTCGGACAGGCGGTCCACCAGCTGCTGCGCGGCGGCGTAGTCGGAGAACTCCGCCAGGACCCGCGGACCGGCCGTGGAGGCCGGCGGGGTCGGTGCGGAGGCGCCCGTGGTCGGGGCTCGGCCGGAGGTGGGGAAGGACATGGTCACTCCTCGTGCTGCTGCTCGCATTCGGGTCCGGCCCTGCCACACCCCCGCGCCCGCGCTCCAGACCCCCGGCGCCGTCCCCGGGCCCAGGGCGCGAGCGCCCGTCCGGTTGTGGCCGGCCGCCGTCCGCTCCAAGGTGGGCGGGGGTCGCCGACGCGGACAGCGTGCCCGGCCGTCGCCGGCGGGCCGCGGACCCGCTCCGCGGTGCCCGCGAGAGTGCGAGCACGTCGGTCCGTCGGAGGAGGGAGCGCGGGTGGCGAGTGCTGCTGGCTCCGCGGTGGCAGCTCCGGCGCCCGCGCCCGAGCACCGGCCGCTCTCGCGGGACTGGCAGGGCTGGGCCTCGTGCGCGGCCGCGGCCGCCGGCTTCGTCGCCTGCCTCGTCGGCTGGCTGGCGGGGGGCGGGGGCCTCTCCCTGCCGTGGGCGCCGGCGCTGGGGCTGCGGCTGAGCTTCTCCCTGGACGGTCTCGGCGCGCTGTACGCGCTGCTGGCCACCGGCGTCGGTGTCGTGGTCTTCGCCTACGGCACCAGCTACCTGTCCCTGCACCTGGAGCACCAGCACCGCCCGGCGGCCGAGCGGTGGCGCTTCTGGCCCTGGATGGCGCTGTTCGCCGCCGGGATGGTGGGGCTGGCGACGGCGCAGGACCTCGTCCTCGTCTTCGTCTTCTTCGACCTCACCGCGGTGTGCTCCTACTTCCTCATCGGCTTCGACCGCCACCAGCACGGCGCCCGCACCGCGGCGATGACGGCGCTGCTCGTCACCGTCGTCAGCGCGGTCGCGATGCTGGTGGCCGCGGTGCTGCTGCACGCCGAGCACGGCACCTTCGCCATCCCGGTGATCCTGGCCGAGGCCGGCACCGGGACGACGACGACCGTCGCCGCCGCCCTGCTCGCCGTCTCCGCCCTGGCCAAGAGCGCTCAGGTGCCGCTGCACTTCTGGCTGCCGCGGGCGATGGCCGCGCCCACGCCGGTCTCGGCGTACTTGCACTCCGCGGCGATGGTCGCGGCCGGCGTCCTCGTCCTCGGGCGGGTGCACCCGCTGCTCGCCCGCAGCGACGCCGTCCTGACCGCCCTGGCGGTGGTCGGCACGGCGTCGATCGTCGTCGGCGGGCTGATGTCGCTCGTGCAGGACCAGCTCAAGCAGGTGCTCGCCTACTCGACGATCTCCCAGTACGGCTACGTCGTGCTGCTTTACGGCCTCGGCGGCGCGGCGGCCAGCGGGGCCGCGGCCTTCTACGTCCTCGCCCACGGGGTGGCCAAGAGCGCGCTGTTCATGACGGCCGGCGCGGTGACGACCGCCACCGACGAGGACCGCCTCTCCCGCCTGGGCGGGCTGGGGCGCCGCGCGCCCCTGCTGGCCGTCGGCGCCGGCGCGGCGGCCGCGACGCTGGCCGCCCTGCCCCTGACCGTCGGCTTCTTCAAGGACGAGCTGTTCTTCGCCGCGGCGCTCCAGGCCGGCCCGCTGGCCACCGGCGTCGCGGTGCTCGCGGCGACCCTGACGTTCGCCTACACGGGGCGCTTCTGGACCAGGCTCTTCCTCGGGCCGGTGCGCACCGAACCCGCGGTGCTGCCGCGCCTGCTCGTCGTCCCGGTCGTGCTCCTGGGGGCGGTGGGCGTCCTCGGGGGCCTGGTGACCGCGCCCTTCACGCGCCTGGCCGAGGACGCCGGCACCGTCACCGCCGCCGCTCCGGTGGCCCTGGCGCCGGCCTACCACCTCGACGCCCGCCCGGAGAACCTCATGGCGCTCGCGGCGTGGGTGCTCGGCGGCCTGCTCATCGCCGCGCCGGGCCTGACGCGGTGGGCCTCGCGCGGGCTCGTGGTCGCCGGGGACCGCCTCGGCCCCCGCCGCACGAGCAGCGCCGCGCTGCGCGGGCTGTCCGCGGCGTCCGCGGCGCTGCACTCGCGGGAGGTGCGCTCGGTGCGCACCTCCGTCGCGGCCGTCCTGGTGCCGGGGGGCCTGCTCACCGCCCTGGCCTTCTTCGCGACCCCGACCGCGGGCGCCTACGCCGTCGGGGACTTCGCGGGCAGCGACTGGCTGATCGTCCCGCTGCTGGCGCTGGTGGCCGCCGCGACGGTCGCCGCCGTCCGCGCGGCCCAGCGCCTGGTGCTCGTGCTCGCGCTGTCGGTGGTCGGCTTCGCCCTCGCCGTCGTCTACGCCCTCGTCGCGGCCCCGGACGTCGCGCTCGTCGCCGTCGTCGTGGAGACGATGCTGACCCTGGTCTTCCTCGGGGCCATGGCCCGCCTGCCGGCGGCCCGCGCCGTGCGCCCCGGGCGCCCGGCCCCCACCGGTGCCCGGCCGTGGCGCCGGCGGGTCGACGCCCTGGCGCCCGCGGAGCGGCGGTGGCCGGCCGCCCTCGCCGGCACGATCGCGGGCCTGGCGGTGTTCGGCACCGTGTGGGGATTCCTCTCCCAGCCCGCCGAGGGCCCCGGGGTCTCCGCCGAGCACGTGCGCCTGGCCCCGGCGGCGCACGCCGCGGACGTCGTCACCGTCATCGTCAGCGACTTCCGCGGCCTGGACACGATGGTCGAGATCACGGTGCTCCTCGTCGCCGGCGTCGGCGTCGCGACCCTGCTGCGCCGCGGGAAGCTGTGGTGAGGCGCCCGTGACGACGACCGGTGGGCGGAGCGCGAGGGGCGGCGCGAGGGGCAGCGCGAGGGGCAGCGCGGGAGGCGGCGCGGTGCGGACGCCGAGGAGCCCCGTCTTCGGGGCCGTGGCCCGCGAGCTGCTCGGCCCGAGCCTGGTGGTCGCCGCGACCCTGATCGTCAAGGGCTACCAGGACGTGGGGGACGGCTTCGCCGCCGGCGTGGTCGTGGCCCTGGTCCTCGCGCTGCACTACGTCGCCTTCGGCACGGACGGCGCCGAGGCGGTGCTGCCGGTGCTGCGCCGCGCCCCGGCCCTCCTCGTCGGGGGCCTGCTGCTGGCGCTGGGCAGCGGGTTCTTCCCCGTGCTCAGCGGCGGCCCGCCGTTCAGCCACTGGCCCCCGCCGGGAGAGCACGTCCCCACGGTCGGGGCCCTGGAGGTCTTCACGCCGCTGCTCTTCGACGTCGGCGTCTGCCTGCTCGTGGTGGGGACCCTGGTCGTCGTCGTGCACCAGCTCGGCCACGCGGATGACATCGGCGCGGACGACGGCGCGGACGACGGCGCGCACGACGGCGACGCCGGCGCGGCCGCCGCGCGGCCGGGGAGCGCGGAGCCGGGGAGGCGCCGGTGAACCTCGCCTTCGCCCTCGTGGCCGCCGTCCTCTTCGGCGGCGGCGCGTACCTGCTGCTGCAGCGCGACCTGCTGCGGGTCGTCGCCGGCGTCACGCTGGTCTCCCAGTCGGCGACGGTGACCCTCATCGGCTCCAGCCTCGTGCGCGGGCAGGCGCCGATCGACCCGGTCGCGGGCCAGCCGGTCGCGGACCCGCTGCCGCAGGCGCTGGCGCTGACCGCGCTGGTCATCGGCCTGGCGACGGTGTCGCTGCTGCTCGCCCTCCTGCACAAGGTGGCCGCCGTGACCCGCAGCGCGGCGCAGTCGGAGCTCGCCGCCACCGAGGAGCGGCACGAGGCCGGGCTGGCCGGGCAGCGCGCCCGGGACGAGAGCGAGGTCGGGTGAGCCCCCTGTGACCGCTCTGGTCCTCGCCCTGCTGGTCCCGTGGGTGGCCGGCGGCCTGCTCGTGGCGCTCGACGGGCGCCGGGCCGCGGTCGCCTGGGCGGGGGTGGCGGTCCTGGCCGCGGACCTGGTCGCCCTCGCCGTCCTCGCCGCGCGCGTGCTGCCCGACGGGCAGGTCACCGTGGCGACCGGCGGGTGGCCCGCCGGCGTCGGCATCGTGCTGCGCGCCGACGCCCTCGGGGTCACCTTCGCGATCCTGTCCGTGCTCGTGCTGCTGGCCTCGGCCGCCGCGGCGTGCGCGAGGCCCCGGGAGCGGACCTTCCCGGGCCTCGTGGTGCTCCTGGCCGCCGGGCTGGACGGGATCTTCCTCACCGGGGACGTGTTCAACTTCTACGTCTTCTTCGAGCTGGCGATGACGGCCTCGTACGTGCTCACCGCCTCCGGGGGCACCCGCCGCCAGATGCGGGCCGCCCTCGTCTTCGCCGCGGTGAACCTGCTCGGCTCCTTCATCTTCCTGCTCTCCATCGCCGGCACGTACCGCACCACCGGGTCCCTCGCGATGGCCGACGTCGCCGCCCGCGCCGCCGACGTCGAGCCCAACGCGGCCCTGCTCACCGCCACCGGGTTCTTCGTCGCCTTCGCGGTCAAGGTCGGCATCTTCCCGTTCCACTTCTGGCTGCCGACGGTCTACGCCGGCGCCCGTCCCGCGGTGGCCGCCATCCTGTCCGGGGCCGTGGCGAACATCGGCAGCTACGGCCTCCTGCGCTTCGGCGCGGGCATCTTCCCCGAGCAGCTGGCCCTGGGCGCCCCGGTGCTGATCGTCCTCGGCGCCGCCTCGATCGTCTACGGGGCGGTCCTGGCGATCTCCCGCGGCGACGCCGCGGAGATGCTCGCCTACTCCGCCATCGGCCAGGTCGGCTACGTCCTCGTCGCCCTCGGGGTGGGCGGGCCGGTCGGCCTGGCGGCCGCCGTGCTGTACAGCATCGTCAACGCGCTGAACAAGACCGTGCTCTTCCTCGGGGTGGGGCTGCGGGGCGCGCTCGTCGCGGCGTCCTTCGCGGTCGGGGCGCTCAGCGTGGCGGGGGTGCCGCCGGCGGCCGGGTTCATCGGCAAGCTCGCCCTGTTCCGCACCGGGGTCGCCGCCGGCAGCTGGGCCCTGGTGCTGCTGTTCGTGCTGGGCAGCGCCCTGTCGCTGGTGTACCTGTTCCAGGTCTACCAGCGCGACTTCTGGCGCGGGGACCGCTCGGGGTCGCCCAGCCCGCTGCCCCTGCGCGCGCTGACCGCGGGGGCCGCGCTCGTGGTGCTGGTGCTGGGGCTGTGGCCGCAGCCGCTGCTGGCGGCCGGGGACGCCGCCAGCGCCGCCCTCACCGGGGGGTGGGGGTGATGGGGCTCGTCCTGCGCGTCCTCGGGCTGACGGCGGTGTACCTGCTCGTGCTCACGAGCCTGGCCCCCGGGGACGTCCTCGTCGGGCTGGTGCTGTCCACCGCCGTCGCCCTGGCCGTGCGCCGCCTGGAGGGCCGCGACCCCTCCGCCCAGCCCGTGCGGCCCTCGGTCGCGAGCCGGCTGGCCGGTGTCCCCGCCCTCGTGCTCGGCACGGTGGTCGACGTGGCGGCGGGCACGGTGGAGGTCGTGCGCTACTGCCTGGCGCCGCAGCGGTGGCCGCACGCGGGGGTGGTCACCGTCCCCGTCGACCTCGGCTCCCCGTCGTCCGCCGCGGCGTGGGCCGTGCGGGTCGGGATCGCCCCCGACAGCATCGTCGTGGACGTCGACGGGGAGCGCGGGGAGCTGCTGCTGCACGTGCGCGACGCCAGCGACCCGGACGCCGTGCGGGCCGCGCAGCTGGACTCCTACCGGCGACGCCAGCAGCGGGTGTTCCCCTGATGCCCGCCCTCGTCGTCGTCCCGGCCCTGGTGTGGACCACGCTGCTGCTCATCGGCGCCGGGCTGCTGCTGCTGCGCTCGCAGGACGTCCTGCAGCGGATCATCGTGCTCGACATGCTCGCGACGATCGCCGTGGGGCTCCTGGCGCTGCTGTCCTACGCGCGGGGGGTGCCGTACTACCTCGACGCCGCGGTCGCCCTGGCCCTGCTGTCCTTCGTCGCCACCGTCGCCGCCGCCCGCTACCTGGGCTCCGGAGGGCCGTTCGAGTGATGCCCCGATGACCTCCCTCGTGCTCGACGTCGTCGGCGCGGCGCTGCTGCTGCTCGGCCTGCTGCTGCTGACGGTCAGCCTCGTCGGCCTGCTGCGCCTGCCGGACACCTACAGCCAGCTGCACGCGCAGGGGCTGGCCACCGGGCCGGGCGTCATCGCCGTCCTGGCGTCCTCGGTCGCCACCGAGGACGCCCGGACCATCACCTTCTGCGCGCTCGCCATCGCGTTCATGGTGCTCACCTCCCCGGTCTCCGGTCACGCCATCGCCCGCGCCGCCCACCGCCGCGGCGCCTCCGGGCAGCTCCCGCGCCGTCCGCCCCCGGACCGCACGGGCGGCCCCGGCCGGTAGCGGCGCCGGCGGGCATCGGCGAGGATCCCCTGGGCCCGGGCGCTGCGCGGCCCGGACGACGGCGAGGAGGCAGCCGGTGCCGGCACCGGGGACACCGCTGGAGCAGCTCGGCTTCCTGACGATCGGCACCTTCGACCCCGCCGACCCCGGCCCCGGTCACGAGGCGACGCTGCAGCTGGTCGAGCTGGGGGAGCGGCTCGGCCTCGACAGCGCCTGGGTGCGCCACCGCCACCTGCAGCCCGGCATCTCCTCCCCGGTGGCCGTGCTGGCCGCCGCCACCCAGCGCACCCGGCGCATCCAGCTGGGCACCGCCGTCACGCCCCTGGGCTGGGAGAACCCGCTGCGGCTGGCCGAGGACCTCGCCACGGTCGACGTCCTGTCCGGCGGGCGCCTCGACCCCGGCGTCAGCGTCGGCCCGCCGATGCACTGGGACGACGTCAAGACCGCCCCCTACCCCGACACCGCCGACGCCGAGGACTTCAGCTACGAGCGCGCGCTGCGGCTGCTGCGCCTCGTGCGCGGAGAGCGGGCCAGCACCTTCAGCGGCCGCGAGGGCGTGGTGGAGGAGTGGACGGAGCGGGTGCAGCCGCACTCGCCCGGGCTGGCGGGCCGCCTGTGGTACGGCGGCGGCAGCCTGCGCTCCGCGCGGTGGGCCGGTGAGCACGGGCTGAACCTGCTCACGAGCAGCGTGGTGCGGGCCGAGGAGTCCGAGGACTTCGCCGAGGTCCAGCGCTCCCACGTCCGCGCCTTCCGGGCCGCCCACCCCGCCGGGGACGCCGCCCGCGCCTCCCAGGGCCTGGTCGTCATCCCCACGGACGGCGCGACGCCGGCCCAGCGCGCGAAGTACGAGGCCTGCGTCGCGACCCGCACGCCCCGGACGGCGAGCCCGCAGGGGCCGGCCCGCACGCTCTTCGCCCGCGACCTGCTCGGCACCTGCGAGGAGGTCGCACAGGCCCTGTACGCCCACGCGGGGTTCGAGGAGGTCACCGAGGTCGTCTTCGCGCTGCCCTTCAGCTTCGAGCCCGAGGACTGCGTGCAGATCCTCACCGACGTCGCCGAGCAGCTGGGACCGCTGCTCGGCTGGCGGCCGGCGACGGGCGGCTGAGCGACGGGCGGCTGGGCGGCTGGCGGCTGGGCGGCTGGGCGGCTGGGCGGCTCAGACGATGCCGTGGGCGTGCATGGCCTCGGCGACGCGGATGAACCCGGCCGCGTTGGCCCCCAGGACGAGGTCTCCCGGCGCGCCGTACTCCTCGGCGGCCTCGGCGCACCGGGCGTGGATGTCGTGCATGATCTGCTGCAGCCGCGCCTCGGTGTGCTCGAAGGACCAGCTGTCCCGGGACGCGTTCTGCTGCATCTCCAGCGCCGAGGTCGCCACCCCGCCGGCGTTGGCGGCCTTGCCCGGCCCGAACGCCACCCCGGCGTCCTGGAAGACGGCGACGGCCTCGGGGGTGCACGGCATGTTCGCCCCCTCGGAGACCGCGACGCACCCGCCGCGCACCAGCGCGGCCGCGCGGGCGGCGTCGATCTCGTTCTGGGTCGCCGAGGGGATCGCCACCTCGCACGGCACGTCCCACACCGACCCGCCGGCGACGTGGCGCGCGGTGGGCACCCGCGCGGCGTAGTCGCTGACCCGCCCGCGCTCGACCTCCTTGACCTGCTTGAGCACCTGCAGGTCCAGGCCGGCCTCGTCCACCACGTACCCGTTCGAGTCCGAGCAGGCGAGGACGCGTCCTCCTCTCTGGGTGACCTTCTCCACGGCGTACAGGGCCACGTTGCCCGAGCCGGAGACGACCACCGTGCGGCCCTCCAGCGAGGTCCCGCGGGCGGCGAGCATCTCGGAGGCGAAGAAGGCCGCGCCGTAGCCGGTGGCCTCGGTGCGCACCCGCGCACCGCCCCAGGTCAGGCCCTTGCCGGTGAGGACGCCGGACTCGTAGCGGTTCGTGATGCGCTTGTACTGGCCGAACAGGTAGCCGATCTCGCGGCCGCCGACGCCGATGTCACCGGCGGGGACGTCGGTGTGCTCACCGAGGTGGCGGTACAGCTCGGTCATGAACGACTGGCAGAAGCGCATTACCTCCGCGTCGGAGCGGCCCTTGGGGTCGAAGTCGGACCCGCCCTTGCCGCCGCCGATGGGCATGCCGGTCAGGGCGTTCTTGAAGACCTGCTCGAACCCCAGGAACTTCACGATGCCCAGGTAGACGGAGGGGTGGAAGCGCAGCCCGCCCTTGTAGGGGCCGAGCGCGGAGTTGAACTCCACCCGGAAGCCCCGGTCGATCTGCACCTCGCCGCGGTCGTCGGTCCACGGCACCCGGAAGATGATCTGCCGCTCCGGCTCGCAGATCCGCTCGACGGTCTTCAGCTCCGCGTACTCGGGGTGGCGCGCCAGCACCGGCGCCAGCGACCCGAGCACCTCGCGCACCGCCTGGTGGAACTCCCGCTCGGCCGGGTTGCGCCGCAGCACGTCGGCGTAGATGGCCTCGATGGTGGCGCCGGCGTCCGTCGTCACGTGCCCGATCCCCTCGTCCTGTCTCCGGTGTCGCCGTGGACGGCGTCCGGCAGGAGTCCTGAGGTTACGGACGGTGCAGCGGCGCGCCACCCGGCGCCCGTGCGCAGGAGCGCTGCAGGAGGAAGACTCGAGGCACCCAGGAGGAGGACGCGATGCGAGCGATGGTGTACCGCGGGCCGTACAAGGTGCGGGTGGAGGAGAAGGACGTCCCGCCGCTCGAGCACCCGAACGACGCGATCGTGCGCGTGAGCCTGGCCGCGATCTGCGGCTCGGACCTGCACCTGTACCACGGGCTGATGCCCGACACGCGCGTCGGCACGACGTTCGGCCACGAGTTCGTCGGGGTGGTCGAGGAGGTCGGCTCCTCGGTGCAGCGCCTGCGGCGCGGCGACCGGGTCATGGTGCCCTTCAACATCTACTGCGGCTCGTGCTTCTTCTGCGCGCGCGGGCTGTACTCCAACTGCCACAACGTCAACCCCAACGCCACCGCCGTGGGCGGCATCTACGGCTACTCCCACACCGCCGGCGGGTACGACGGCGGGCAGGCCGAGTACGTGCGCGTGCCCTTCGCGGACGTCGGCCCCAGCGTCATCCCGGAGTGGATGGACGACGAGGACGCCGTCCTGCTCACCGACGCGCTCGCCACCGGGTACTTCGGGGCCCAGCTCGGCGACATCGCCGAGGGGGACGTCGCCGTGGTCTTCGGGGCCGGCCCCGTCGGCCTCTACGCCGCCCGCTCGGCGTGGCTGATGGGCGCCGGGCGCGTGATCGTCGTCGACCACCTGCAGGACCGCCTGGAGAAGGCGCGCGCGTTCGCCTACGCCGAGACCGTGAACTTCACCGAGCACGACGACGTCGTCGTCCTGCTGAAGCGGATGACCGACCACCTCGGCGCGGACGTCGCGATCGACGCCGTGGGCGCCGAGGCCGACGGCAACCTCCTCCAGCACGTGAGCGCCGCCAAGCTGAAGCTGCAGGGCGGGTCGCCGGTGGCCCTGAACTGGGCCATCGACGCCGTGCGCAAGGGCGCGACCGTCTCGGTGGTGGGCGCCTACGGCCCGGTCTTCAGCGCGGTCAAGTTCGGCGACGCGGTGAACAAGGGCCTGACCCTGCGCATGAACCAGACCCCGGTCAAGCGCCAGTGGCCGCGCCTGTTCGAGCACATCCGCAACGGCCACCTCAAGCCGAGCGAGATCGTCACGCACCGGATCCCGCTCGAGCACATCGCCGAGGGCTACCACATCTTCTCCGCGAAGCTGGACGGCTGCATCAAGCCGCTCATCGTCCCCGACGCCGCCTGACCGCCACCTCACCGCCGCCCGACCGCCGCCGCCCGAGGAGCCGAGACCATGGCCTACACCGCGGACAAGCCGCCGCTGCCGGAGACGCCCGAGCAGCTGAGGGCCCGCATCCCCGGGTGGGGGGTCGACCTGGACCCGAAGGACCGCCCCGCGGTGCCGAGGGAGCGCTTCGACCCCGCCGCCAGCGGTGCCCACTGGGACTTCCCCGAGCGCCAGGTGGAGCGGTGGCCGCGCGAGCGCTCGGTCGAGCACGCCTTCCTCCCGCCCGTCTTCGGCACCTCCTGCCCGCCCCGGGGCCTCTCGGGGGTGATGCGCAGGGCGGCGTACCGGTACAGCGAGGCCCGGGCCGCGCACTGGCTGGTGCTGCTGGCCGCCGACCGCGTGGACGCGGTGGAGCACCACCTGCGCTCGCTCGCCACGCTGCGGCCGGACGACCCGGTCACGCAGACCGGCGTGCTCAGCGAGCTCCGCCGCCACGGCGTCGCCTCCCGCGTCGGGCGCGGGCGCGCCGACGTGCGCCACCAGGCGCTGGACCCGGTGCTCGTCGCGGGCCCGTGGCTGCTGGCCGGCGGGCTCGGCTACGCCGCCGTGAGGGCGCTGGTCGGGTCGCGGCGCCCGTGACCGCCGGAACCCTCCCGCCGGCCGCCGTGGCGGGGCAGGATCAGCACAGGGGCTGGGGACGGCGGAGGCCGGAGGGGGCGAGGACCGGGGATGGGACCTGAGGCGGAGCTGGCAGCGGACACCCTGCAGAAGGCGCTGCGGATCAACCTGGACCCGCGCTGGTACGGCACCATCGCCGAGATCGGCGCCGGCCAGGAGGTCGCCCGCTGGTTCTTCCGCGCCGGCGGTGCCGCCGGCACCGTGGCCAAGACGATGTCCGCGTACGACATGTCCGTGTCCGACGCCATCTACGGCAGGTCCGAGCGGTACGTCTCGCGCGGGCGGCTGCAGGCCATGCTCGACCACGAGTACGCGCTCAACGTGGACCGCCTGACCGACGTGCGCGGCGACGACTCCTGCTTCTTCGCCTTCGCCGACACGGTCGTCGCCCGCAGCTACCGGGGCGGCAACGAGTGCCACGGCTGGATCGGCGTCCGCTTCCAGGCCCAGCCCCACGACGAGCCCAACCAGATCGTCATGCACGTGCGGATGCTCGACGACGACGCCGCGCTGCAGCAGGAGGCCCTCGGCGTCGTCGGGGTGAACCTGCTGCACGCCGCCTTCTTCCAGCGCCACGAGCCGGACCAGATCGTCGCCAGCCTGCTGGACCGGCTCTCCACCGGCCGCATCGAGATCGACGTGCTCCAGTTCAGCGGCATCGAGTTCCGCGGCGTCGACAACCGGCTGATGGCGCTGCGCCTGGTGCAGCTGGGCCTGAGCGGCGTGGCGATGTTCGGACCGGACCGGGAGGTGCTCCAGCCGAGCGAGGTGCTGCGCAAGCACGCCGTCCTCGTCGAGCGCGGCAGCTTCCGCCCGCCGACGGTCGTCAACATCGACATGCTCGACTGCGCCCGCAAGGAGTTCGAGCAGGACCCGGCCGTCGCCGGCAAGCCGGTGCTGCTGCTCACCGAGCTGACCATGCGCAACCTGCTGGCAGGCGGCGAGCAGGTGGACCGGCGCGACTTCCTGGCCCGCGCCGACCTGCTCGCCGCCTGCGGCACGACCGTGCTGATCTCCAACTACTACGCCTACCACCTGCTGGCGGCGTACCTGTCGGCGCGCACCAGCGAGCGCGTCGGCGTGGTCATGGGGGTGCCGAGCCTGATCACCCTCTTCGACGAGGGCGAGCACGCGCAGCTGCCCGGGGGCATCCTGGAGAGCTTCGGCCGGCTGTTCAAGAACGACCTCAAGCTGTACGTGTACCCGATGCTGGACCTCGAGACCGGCGACGTCGTCACCGTCGAGGACATGCAGGTCGAGCCCGGCCTGCAGCCGCTGTTCGACTACCTCGCCGGGCGCGGCAGCTTCGTGCACCTGGACGAGTACCGGCGCGAGTACCTGTCGATCCTGTCCCGGGACGTGCTCTCGCGGATCGCGACCGACGACGCCGAGTGGGAGGCGATGGTGCCGCCCGAGGTCGCCGAGGTCATCAAGCGCCGGCACTTCTTCGGCTACCGCAAGGACAGGACGCGGTAGCCGGCGACGGGCGGGATGCCGCCGCGCTCAGCGGACGCCCGGGCCGGCGGGTGCCCGCCGCGCGTCGGGCTCCGCCGTGCGCGGGCTCGCTGGGCCACCCGTCCCGCCTGGTCTGCGGTCGCGAGGTGACGTTCCCCTCCGAGCGCGGCCTGGCGGGCAGCCGGACCTGCTGCTGGGGATGCAGGCCGGCACCGCCCGCGGCGACCACACCGTCTCGCTCCCGGCGGGCTCGACGCTGGTCCTGCACAGCGACGGGCTCGTCGAGCGCCGCGGGGAGCACCTCAGCACCGGCGTCGACAGGCTGGCGCGCACGGTCCGGTCCCTGGCGGGGCCCTCCCTGCCCGAGCCGCTGCACGAGGCGGTGGGCCTGATGGTGGGCGCCACGGCCGAGGACGACACGGCCGTCCTCGGCGTCCGCCTCCACCCCGGGGGCCGCTGACTCGGCGCCGGGTCGCCGCGCCGCGCTGCGCCGCACCGTGCCGCTCCGGCGCTCCGGCGCTAGGTTGCGGCCATGACGGGCGCAGGCACCCCGGGAGGCGACGGCGCCGCGCGCGAGGTGGCGCGGCGGATGGCGGAGGCCGCGAGCGCGTGGCTGGACGGCCTCGACCCGGCGCAGCGCCGGGTCGCTGCCGGCGCCGTGCCTGCGGACGACGGCTCCGACGCCGAGCGCCGGCGCTGGTTCTACACGCCCACCGACCACGGCGGCCTGACGTTCCACGAGCAGCGACCCGCCCAGCAGCGGGCCGCGATGCGGCTGGTCGCCTCGGGGCTGTCCACGCCCGCGTACGTCACGGTGGCGACGATCATCGGACTGGAGAACGTCCTCGACCAGGTCGAGGGCTTCGTCACCCGCTTCGACCGCGAGCGCGGGCGGGACCCGGGCCTGTACTACCTGCGCGTCTTCGGCGAGCCCGGGGGCAGCGACCCCTGGGCCTGGCGGTTCGGCGGGCACCACGTCTCCCTCAGCAACCTGGTCGTGGACGGCGCGGTCGTGGCCACGACCCCGTGCTTCCTCGGCGCGGACCCGGCCACGTCGCCCCTGCTGGGCGGAGGGGTGAACCGGCCGCTGGCCCGGGTCGAGGACGCCGCCCGGGACCTGGTCCGGTCGCTGCGTCCCGAGCTGGCGTCGCGGGCCGTGCTGCTGCCCCGCGCGCCGTCGGACCTGGTCACCGCCAACCGCACGACGCTCGCCGAGGGGCAGCGGGTGATCCCGCTCGCCGGGATCTGGCGGGACGAGCGCTTCCCGGACCCGGTGGAGCAGGAGAAGCTGCAGGGCCTGAGCGACCGGATCGACGAGGCCGCCGGGTACGGCGACACCGACCACGCGGCCGTGGAGTACACCACCGCGCCGAAGGGGGTGGCGGCAGCGGAGCTGGACGCCGAGCAGCGCGAGCTGCTGCGGGTCCTGCTCGGCACCTACCTCGACCGCGTCCCCCCCGAGGTCTCCCCGGCGCGGCGCTACGACGACGAGGCCGCCCTCGACGCCGTGCACGTCGCCTGGGCGGGGTCCACGGCGCCCGGCGACCCGCACTACTACCGCCTGCAGGGACCCCGCCTGCTGGTGGAGTGGGACAACACGCAGCGGGGCGCCAACCACGCCCACTCGGTGTGGCGCGACCCCGGCGCCGACTTCGGCCTCGACGTGCTCGCCCGGCACCGCACGGCCCTGCACCGCGGAGCCTGACCCGGTCCCCTCGACGCACCGGGACGCCGCTGCTCCTGAGAGGTGACCTCCGCAGGTCGGCCCTATCGTCCTGGCAGGGGCTCCGCCCCACGCCGACGCAGGGGACTGATGGCCGCGCACCAGCAGCACCCCTCCACCCCGCCCGGCGGGGTCGGCACCGACACGCGGCGCGACGACGGTGGCGGCCTGACCGGCGCCGTGGTGGTCGTGGCGCTCGTCTCGGCGATCTCGGGACTGCTGTACGGCTACGACACGGGCATCATCTCCGGGGCGCTGCTGCAGATCACCGACGAGTTCGGCATCGGCACCGGCTGGGAGCAGGTGATCGCCGCTTCCATCCTGGCCGGCGCCGTGGTGGGGGCGCTGGTGTGCAGCCGCCTCGGCGAGCGGCGCGGCCGGCGCGGGACGCTGCTGGTCGTCGCGGTGGTCTTCGTCGTGGGCGCGCTCGCCGCCTCGCTGGCGCCCGACCCCGTCACGCTGTCGCTGAGCCGCCTCGTGCTCGGCTTCGCCGTCGGCGGCGCCACGCAGACCGCCCCCGTCTACGTCGCCGAGCTGGCGCCGACGAGGTACCGCGGCCGCCTGGTGCTGTGCTTCCAGATCGCCATCGGCGTCGGCATCGTCATCGCCACCCTGATCGGCGCCAGCCGGAGCATCGACTGGCGGGTGGCGGTCGGCGCGGCCTCGGTGCCCGCGGCGCTGATGCTCGCGCTGATGCTGCGCCTGCCCGAGAGCCCGCGCTGGCTCGTCGGGGCCGGCCAGGTCGAGCGGGCGCGCGAGTCGCTCGCGCGCGTACGCCCCTCGGGCACCGACGTCTCCGGCGAGCTCGACGACATCGGCACCCTGGTGCGGGCCGAGAGCGAGGCCAGCACCCGCGGCTGGCGGGGCCTGCGGGAGGCGTGGGTGCGCCCGGCCCTGGTGGTCGGGTGCGGCCTGGCGGTCTTCACCCAGCTGTCCGGCATCGAGATGATCGTCTACTACTCGCCGACGATCCTCACCGACAACGGGTTCTCCGACAGCGCGGCCCTGCGCGTCTCCGTCGCCCTCGGCCTGACGTACCTGATCACCCAGCTGATCGGGCTGGCCGTCATCGACCGCGTAGGCCGGCGGCGGCTGACCCTGCTCACCCTGCCCGGAGCCGCCCTGTCGCTGATCGTGCTGGGCACCTTCTTCGTCACCGGCAACGACGGCCAGGAGCAGGTGCCGTACATCGTCGCCACGCTGATCGCCTTCATGGCCTTCACCGCCGGCGGCATCCAGCTGATGGGCTGGCTCACCGGCTCGGAGATCTACCCCCTCGCCACCCGCGCCGCCGGTGCCGCGGCGCAGTCGGCGTCCCTGTGGAGCACGAACCTGCTCATCACTCTGACGCTGCTGAGCACCATCGAGACGATCGGCACCGGTCAGACCTTCTGGCTGTACGCGCTGTTCAACATCGCCGGGTTCGTCTTCCTGTACCGGCGGATGCCGGAGCTCACCGGCCGCAGCCTGGAGCAGATCGAGGGGCAGCTGGCGCAGGGCCGCTTCCGGCCCGCGGACTTCGCCCGGGCCCGGTAGCTCGGTACACCCACACCCCGGGACACGCACCCCAGCCGCGAGGCCGCGGGTCGGTGGTCACGGCCGGGCTCTGGGAGTCGACCGACGGCGCGACCGCCCTGGTGCTCACGTGGCACCACTGAGTCCGTGCCGGGCCGGCTCGTCCCCACGGGGGCCGGCGCGGGCGCCGCACGCGGTGGCGTGCGGGCCCCGCGGCAGGCGCGGTGACCGGGTGCCCGCAGATCGGGGTGCTGCAGCGGTCGCGTCCGCCGCCGGGTCGCCTCAGGTGTGCAGGGTGTCGCGAGGCAGGACGCCGTACCGGGAGCGGTGGGCGGCGCCGAGGTCGGTGACGGTGAGGGGTTCCTCGGCGTGGGCGTGCAGGTGTGCGACGGCGCGGCGCAGGGTGGCGGCCCGACGTTCCCGGCGCCGGGTGCGCAGTCGGTGCTCATCGTGGTGTTGGGCAAGCACACCAGGGCCGCGGCGGCCGGGGTGCGGGTCAGGTGGGCGCGCACCAGGGGGCTGGCGAGGGGGGATCGCGGTGCGGTGGCCTGGTCGTGGACCAGGCGCATCAGCCCGGCCCGGTACCGCTCGGCGCCCTCGTCGACGGCGACGTCGTCCCAGAAGCGCACCGCGGTGGCTCGTGCGCCGCCGGCCTGCGCGAGGTCGTGGGTGCTGGCGGCCTCGGCGATCGCGGACGAGGGCAGCGCGAGGGACCCGAACGTCGAGTCGGGGTCGAAGGTGGCGTGCAGGTCCTCTTCGGTGTCGTAGCGCCAGAGCCCACCGGCGGTGAGGAACGGCGGTCGCTGCCGGGGCGGGCGAAGGACGCCGAGCCGCTCAGCACGAGGGCGGTGATGAAGGTGTCCGCTGGCGCGGTGCGCACTCGTCCCTGCACGCCGTAGTGCAGCCGGGCGCTGGTCAGCGCCCCGGCGCTGACGCTGTCCAGGCGCAGCTCGAAGTCGGCGTCCGGGCGGCCGAGGTCGAAGCGGTTGTCCGCGTACGTGCGCGCGATCACCGCGCTGGCTCGCCCAGGTCGCGAGGTCCGGGCGGTCGAGCAGCCAGCCGCCCGGACCGCCGGTGGGCGCGGGGAGCTGCCCGGAGCGCGTGAGGCCGTCGGCGACCTCGCGCAGCCCGCGGGCGGTGTTCTCACCGGTCCGGGTCGGCGGGGTGGACGCCCGCTCAGGGGTGGGCTCGGACCTTCGGGGCAGCATCGCCGCTGGCCACGACGTGGTCGAGGAGTGTCCGAGGGGGGACTTGAACCCCCACCCTCTGTACGAGGACTAGCACCTCAAGCTAGCGCGTCTGCCTATTCCGCCACCCGGACCGGTGGCTCCGGAGCCTCCCGAGAGCGGTTCCGCAGCGGCAGCAGACTAGCACCGCTGCCTCGTCGCACCCCACTGCGTCATGCAGCGGACCCCGGCCCGACACGTGCAGTGGCTACCGTGCGGGCATGAGCGTCGACGTCGCCGAGAACGCGCCCACCGCCGCGGAGGTCGAGGTCGTCGACCTGTGCCGCGACCTGCTGCGCATCGACACCTCCAACTACGGCGACGGCTCCGGCCCGGGGGAGCGGGCCGCCGCCGAGCACGTGATGGGCCTGCTCACCGAGGTCGGCCTGGACCCGGAGCTGATCGAGAGCGAGCCCGGCCGCGCCAGCGTCGTCGTCCGCGTCGAGGGCGATCCCGCCGGCACCGCCGAGCGCGGCGCGCTGCTCGTCCACGGCCACCTGGACGTCGTCCCCGCCCGCGCCGCCGACTGGCAGGTCGACCCCTTCGCCGGGGAGGAGCGCGACGGCTGCCTGTGGGGGCGCGGCGCCGTGGACATGAAGGGGATGGACGCGATGATGCTCGCCGTCCTGCGCGAGGCGGTGCGCAGCGGGCGGCGTCCTCCCCGCGACCTGGTCGTCGCGTTCCTCGCCGACGAGGAGGCCGGCGGCCTCAAGGGCGCCCACTGGCTCGTGGACCACCGCCCCGAGCTGTTCGAGGGCGCCACCGCGGCGGTCAGCGAGGTCGGCGGCTTCTCCATCGACGTCGCGGGGCAGCGCTGCTACCTGCTGCAGACCGCGGAGAAGGGCCTGGCGTGGCTGCGCCTGGTCGCCTCCGGGCGCGCCGGGCACGGCTCGCAGGTCAACGACGACAACGCCGTCACCCGCCTGTGCCGGGCGGTCGCCCGCATCGGCGCCCACGAGTGGCCGATCGAGCTGACCCCGACCGTGCGCGCCTTCCTCGACGGCGTCAGCGAGATCACCGGCGTCGAGCTCGACCCGAGCGACCCGCAGCACCTGCTGGCCCAGCTCGGGACGACGGCCCGCTGGGTGGGCGCCACCCTGCGCGACAGCGTCAACCCCACGGTGCTGGAGGCCGGGTACAAGCACAACGTCATCCCCGGCACCGCGACCGCGCTCGTGGACGGGCGCTTCCTGCCCGGGCACGAGGAGCAGCTCGTGAGCACCGTGCGCGAGCTGGCCGGCGAGGGCGTGGCCGTGGAGGTCGTGCACCGCGACGTCGCCCTGGAGGCCCCCTACGACGCGCCGGTGGTCGACCGCATGGTCGACGCGCTGCTGGCGGAGGACCCGGGCGCCCGCGTGCTGCCGTACTGCCTCTCCGGCGGCACGGACAACAAGTCCTTCAGCCAGCTCGGCATCCCCGGCTACGGGTTCGCGCCGCTGCGGCTGCCGGCCGACCTCGACTTCGCCGGCCTCTTCCACGGCGTGGACGAGCGCGTGCCGCTGGACGCGCTGCGCTTCGGCACCCGCGTGCTCGACCGCTTCCTGCGCACCTGCTGAGCGGCGGGCCGCGGCGCTCGGGCGGCCGCCGCCCGCCGTCCGGCGCTCAGAGGGAGCGCTGGACCCGCAGGATCCGGCGGCGCAGCTGCACGGTGCGCGCGCCGCCGACGTACAGGCGCACGCGCGCCAGCTCCCAGCGGCCGTACTCGGCGTGCTCGGTGAGCAGCTGGCGCGCCTGCGCGCGGCTGGTGCCGCGGGGCAGGGTGATGGTGCGGTACTCGTACTCGGGCGCCGGTCGGCTCGGCTGCGGCAGGCTCGCGTCCCTCATCGGTGCCCATCATGCCCCCGGCCCGCTACGGTCTGCTGCATGGCGACCGACCCCCGCGCTGCGCTCGACCGATTCGTGGCCGCGCTGGAGGCGCACCTGCAGGCCGCCCAGCGCCGGCGCGGGGAGCAGGACCCGGCGGTGGAGGCCGCCTACCGCGCCCTGGCCGACGCCTTCGAGGCCTACGACGAGGCGCTGTACTCCGCGCACGACGAGGTCACCCCGTTCGTCCTCTACGACGACGTCGAGGACGCGGACGACGACGAGGACGCGGACGACGACGAGGACGCGGAGGACGAGGACGCCGACGAGGACCTCGAGGAGGAGGACCTCGACGACGCCGAGGACGACACCGAGGACGACACCGAGGACGACACCGAGATCGACGACGAGGCCGGGGACGACGCCCGCGGGGACGGGCCGGCCACGCGCCTGTGACCCGCGCGCCCACCTGTCGGCGCCGCGATCCCGGGGTCGTGGCCCGCGGACCCGGCGTGTCATCGGCACCGACCCCGAGACCGGCGCGGGGAACGGGCGCCGGCCCCGGGATCGACGGGGGAGCGGGCGGGCGCCCTCGACGCCGGGCCGAGCGTGACGAGGGCGTGCCTCATGCCGAGGAGGGGCGCGAGACGTCGTCCAGCGCCGCCCGGATCTCCGGGGGCAGGACGAGGTCCTCGACCTCCAGCGCCCCGAGCAGCTGCCCCGCCGTGCGCGCCCCGACCACGGCGGAGACGACGCCGGGGGAGTCGCGCACCCACGCCAGCGCCACCTCCAGCGGCGCGACCCCGAGCCCCTGCGCGGCCGTGCTCACCGCGTGCACCACGCGCCGGTGCTCGTCGCCGAGGTAGGGGCGCACCCACGGCGCCAGCTCGGCGGAGGTCGCGCGCGAGTCCGCCGGGGCGCCGCCGCGGTACTTGCCGGTCAGCACCCCGTGCGCCAGCGGGGCCCACGCCAGCAGCCCGAGGCCGTGGTGGGCGGCCGCGGGCACGACCTCGCGCTCGGCCGCGCGCTGCAGCAGGGAGAGCTCCACGGAGGCGGCCACGAGCGGGAGGCCGCGGGCGCCGGACGCGGCCGCCGCCGTCGCCAGCTGCCACCCGGAGTGGTCGGCCACGCCGACGTAGCGCGCCCGCCCCGTGCTCTCGGCCGCCTGCAGGGCGCGCAGCGTCTCCTCCACCGGCACCCACGGGTCCCACGAGTGCGCCAGCCACAGGTCCACGTGGTCGGTGCCCAGGCGCGCGAGCGAGCGGTCCAGGGCCGCGAGCATCGAGCGGGCCGAGCCGTCTGCGCGCCCCCAGCGCCCGCGCCGTCCCGCGTCGGGGCCGTGGCCGATGCCGGCCTTGGTGCACAGGACGACCTCGGAGCGGTCCACGTCCTCCGCGAGCAGGGCCCCCAGGACCGCCTCGGCGGCCCCGCCGCCGTAGCTGTCGGCGGTGTCGACGAGGGTGCCGCCGGCCTCGACGAAGGCCCGCAGCTGGTCGCGCGCCTCGTGCTCGTCGGTGTCGCGGCCCCACGTCAGGGTGCCCAGCCCCAGGGGTGACACCCGCAGGCCCGACCGCCCGACGTACCGCTCCTCCACGCCCGGCAGGCTAGCGGCGGCGACCGCAGCGCGTGGCGGATCGCCCCGGCCGCGACCTCGCGCTCGCGCAGCGCCGTAGGCTCGTGCGACGTGGAACTCGCCGTCACCCTCGGCTACTGGAGCGGGAGCCCCTCGACCGCCCGCCCCGGTGCCGAGGTGGCCTCGGGCCCCGCGCAGTCCCTCGCCCTGGCGCGCCGGGCCGAGGAGGTCGGCTGCTCCACCGCCTGGGTCGCCGAGGCGTACGGCTCCGACGCGCCGAGCGTGCTCGCGTGGCTGGCCGCGCAGACCACGCGCATCGGCCTGGGCAGCGCGGTGATGCAGGTGCCCGCGCGCAGCGCCGCCGCCACGGCGATGACGGCCGCGACCCTCGACACCCTCTCCGGCGGGCGGTTCCGCCTCGGCCTGGGCGTCTCCGGCCCGCAGGTGTCCGAGGGCTGGCACGGGGTGCGCTTCGACGCGCCGCTGGCGCGCACCCGCGAGTACGTGGACGTCGTCCGCCTGGCCCTGTCGCGCCGTCCCGTGGCCTACGACGGCGAGCACCTGCGCCTGCCGCTGCCCGACGGGCCCGGGGTGCCGCTGCGGCTGGCGCTGTGCCCGCCGCGCGAGCGGATCCCCGTGTACCTGGCCGCGGTCGGGCCCCGCAACGTCGAGCTCGCCGGGCAGGTCGCCGACGGGTGGCTGCCGGTCTTCTTCAGCCCCGAGCACGCTCAGGAGGCGCTGGCGGCGCTCGCGCGCGGGCGCGGGCGGCGCGACCCCGCGGCGGGCAGCGACGGCTTCGACGTCGCGCCGACCGTGCCGCTGGTCGTCACCGCCGACGGGCCGGCGCCGGCGCGCGCGGACGCCGCGGAGGCGGCCAGCGGCCCCGTGCGCGCCCACGCGGCGCTGTACCTGGGCGGCATGGGCAGCCGCGAGCAGAACTTCTACCGCCGCCTGGCGGAGCGGATGGGCTACGGAGCGGAGGCGGCGCGGGTGCAGGAGCACTTCCTCGCGGGCCGGCACCGGGAGGCGGCGGCCGCCGTGCCCCGCGCCTTCCTGCAGGCCACGTGCCTGATCGGCCCGGCGCCCGCGCTGCGCGACCGGCTGCAGGCCCTCGCGGGGGTCGGCGTCACCACCGTCTGCGCCGCGCCGATGGCGCCGGCGCTGGAGCAGCGGCTGGCGGACCTCGGCGTCCTCGCGGACGCCCTCGACGCCGCCGGGACGGGCGCGTGAGCGCCGGGCCGGGCTGGGTCGACGCCGCCATCCTGGGGCTGGTGCAGGGGCTGACGGAGTTCCTGCCGATCTCCTCCAGCGCGCACCTGAGCGTCGTCGGGCAGCTGATCGGCAGCGAGGACCCGGGCGCGGCGTTCACCGCCATCGCCCAGCTGGGCACCGAGGCCGCCGTGCTCGTGTACTTCCGGCGCGACATCTGGCGCATCGCGCGCGCCTGGGTGCTGGCCCAGGCGCGGCGCCTGCCGCAGAACCACCCCGACGCCCGCATGGGCTGGCTGGTGATCATCGGCTCGCTGCCGATCGGGTTCCTCGGCTACGCCTTCCAGGACGCCATCGAGGGCCCCGCGGTGCGCAACCTGTGGCTGACCGCCACGATGCTGTGGGTCTTCGCGGTCGTCCTGCACGTCGCCGACCGCCGCGCCCTCGCCCGGCGCACCCTCGACGAGCTCGGCTGGCGCGACGGCCTGCTCTTCGGGCTGGCGCAGTCCGCGGCCCTCGTGCCCGGCGTCTCCCGCTCGGGCGGCACCATCGCCGCGGGCCTGCTCATGGGGTATACGCGCGAGGCGGCCGCCCGCTACTCCTTCCTCCTGGCGATCCCGGCCGTCCTCGCCTCGGGCGGTCTGCAGGTGGCCAAGGGCCTGGAGGACCTCGCCACCGTCGCCTGGGGGCCGACGCTGCTGGCGACCGCCATCGCGGGCGGCGTCGGCTACGCCGTCATCGCGTGGCTGCTGCGCTACATCAGCAGCCACGACTTCCGCCCGTTCGTCCTCTACCGGGTCGCGCTGGCGGCCGTGGTCTACGCCCTGCTCGGCACGGGCGTGCTCACCGCGAGCGGCGCCTGAGCGGCGCGGCCGCCGTCCCCGACGGGCGTCACGACCGGGCGTCACGACCGGGCGTCACAGCCAGCCGGAGCGCTTGAACGCCGCGTACAGGCCGCCGGAGACCCCGAGGATCAGCGCCAGGGCCCACGCGTAGCCGTAGTGCCAGCCCAGCTCCGGCATGTGCTCGAAGTTCATCCCGTACACGCTGGCGACCAGCGTGGGGGCCGCGGCGATGGCCGCCCACGAGGAGATCTTGCGCACGTCCTCGTTCTGGCGCACCGACACCTGCGTCAGGTGCACGTTGAGCAGGTCGGTGAGGAGCTTGTCGTAGCCCTCGACGTGGTCGAGGGTGCGCACCAGGTGGTCCAGGACGTCGCCGAAGAAGGCCCGCGCCTTCTTCGGCACGAACGGCAGCTGCGCCCGCGCCAGCTGCGTGGCCGGGCGCACCAGCGGCTCCAGCGCCCGGCGCATCTCCTGCACCTCCCGCTTCAGGGCGTAGATCGCCGTCGTGTCGCGGCGGGAGGCGCCCGAGAACACCTCGTCCTCGAACGCGGCGAGGTCCCGCGCCACCTCCTCGTCGATCTCCGTGTAGCGGTCGACGACGGCGTCCATGACGGCGTGCAGCACCTGCGCCGGGCCGCCGCGCAGCAGCTGCGGCTGGGCCTCGACGCGGGCGCGCACGTCGCGCAGCGGGCGGGTGCGCCCGCGTCGGACGGTGACGACGAACCGGTCCCCGACGAAGACCATCAGCTCGCCGGTCTCGATCTGGGAGGTCTCCTCCACGTACTCCAGCGGGCGCAGGACGAGGAAGAGGGAGCTGTCGTAGACCTCCAGCTTGGGGCGCTGGCGCCCGCGCACGGCGTCCTCGACGGCGAGCGGGTGCAGCTGCAGCTCGTTCGCCAGGTGGGTGAGCTCCTCCAGCGTCGGGTCGTGCAGACCGATCCACACGAAGCCCTCGCCGGCCGCGCGGCGGGCCTGCAGCGCCTGCGACCAGTCCTGCGCCGCCTGCCGCTGGGCGTCCACGTAGGCCGCGGTGTCCACGATCACGGGGCCATCCTCGTCGGGCGGTGCCGCTCGTGCCCAGGAGGCCCGCCGGGCGGGGGAGCGGGCGGTGCGTACGGTGTGCCGGTGCCCACGCTGCTGCTCGTCCGCCACGGCCGCACGGCCGCCAACGCCGGCGGGGTGCTGGCCGGGCGCACCCCGGGGGTGGACCTCGACGACGCCGGGCGCGCCCAGGTGGCCGCGCTCGCGCAGCGCCTGGCGCCGCTGCCGCTGGCGGCCGTGGTCTCCAGCCCCCTGCAGCGCTGCCGCGCCACGGCCGCCGCGATCACCGGGGCGGGCGGCACCGAGGAGGCGCCGCGCCCGGGCGTGGACGTCGAGGACGACCTGTCCGAGTGCGACTACGGCTCCTGGACCGGCCGCCCGCTGAAGGAGCTGACCGAGGACCCGCTGTGGCCGGTGGTGCAGGCCCACCCCAGCGCGGTGACCTTCCCCGACGGGGAGTCGATGCGCACCATGCAGTCGCGCGCCCTCGACGTCGTCCGGCGCGTGGACGCGCGCGTGGCGGCCGAGCACGGGGCGCACGCGGTGTGGGTGGCCGTCTCCCACGGCGACGTCATCAAGGCCGTGCTCGCCGACGCGCTCGGCATGCACCTGGACGCCTTCCAGCGCATCGTCGTCGACCCCGCCTCGGTCTCCGTCGTCCGCTACACGCCGCTGCGGCCCTTCGCCGTGCGCGTCAACGACACCGGCGGCGACGTCTCGGGCCTGCTGCCGCCCGCCGAGGACGGCGCGGGCTCCGGCTCGGGCTCGGGCTCGGACGCCGCCGTCGGCGGCGGCGCGGGTCCCGGCACCGCGGGCTCCGGCACCACGGGCCCCGGCACCACGGGCCCCGGCGGCGCGGACGCCGGTGCCACCGGGCCCGCCGGGGCCCGCGGGTAGGGTCGCGCCCATGCCCCGGCAGGTCTTCGACTACGACCCCCCGGACCGGTTCGTCGCCGGCACCGTCGGCCCGCCCGGGTCGCGCACCTTCTTCCTCCAGGCCCGCTCCGGTGCCTCCCTGACCAGCGTGGCGCTGGAGAAGACGCAGGTCTCTGCGCTGGCCGAGCGGGTCGAGGAGCTGCTCGACGAGGTGGTGCGGCGCAGCGGCGGCTCCGCGCCCGTGCCCGCCGTCGCCCCGTCCGACGCCGGCGACACCGCCCCGCTGGACACGCCGATCGAGGAGGAGTTCCGGGTCGGCACCATGACGCTGGCCTGGGACGGCGACCGCCAGCTCGTGGTGATCGAGTGCTTCGAGGTCGACGAGGGCACCGAGGAGGCCGAGGGCGCCGGGGCCGCCACCGGCGGGGACGACGACCCCCGCTCGGTGCTGCGCGTGCACCTGTCGGGCGCCACGGCCCGCTCCTTCGCCAGCCGGGCCCTGGCCGTGGTCGCGGCGGGCCGCCCCCCGTGCCCGTTCTGCGGCGACCCCCTCGAGCCCTCCGGCCACGTCTGCCCCCGCGCGAACGGGTACCGGCGCTGACCACCCCCGCCCCCGGCGCGCCCGACCCGCTGGACCTGCTCTCCCGCGGGGAGCTGCAGGTGCTCGGCCGCGTCGCCGGCGCCTCCAACACCACCCTCGTCGCCGAGGTCGAGCTGGACGGCGCGCGCGCCCGCTGCGTGTACAAGCCCGTCGCGGGCGAGGCGCCGCTGTGGGACTTCCCCGACGGCACGCTCGCCGAGCGGGAGCTCGCCGCGTGGCTCGTCTCCTCCGCGGGCGGCTGGGACGTCGTGCCGCCCACCGTGCTGCGCGACGGCCCGCGCGGGGCGGGGTCGGTGCAGCTGTGGGTCGGCCCCCTGCTCCCGAGCACCCCGGTGCCCGGCGCCGGGCTGGTCGACGTCGTGCCCCCGAGCCGGGTGCCCCAGGGCTGGCACGCGGTCGTGGAGGGCTCGGGCACCGACGGGCGCTCGGTGCTGCTCGTGCACGCCGAGCACCCCGCGCTGCGCCGCATGGCGCTGTTCGACGCGGTCGTCAACAACGCCGACCGCAAGGGCGGCCACGTCCTGCGCGGCGCGCTGCGGGGCCCCGGCGCCGACGCCGCGGCGGCGGGCGCGGGCGGGGAGGAGCCGGTCTGGGGCGTCGACCACGGACTGACCTTCCACTGCGAGCACAAGCTGCGCACCGTGCTGTGGGGGTGGGCGGGCCAGCGCGTGGACGACGACGGGGCCGCCCGGCTGGCCGCGACCGCCGCGGCCCTGGCCGGGCCGCTGGCGGACGAGCTGAGCGACCTGCTCACCGCCGAGGAGGTCGACGCGCTCGGGGAGCGGGTGCAGCGCCTGGCCTCCCGCGGCCGCTACCCGCGGCCGCGGCCGGGCTGGCCGACCCTGCCCTGGCCGCCGTTCTGACCGCACGTCGGGCCGCACGTCGGGCCGCACGTCTGGCCGCACGCCCGTGGTGACGCCGTCGCCGGCGCTGGCCGGCGTGCTGGTGGCCCTGGTGGGCGTGGCGGTCCTGGCGCTCGCCCTGGCCCGCCTGCCGCTGCGCCGCGCCGTGGTGGCAGCGGCCCTGCGCGCCACCGCGCAGCTGGCGGGCGTGGCGCTGGTGCTCGCCGCGGTGCTGACGTCCCTGGCGTGGACGGCCCTGTGGGTCGCCGCGATGCTCGCCGTGGCCGCCGCGACGTCCTCGCGCCGCCTCGGCCTGCCGCTGCGCACGCCGTGGGCCGCCGTGCCGGTGGCCGCCGGCGCCGCCCCGGTGCTCGTGCTGGTGCTCGCCTCCGGCGCCGTGCCCGCGCAGCCGCAGAGCGTGCTGCCCGTCGCGGGGATCCTCGTGGGCGGCGCGATGACCGCCACGACCCTGGCGGGCCGCCGCACGGCCGACGAGCTCGGCGTCCGCACCGGGGAGTACGAGGCGGCCCTCTCCCTCGGCCTCCCGGCGCGCGAGGCCGCCCTGGAGGTGGCGCGCCCGGCCGCGGGGCTGGCCCTCGTGCCCGCCCTGGACCAGACGCGCACCGTGGGCCTGGTCACCCTGCCCGGCGCGTTCGTCGGCGTCCTGCTCGGCGGCGGGTCGGTCGTCTCGGCCGCCGCGGTGCAGCTGCTCGTGCTCGTCGGCCTGCTCGCGGCGCAGGCGCTCGCGGTGCTGGTCGTCGTCGAGCTCGTGGCGCGCCGCGTCCTGCTCGCGCCCGACCTCGCCGCCCGCCTGCCGACCTGAGCCCCCGCTCACCGCAGCGGCGCAGCGGCCCAGCGGCCCAGCGGCCCAGCGGAGCGGGGCAGGCGGGTGCGGGGCCGGGCCGCCGGTAGGGTCGGCCGGTGCGCTCCTGGCCCTCCCCGCCCGTTCCCGACCTGCCGGGCCGCGGGGGGCCGGTGCTGGTGCACGACACCGCCACGGGCGCGCTCGTGCCCGCCGCGCAGGACGTCGACGCCACCCTGTACGTGTGCGGCATCACCCCCTACGACGCCACGCACCTCGGGCACGCCGCGACCTACCTGGCGTTCGACCTGCTGCAGCGCGCCTGGCGCGACGCGGGGCACCGCGTGCGCTACGTGCAGAACGTCACCGACGTCGACGACCCGCTGCTGGAGCGGGCCCGCGCGAGCGGGGAGGACTGGCGCGAGCTCGCCGCCCGCGAGAGCGCGCTGTTCGCGCAGGACATGACCGCCCTGGCCGTGCTGGCGCCCGACGCCTGGGTGGGTGCGGTGGAGTCGATCCCGCTCATCGCGACGGCCGTGCGGCGCCTCCTCGAGGACGGGGCGGCCTACCGGGTGCCGGGCGCGGACGGCGAGCCCGACGGCGACGTGTACTTCGCCACCGCCGCCGACCCCCTGTTCGGCGGCGTCTCGCACCTGGACCGGGCCGCGATGGCGGTTCTGTCGGCCGAGCGCGGCGGCGACCCGGACCGGCCCGGCAAGCGCGACCCCCTCGACCCGCTGCTGTGGCGCCTGCAGCGCCCCGGGGAGCCGGCGTGGGACGGCGGGGACCTCGGGCGGGGGCGGCCCGGCTGGCACGTCGAGTGCACGGTGATCGCGCGCGAGCACCTGGGGCACCCGATCGACGTGCAGGGCGGCGGCTCGGACCTCGTCTTCCCCCACCACGAGATGGGCGCCTCCCACGGGCACGTCCTCGACGGGCCGCCGTTCGCGCGCCGCTACGTGCACGCCGGCATGGTGGGCCTGGACGGCGAGAAGATGAGCAAGTCGCGCGGCAACCTCGTGCTCGTCTCGCGCCTGCGCGCCCAGGGCACGGACCCGGCGGCGGTGCGCCTGGCCGTGCTGGCCCACCACTACCGCAGCGACTGGGCGTGGACGGCGCAGGGCCTGCGCGAGGCCGAGGAGCGCCTGGGGCGCTGGCGCGCGGCGCTCTCCCGCTCCGGCGGCGGGCCGGAGCAGGACGACGAGCCCGCCGTCCTGGCGGGGGTGCGCGAGCGCCTGGCCGAGGACCTGGACGCGCCCGGGGCCCTGGCCGTGGTGGACGCGTGGGCGCACGCGCGCCTGGCCGGCGGGCGGGGTGACGCGCCGCCCGCCGCGCCGCCCGCGGGAGCGCCCGGGCTGGTCGAGCGCGCGGTGGACGCCCTGCTCGGCGTGCGCCTGTGAGCGGTCAGCGGCGGCACGCGCCGCGGCGGCGCGACCGGCGCCCGCGCCCGCGCTGAGGCCGGAGCCGGCGAACAGCGCCCGCGTGCGGGCGGGCAGGTGCAGCGGGCAGGGAGCGGCCGGCTCACCCGCGGGAGGGCGGTCCGTCCTCGGGGCGGCGACGCAGGTAGCGCTCGAACTCGCGCGCGATGGCCTCGCCGGAGGCCTCCGGCAGGTCCGCGGTGTCCTTGGCCTCCTCCAGCTGGCGAACGTACTCGCCGATCTCGGCGTCCTCGCCGGCCAGCTCGTCGACGCCGTGCTCCCAGGCCCGGGCGTCGTCGACGAGGTCGCCGAGCGGCACCGGCTCGCCGAGCAGCTCCTCGACCCGGCCCAGCAGCGCCAGGACGGCCTTGGGGGAGGGGGACTGCCCCACGTAGTGCGGCACCGCGGCCCACAGGGACAGCGACGGCAGCCCGCTGGAGACCGCCGCGTCCGCGAGGACGCCGACGATGCCCGTGGGCCCCTCGTAGGTGGAGCGCTCCAGGGACAGGCGGCGCAGCAGGTCCTCGTCGTCCGTGGTCGAGGAGACCGGGATGGGGCGGGTGTGCGGGACGTCGGCCAGCAGCGCCCCGAGGGTGACGACGGTGCGCGCTCCGTGCTCGCGCGCGACCCCCAGCAGCTCGCGCGTGTAGGAGCGCCAGCGCATGGACGGCTCGATGCCGTGCACGAGCACCACCCGGCGCCCGGAGCGGGGAGCGGTGGCCACGCTGACGCGCGTGACGGGCCAGCTGATGCGCCGGTGCCCGTCCTCGTCGAGGCTGACCAGGGGCCGGTTGACCTGGAAGTCGTGGTAGTCCTCGGGGTCGAGCTCGCCGACCTGCTCGGCGCCCCACACCTCCTCCAGGTGCTGCACGGCCGTGCTGGCCGCCTCGCCCGCGTCGTTCCAGCCCTCGAAGGCGGCCAGCACCACCGGCCCGTCCAGTGCCGACAGCCCCGACGGATCGCTCGAGGTCACGCCATCCCCTCCTCGGCGGCCCCCGCGGACCGCTCCCGCTCCAGCCTAGGACCAGCGGCCGGGGGCGGGGCCGGGTGCTGGGGTGGGGGCGCCGCGTCATCCCCGGGGTGGACGGCGGGATCAGCCCGTGCTCCGACGCCCTCCGTCGCGCCGGCTCCCAGCATGGTCGGCATGCCGATCGACGCGACCCGCTCCGCCCGTCCCGACAGCGCCGTCGCGGCGCCCACCCCCTCGCGCGTCCCCCCACCGGTCCCCCCGCCGGTCCCCCGGGGCGGCGCCGCGGTGCGGTGCGCGGACCTGCACAAGACCTACGGGCGCGCCGAGGCCGCCGTCGCGGCGCTCAGCGGCGTGGACGTCGCCTTCGACCGCGGGCGCTTGACCGCGATCATGGGTCCGTCCGGCTCCGGGAAGTCCACCCTGCTGCACTGCCTTGCCGGCCTGGACGCGGCGACCAGCGGGCGGGTCTTCCTCGGGGACACCGAGCTGACCGCGCTGGACGACACCGCGCTGACGCTGCTGCGCCGCCGGCGCCTGGGCTTCGTCTTCCAGTCCTTCAACCTCCTGCCGATGCTGACCGCGGAGCAGAACGTGCTGCTGCCGCTGGAGCTGGCCGGACGCCGTCCCCGCATCGACCGGGAGTGGCTGGCCGCGCTCGTGGACGTCCTCGGCATCGAGGCGCGGATGGGTCACCGGCCCGGCGAGCTCTCCGGCGGGCAGCAGCAGCGCGTCGCCATCGCCCGCGCCCTGATCACCCGCCCGGAGGTCGTCTTCGCCGACGAGCCGACCGGGAACCTGGACTCCCGCTCGGGCGCGGAGGTGCTGGCGCTCCTGCGTCGCAGCGTGCGCGAGCTGGGCCAGACCGTCGTCATGGTCACCCACGACCCGGTGGCCGCCGCGCACGCGGACCGCGTGGTGCTGCTCGCCGACGGCCGCCTCGCCGGCGAGGTCGACCGGCCCACCCCGGAGTCGGTGCTCTCGGCGCTGGGCGCCCTGGAGGCCCCCTCCGGGACGGGGGGCGGGGCCTGATGCTCACCACGACGTGGCGCCTGAGCGCCGGCAGCCGCGGCCGCCTGCTCGCCGCCGGTCTCGCGATCGTCCTCGGGACGGCCTTCGTCACGGCCGTGCTGCTCGGCAGCGGGCTGCTGCAGCGCACCGCCTCCGCGTCCGTGGCCGCCGGCTACGCCGGCGCCGACGTCGTCGTGACCGGGCAGCCGCTGGACGAGGCCGCCGTGAGCGCCGTGCGGGCGCTGCCCGGCGCGGCGGGCGCCGACGGGCGGGCCAGCACCCACGTCGAGCTCCTCGCCGGCGGCCGCTCCCAGTACGCCTCCGTCACCGGTGTGCCGTCCGTGCCGGCCTTGCGCACCTCCGAGGTCCTCGAGGGCGCCCTGCCCGAGGGGCCGGGGGGCCTGGCGCTCGGCGCGGACGTCGCCGAGCGGCTGGGCGCCGGGGTCGGGGACGACGTGCTGGTGCGCACCTTCGACGTCGACCCGGCCGGCGGCGCGGTCGTGCACCGGGACGAGCCGGCCGTCGTGACGGGGCTGCTCGCCGTGCCCGGCGGCCCGGCCTCCGGCCTCGCGCCGGCCCTCGCCGCGCCCGAGCAGGTGCTCGCGTGGGCCGGCGACGCGACGGGGGAGGCGGGCGCGCCCTACGAGGCCGTCCACGCCGTCGCCGCCGAGGGCACCAGCCCCGAGGAGCTGCGCGCGCAGGTCGCCGGCGCGCTGGAGGGTCGCGGCGCCGTGGCCCGCACCGCGGAGGAGCAGGCCCGGGTCGCCGTCGACAGCCTCACCAGCGGCACCGACGTGCTCACCGGGGCCGTCCTCGCCTTCGCCGTCCTGGCGCTGTTCGTCGCCGGCCTCGTCATCACCAACACCCTCGCGGTGCTCGTGGCCCAGCGCACCCGCCAGCTGGCGCTGCTGCGCTGCGTCGGCGCCACCCGGAGGCAGGTGCGCGCGGGCGTGCTCGCCGAGGCCCTGGCCACCGGGCTCCTCGCCTCCTCCGCCGGCGTCGCCGTCGGCACGGGCCTGGCGGCCGCCGCCGCCGCGGTGCTCTCGCGCGCTCAGTCGAGCGTGCCGGTGCCCGGCTCGGTGGAGGTGACCGCCACCAGCGTCGCCGTGCCGGTGGCCCTGGGGGTCCTGGCGACGCTCCTGGCGGCCCTGGCCCCGGCGCGGGCCGCCACCGCGGTGGCGCCGCTGGCCGCGCTGCGCCCGCCGCAGGCCCCCGACCTGCGCACGCGCGCCTCGCGCTGGCGCGCGGCGAGCGCCGCGCTGCTCGTGGCGAGCGGCGCGGCGCTGCTGGGCGGCGGCCTGGCGCTGTCCCCGGGCGGGTCGGGCGCGGGCCTGCTGCTGGCCCTGGGCGGGGGGATGCTCTCCTTCACCGGGGTCCTGCTCGGCGCGGTGCTCGTCGTCCCGCGCGCCGTCGGCGCCCTGGGCCGCCTCGCGGCGCTCGTCGGCGGCGGGCCGGCCCGCGTCGCCGCGGCCAACGCCGTGCGCGACCCGCGGCGCACGGCGACGACGACCAGCGCGCTGCTGATCGGCGTCACCCTCGTCTCCTGCATGGCGGTGGGGGCCGCCAGCACGCAGGCGACCCTCGACGAGGCGCTGGACGAGCAGTGGCCCGTCGACGTCTCGGTCAGCTCGGCGGCCGCGCCGCCGACCGCCCTGGAGGCGGCCCTGGTGCGCGCCGTCGGCGCGGTGGACGGCGTGGAGCGCGCCGTGGGCCTGGCGGAGGCGCGCGCCGACGTCGTCCTGCCGGGCGGCGCCGGGGCCGAGGCCGCGGACCTGCCCGTGCGCGGCGTCGACCCCGCCGCTGCCCGCGCGGTGGTGGCCTCACCGGCGGCCCTGGCGCCGCTGGCGGACGGGGTCGTCGTCGTGCCCGAGGCCCTCGCCGCCGACCTGGGCATCACCTCCGGGCAGGACCTGGCGATCTCCACCGCTCAGGGCGCCGGAGCCGCCGCGGGCACCGCGCCCGGCACCGTCCTGCGAGCGCAGGTGACCCCGCTGCCCGGCGACGGCCTCGTCGCCACCGCCGCGGACCTGGCCGCGCTCGACCCGCAGGCGCCCACCACCCGCCTGTGGCTGCGCCTGGACGCGGACGCGGACGCGGTGCGGGTCGTGGACGCCGTCCAGGACGCCGTCAGCCGCGCTCCGGACGCCGCGGTGCTGGTCGAGGGCTCGGCGGCGGAGCGGGCGGGCTTCGAGCAGGTCATCGACACGATGCTGCTGGTCGTCGTGGCCCTGCTCGCGGTGGCCGTGCTCATCGCCCTGATCGGCGTCGCCAACACGCTGTCGCTGTCGGTGCTCGAGCGCACCCGGGAGTCGGCCCTGCTGCGCGCCCTGGGCCTCACGCGCCGCCAGCTGCGCGGCATGCTCGCCCTGGAGGGGGCCCTCGTCGCCGGCGTCGGAGCGCTGCTCGGCGTCGGCCTCGGCACCCTGTACGGCTGGGTGGGGACGGCCGCGGTCCTGGGCGACGCCGTCGGGGACGGGCCCGCCGCGCTCGCCGTCCCGTGGGCGCACCTGGGCGCCGTCCTCGCCGTGGCGGTGGCCGCCGGGCTGCTGGCCTCGGTGCTGCCCGGACGCCGCGCGGCGCGCACCCCGCCGGCCGCGGCGCTCGCGGGGTAGCGCCCGGAGCGGGTCAGGGCGGGGCGGCGGACGTACGCTCCCGGGACCGTGAGCAGCACCCCGGCCGCACCGCCCGGCCCGCCCGCCGCCGTCCTGTGGGACATGGACGGCACCCTCGTCGACACCGAGCCGTCCTGGGTGGAGGCGGAGTTCGCGCTGGTCCGCGAGCACGGGCGGTCCTGGTCGCTCGAGCTGGCCCGCAGCCTCGTCGGCAGCGACCTGCGGGTCTCCGCCGGCGTGCTGCAGCGCGAGGGCGGGGTGCGCCTGGGCACCGAGGAGATCGTGCAGGGGCTGACCGAGCGCGTCCTCGCCGCCGTGCGGGAGCGGGTCTCGTGGCGCCCCGGGGCGCTGGAGCTGCTGACCGCGGTGCTCGCGGGCGGCGTGCCCTGCGCGCTGGTGACGATGTCCTGGTCCTCCCTGGCGCACGAGGTCGTCCGCCGCGCGCCGGAGGGCGCCTTCGCCGCCGTGGTCACCGGCGACACCGCGGCCCGCCCCAAGCCGGCGCCGGACCCCTACCTGCAGGCCGCCCGCGCCCTCGGCGTCGACCCGGGCGCGTGCGTGGCCCTGGAGGACTCGCGCACCGGCGTGGCCAGCGCGCTGGCGGCCGGCGTGCCCACCGTCGGGGTCCCGCACGTCGTCCCCCTGGACCCGGCCCCCGGCCTGGTGCGCGTGCCGACCCTGCGGGGCCTGGACCTGCCGTGGCTGGCGCGGGTGGCCGCCGGCGACGCCGAGGACGCGCTCACCGGCGCGGGCGGCGCGGCCGGCGTGTCCGGATCGTGACCTGCCGGGGTCCTGGCGGGCCCGCGGCAGCGCTAGCGTGCCGGCACCGACACCCGTCCGGCGCTCGAGAGGCCCCCATGCGACCGATGAGGTTCCGACGTCCCCTGGCTGTCCTGGGCGCCCTGGCGCTCGGGGCGTCCCTGAGCGGCTGCGTGGCCAGCGAGCGCGACGCCGGCGGGGACGCCGCCGGCGCGGAGGGCGGCGGGGGCGGCGGGGGCGGCGCGTTCGTCTTCGCCGCGTCCTCGGACCCGGTCATGCTCGACCCGGCGTTCGCCTCCGACGGGGAGACCTTCCGCGTGGCCCGCCAGATCTTCGAGGGCCTGGTGGGCACGGTGCCCGGCACCGCGGACCCGGCGCCGCTGCTGGCCACCGACTGGACGAGCAGCGACGACGGCCTCTCCCACACCTTCACGCTGCAGGACGGCGTGACCTTCCACGACGGCACCGCGTTCGACGCCGAGGCCGTCTGCGCGAACTTCGACCGCTGGCACCAGTGGACCGGGGTCAACCAGAGCCCGAACCTGTCGTACTACTACGGCAAGCTCTTCCGCGGCTTCGCCACCAGCGAGGACCCGAGCCTGCAGGGCGGCGTCTACGGCGGCTGCACCGCCGACGAGGAGCTGCGGGCCACCGTCACCCTCACCCAGCCCTTCGCCGGGTTCGTCCAGGCCCTGTCGCTGCCCGCGTTCTCCATGCAGAGCCCCACGGCCATGGAGCAGCACGCCGCCGACGGCACCGAGGGCAGCGAGGAGGACCCGCGCTTCTCCGAGTACGCCACCGCGCACCCGACCGGCACGGGCCCGTTCCGCTTCGCCAGCTGGGAGCGCGGCCAGCAGGTCGTCCTCGAGCGCAACGAGGAGTACTGGGGCGAGGCGGCGAGCGTCGACGAGGCCGTCGTCCGCGTCATCCCCGACGGCAACGCCCGCCTGCAGGCGCTGCAGGCGGGGGAGATCGACGGCTACGACCTCGTGGCGCCCGGCGACCTCGCCGGCCTGGAGGACGGCGGGTTCACCATCGCCCAGCGCCCTGCCTTCAACATCCTCTACCTCGGCTTCAACCAGGCCGTCCCGGAGCTGCAGGACCTGCGGGTGCGCCAGGCGATCGCGCACGCGGTCGACCGCGACGCGCTCATCAGCCAGTCGCTGCCGGAGGGCACCGAGGCGGCGACGCAGTTCATGCCCGACCTCGTCAACGGCTACGACCCGGACGTGACGACGTACGAGCACGATCCCGACCGGGCGCGCCAGCTGCTCGCCGAGGCCGGCGCGAGCGACCTGACGCTGACGTTCAACTACCCCACCGACGTCTCCCGCCCGTACATGCCCACCCCGGAGGACACCTTCATCGCCCTGCAGGGGCAGCTGCAGGCCGTGGGCATCACGCTGGACCCGGTCGCCGACCAGTGGACGAACTACCTCGACCGCATCAACGGCACCCCGGACCACGGCATCCACCTGCTCGGCTGGACCGGCGACTACAACGACCCGGACAACTTCGTGGGCACGTTCTTCGGCACCGCCACGCCGGAGTGGGGCTTCGAGGACCAGCAGCTGTTCGACGCCCTGACCGCCGCGCGCGGCCTGCCGACCGTCGAGGAGCAGGAGCCGGCGTACCAGGCGATCAACCAGCAGATCGCCGAGCGCGTGCCGGGCGTGCCGCTGGCGCACCCGGTGCCGTCCCTGGCCTTCGCCCCGCGGGTGCAGGGCTTCGAGCCCAGCCCGGTGCAGGACGAGGTGTGGAACACCATCACCCTCGCCGAGGAGTGAGCACCGCGCCCTCCCGGCCCCGGGCCTCGCGCACCCGGGGGAGGTGAGCGGTGCTGCGCTTCGTCGTCCGCCGGCTGCTGCTGATGGTGCCCGTGCTGGCCGGCCTGGTGGTGCTGCTCTTCGTGTGGACCCGGGCCCTGCCCGGGGACCCCGCCCGGGCGCTGCTGGGCCAGCGCGCCACCGAGGCCGGGATCGCGCAGGTGAACGAGCAGTACGGCTTCGACGAGCCGCTGTGGGTGCAGTTCGGCATCTACGTGCGCAAGGTGCTCACCGGTGACCTCGGCACCTCCGGGTACACCGGGGAGCCGGTGGTGGAGAGCTTCGTCAGCCGCTTCCCCGCCACGATCGAGCTGGCGGTGGTGGCGCTGCTCTTCGCCGTCGCCCTCGGCGTGCCGCTGGGCTACCTGGCGGCGCGCCGGGCCGGCACGTGGCTCGACGGCCTGGCGGTCGGCGGCTCGCTGCTCGGGGTCACGATCCCCGTGTTCTTCCTCGCCTACCTGCTCAAGCTCGTCTTCGCGCAGTGGCTGGGCTGGCTGCCGACCGACGGGCGCCAGAGCGTGCGCATCGACGCCACGCACGTGACGGACTTCTACGTCCTCGACGGCCTGCTGACCGCCGAGTGGGACGCCGCGTGGGACGCGCTGGTGCACCTGGTGCTGCCCGGGATCGCGCTCGGCACCATCCCGCTGGCGATCATCGTGCGGATCACGCGCGCCTCGGTGCTCGAGGTGCTCGGGGAGGACTTCGTGCGCACCGCGCAGTCCAAGGGTCTGGCGGCGCGGGTGGTGCGCACGCGCCACGTGCTGCGCAACGCCCTCCTGCCGGTGATCACCACGATCGGCCTGCAGACGGGGCTGCTGCTCTCCGGCGCCGTGCTCACCGAGTCGGTGTTCGCCATCAACGGCATCGGCAGCTACCTGTTCGAGGCGATCAGCCAGCTGGACTACGCCGTCCTGCAGGGGTACATCCTGTTCATCGCCGTCGTCTTCGCGCTGGTCAACCTCGTCGTGGACCTGCTGTACGGCGTCGTCGACCCGAGGGTGAGGGTCTCGTGAGCACTCCCTCCCGCCCGCCGTCCCGCCCCGCGGCCGGCGGTGGTCCGCACGTGGCCGCCGGCCCGGCCCCGGGCGCGGCCCTGCCGCCGACCCCGGCCGGCGGCGTGCCCGCGCTCGAGGCCGCCGGCGCGGTGCCGGTGCCGGACGAGGCCGGCGTCTCGCTGCTGCGCGGGGCGCTGCGGCGCCTGCGGCGCGACCCGCTGGCGCTCCTCGGCGCCGTCCTCGTCGTCGCGTTCGTCGCCGTCGCGCTCGCCGCGCCGCTGGTCGCCGGGTACGAGCCCGGGCGGCCCCTGCCGGACAGCGGCGTGACGCCGTCCTCGGTGCCCGGCCCGTCCGAGCGCTTCCCCCTCGGCCTGGACCCCAGCGGCGTGGACCTGCTCACGCAGCTGGTGTTCGGCGCCCGCCAGTCCCTCGTCATCGGCGTGGTCTCCACCGCGCTCGGCCTGGTCGTCGGGATGGCGCTCGGCCTGGCGGCCGGGGCCGCCGGCGGGTGGGTGGACACCGCGGTCATGCGGGGCATCGACATCCTGCTCGCCGTTCCCAGCCTGCTGCTGGCGGTGAGCATCGCCGCGGTGCTCGGGCAGAGCGCGCTCTCGGTGATGATCGCCATCGGCATCGCGCAGGTGCCGGTGTTCGCGCGCCTGCTGCGCGGCTCCCTGCTCGCCCAGCGCGGCGCGGACTACGTGCTCGCGGCGACGTCGCTGGGGCTGCGCCGGCGCACGGTGGTGATGAACCACATGCTGCCCAACTCGGTGGGCCCGGTGATCGTGCAGGCGACGCTCGTGCTCGGCACGGCCATCATCGAGGTCGCGGCCCTGTCGTACCTGGGGCTGGGCGAGGCGAACCCCGCCGTGGCCGAGTGGGGCCGGCTGCTGGTGCGGGCGCAGGCGCGGCTGGCCACCGACCCGCACCTGGCGCTGCTGCCGGGCGCCTGCATCGCCCTGACCGCGCTCGGCTTCACGCTGCTGGGCGAGTCCCTGCGCGAGGCGCTCGACCCGAAGGGGCGGCGATGAGCGACCCGGAGGGGCGGCGATGAGCGCGCCGGCTCCCGCGAGCGCGGCCGCCGGCTCCGGCGCGGCGCCCCTGCTGAGCGTGCGCGACCTGCGCGTGGTCTTCGCCGCCCGCGGCCGGCGCCCGGTGCACGCCGTGGACGGCGTCTCCTTCGACGTCCGCCCGGGCGAGGTGATGGGGCTGGTGGGGGAGTCCGGCAGCGGCAAGTCCGTGACGTCCCTGGCCGTCACGGGGCTGCTGCCGCGCCGGGCGGCGCGCGTGTCCGGGCAGGCCCTGCTGGACGGGCGGGACCTGCTCGCCCTGCCGCAGCGCCGGCTCGACGAGCTGCGGGGCAGGGACGTGGCGATGGTCTTCCAGGACCCGATGACGTCGCTGAACCCCGTCGTCCCGGTCGGCCTGCAGATCACCGAGGTGCTGCGCCGGCACACCCCGGCCACGCGCGCCCAGGCGCGGGAGCGGGCCGTGGAGCTGCTCGCCCGCGTCGGCATCCCCGACCCGCGCCGGCGCGTGCGCGAGTTCCCCCACCAGCTCTCCGGCGGCATGCGCCAGCGGGTGATGATCGCCATCGCCCTGGCGTGCAGCCCGCGCCTGCTCATCGCCGACGAGCCGACCACGGCCCTGGACGTGACGATCCAGGCGCAGGTGCTGGAGCTGCTCAAGGAGCTCGTCGTCGAGCAGGGCACGGCCATGGTGCTCATCACGCACGACCTCGGCGTCGTCGCGGGCCTGTGCGACGCGGTGACGGTGATGTACTCCGGGCGGGTGGTCGAGCGCGCCGGGCGGCGAGAGCTGTTCGCGCACCCGCGCCACCGCTACACCGCCGGGCTGCTGGCCGCCGTGCCGCGCCTGGACGCGCCGCGCGACGCGCCGCTGCGGCCGATCCCCGGCACGCCGCGCGACGTGCTGGCCTGGGCGGACGGGTGCGCCTTCGCGCCCCGCTGCCCGGCGGCGGCCGCCGACTGCCTGCGCGCGGACCTGGCGCTCGTGCCCGACCCGGACGGCGGCGCGGACGGCGGCGCGGACGGCGCGGACGGCGGCGCGGACGGCGGCGCGGTGGGGCACGAGATGCGCTGCGTGCACCCGGTGCCCGAGCCGGGCCACGACCAGGGAAGGGGGCGCGCGGTATGAGCGCGCAGGAGACGGGCGACGACGTCCTGCTGCGCGTGCGCGGGCTGCGGGTGCACTACCCCGGCCGCGGCGGGCTGCTCGGCCGCGGGGGCGCGCCCGTGCGCGCCGTGGACGGCGTGGACCTCGACGTCCGCCGCGGCACGACCCTGGGCCTGGTGGGGGAGTCCGGGTGCGGGAAGTCCACGCTGGGCCGCGCGGTGCTGCGCCTGACCGAGCCGACCGCCGGGCAGGTGGTCTTCGACGGCACCGACGTCCTCGCGCTGGGGCGCGAGCCGCTGCGGCGGCTGCGCCGGCGCGTGCAGATGGTCTTCCAGGACCCGATGGCCAGCCTGGACCCGCGCCAGAGCGTAGAGGGTCTGCTGACCGAGCCGATGGCCGCGCACGGGATCGGCGGCGGGGGCGGCGCCGGGCGGGCGGCGCGCTCGGCGCGGGTGCGCGAGCTGCTCGACCTCGTCGGGCTGCCCGCCTCGGCCGCCGCGAAGTACCCGCACGAGTTCTCCGGCGGCCAGCGCCAGCGCCTCGGCATCGCCCGCGCGATCGCCGTGGAGCCGGACCTCGTCGTCGCCGACGAGCCGGTCTCGGCGCTGGACGTCTCGGTGCAGGCGCAGGTGGTCAACCTGCTCTCCGAGCTGCAGCAGCGCCTGGGCCTGACCTACGTGGTCATCGCCCACGACCTGGCGGTGGTGCGGCACGTCAGCGACACCATCGGCGTGATGTACCTGGGCACCGTGGTCGAGCGGGCGCCCAGCGACGCGCTGTACGAGCAGCCCCTGCACCCCTACACGATCGCGCTGATGTCGGCGATCCCCGTGCCGGACCCGGCCGTGGAGGACCGGCGCGAGCGGATCCTGCTGCCCGGGGACCTGCCCAGCCCCGCCGCCCCGCCCTCGGGGTGCCGCTTCCACACCCGGTGCCCGTTCGTGCAGCCCACGCGGTGCGGCGACGAGGTGCCCGCGCTGCGCGAGCTCGCGCCGGGGCGTGCGGTGGCCTGCCACTGGGCCGAGGAGGTCCGCGACGGGCGGATCACGGCTTCGCAGGTCGCGCACGACCCGACGGCGGTCGCCGCGGCGCGGTGAGGGGCGCCAGGCGCGGCGCTGCTCAGCGGTCGACCTCGAGGACGGCGTACACGCCGTCCTCGGGGATGCTGACCCTCGTGCGGCGGGTCGGCAGCCCGGCCCGCCGCACGAGGCCGACGAGCTGGTCGACGCTGCGCGGGTGCAGGCGGGGCCAGCCGGCGGCGCGCTGGTTGAAGTGCAGCTGGCGGCGGTCGGAGAGCATGTTGCCCACCACGAGCGCGCCCCCGGGGCGCAGCATCCGGTAGGCGTTGCGCAGCAGCCGGACGCAGGAGGCGTCGGTGAAGTACTCGAAGATCCCCAGCGCCTCCACGACCGTGGCGGCGCCCTCGCCGACCTCGTCGACGAGGGAGGAGCCGGCCACCGCGGTGCGCACCAGGTCGCGCCGGTGCAGCGCGTAGTCGACGCCCTCGACCAGGCCCTGCTCGGCGGCCAGCCGGGCGGCGAAGGCGAGCGCGGAGGCGTCGAGGTCGACCAGCTGCAGGTGCACCCGCGGGCCCCGCAGGGCCGCGACGGCGTCCAGGACGGGCACGGCGGCGCCGCAGGCGAGGCTCACCCAGGTCGCCGGCTCCGGCGCGCCGGAGCGCCACGACGCCTCGGTGACCCGGCGCACCGCCTGGCTCATGATGCGCGCGCGCGAGCGGATGCCGATGCCGTCGATGCTGTCGAGGAAGACCCGGCGCGCCGTGGCGTCCAGGGGGGCGCCGGAGGGCAGGTGGGAGGCCTGGCGCTGCACCGGGTACAGGGCCACGGCCCCCGGGACCAGCTCGCGCCGCCACTCGCGCATCGCGGCCGAGGCGTAGACCCACTCGCCCGCCGGGTTGCCGTGGGTGGCCACCTCGCCGTCCACGACCGAGGGGGCGCGCCACTGCGGGTGCGCCCGCAGCATCTCGTCGAGCAGGGCGAACATCGCGTGCGTGCTCTCGCGGCTGGGGGAGAGGTCGCTCTCGTCGGCCACGGCCACCCGCCGCACCCGCACCCCGGTGACCGGGTCGACGCGCTCGGCCAGCAGCTCCACCGGGAAGGCCGGCGCCGCCGGGGCGCCGGCGGAGGCCGGTCGCGCGCCCCTCGGCGGGCGGGCGGTGCAGCGGACCTGCTGCGCGAGGAGCCCGTCGGTCGATCCAGCGCCCATGGGCGCGCACCCTCCCGTCATCGACGTCCGCGCTTCTTACCAGAGCCGGTGCCCGCGGCACCAACCGGCTGCTCACAGCGCGTCCACCGATGCTCACAGGTGTCTCACAGGTCGCCGTCCGCGTCCGGTCGGCGTCCGGACGGCGTGCGGTCGGCGTGCGGTCAGGCGCTCGTCAGGGGCCGATGACCGTGCCGAAGCCGCGGTCCCGCGCCCGCGGCGGCGGCACCGGCCCGGCCACGACGCCCGTGGCCGTCGGCGGCTGCCCGGCCGCGGCGCCCCCCAGCAGCGCCCCCTGCCCATAGCAGCACCCGTGCCGCACGAGCCAGCGCGCCTGCTCGAAGGTCTCCACGCCCTCGGCGACGACGCGCAGCCCGAGGGCGTCGGCCATGGCCACCATGGCGAGCACGAGCGGCGCCTCCTGGTCCGCGCACGTGATGTCCGCGACGAAGGAGCGGTCGATCTTCAGCACGTCGACGCCGAGGCGGCGCAGGCGGTCGAGGCTGGAGTAGCCGACGCCGAAGTCGTCGACGGCCGTGGTGACCCCGAGCGTGCGCAGGTGGTGCAGGTTGGCGCCCAGGTGCACCGACGCGTTGTCGTAGTGGCTCTCGACGAGCTCGAGCAGCAGCCGCCCGGGCGGCAGCCCGCTGCTGCGCAGGGCCCGCTCGACCCGCGCCGAGTAGTCCGGCTGCTGCAGCTCGCGCCCGGAGGCGTTCACGGACAGGTACGCCGGGCCCCGCCCGGGCACCGCGGGCCAGGTGGCCGCCTGCCGGCACGCCTCCTGCAGCACCCACCCGCCGAGCTCGACGATCGCGCCGGTGCGCTCGGCCTCGGGCACGAAGGCCGCGGGCGGCAGCAGGCCGCGCTCGGGGTGCTGCCAGCGCACGAGCGCCTCGGCGCCCGCGACGGACCCGTCGCGCAGGTCGGCGATCGGCTGCAGGTGGACGACGAACTCCCCGCGCCCGACCGCCTCGCGGATCGCCCGCGCGCTGCTGCCCGTGCCGGGGTGCTGGTGGGTGCGCCCGCGCCCCTCCCGCTTGGCCGCGTACACGGCGGCGTCGGCGCGCGAGACGAGCATGGACGCGGACTCCCCGGGCTCCCACCCCACGGAGCCGGCGGAGCAGGAGAACTCGCGCGGCAGGGCGGTGCGCAGGCGCTCGGCCAGCGCGGTGCCCGCCGCGACGCCGGCGCCGGGCATGACGACGGCGAACCCGTCGCCGCTGAAGCGGCCCAGCACGTGCCCCTCGGGCACCAGCGGGCGCCAGGTCTCGGCCGCCACGACGAGCAGGCGGTCCCCGCCGCCGCGGCCGAGGTTCTCGTTGACGGCGCGGAAGTGGTCCAGCTCGAGGAGGACCAGGGCCACGCTGTCCGACGGGCCCGCGGCCGCCAGCGCCTCGCGGAGCACGCGCTCGACGCCGCGGCGGTTGGGCAGGCCGGTCAGGGCGTCGGACTCGGCCTCCTCCAGGGCGCCGATGAGCCGGTCCACGGCCGCGCACAGGATGACCAGCACGCCCCACAGCACCACCTGCTCCCCGAACCCGACGTCCGGGACGAGGGAGAGGGCGAGCACGCCCTGCACGACCGTCAGGGCCAGCTGGACGTTCGCGTCGCGGCCCTGGACGACGAAGCGGCAGAAGATCGGGCCCGCCAGGTAGGCGCAGGCGTACGCCACGGCGGTGCTGCCCCCGCCGGAGGCGAGCACCGCCGCGGTGATCAGGACGGTGCTGAACGCGATCGTCGGGTTCAGCAGGCGCCGGGGCAGGCGCCGGGCGAGCAGCGCCATGACGACGGCCGCGGCGACCGCCACGCCGTCGAGCAGCTGGACCGCCCAGGACAGGCGCGCGCCGGAGGCGGCCGGCAGCAGCGTCGTGGCGAGCACCAGCAGGCCGACCGCGGAGTACAGGGCGGCGAGCAGCCGCCAGGCCGCGGGCAGGCTGCTGATGGCCGGCGGGCGGTTCCACCGCCCGCCGCGGGGGCGCGGGCGCGCCGCGGGCGACGGGGCGGCGCTGCTGGTCACGGGCACGGGCACCTATCGGCATCGGGAGCCGGGGCCCGCTCGTCACAGGAGCGGTCGGGCTCCCTCGGGCAGCGGCGGTGGCGTGCCGCCGAAGAGGGGGCAGAGGGACTGGTGGGCGCACCAGTCACACAGCCTGCTGCGCCGGGGGCGCCAGTCCCCGGTCTCGGTAGCGCGCTGCACCGCCCGCCAGAGAGCTTCGAGCTTGCGCTCTGTCGCGCGCAACTCATCTTCGTGCGGAGAGTAGCGCAGCACCTGACCGTCGCCCAAGTACACGAGCTGGAGCACCCTGGGCACGACGCCGCGCAGGCGCCACAGCACCAGGGCGTAGAAGCGCATCTGGAACAGCGCCTTGGCCTCGAACGCCTCCTTGGGGGAGCGGCCGGTCTTGTAGTCGACCACCCGCAGGTCGCCCGCGGGGGAGACGTCGAGCCGGTCGACGTAGCCGCGCAGGCGCAGGCCCGAGTCGAGGTCGACCTCGACGAACAGCTCCCGCTCGGCCGGCTCCAGGCGCGTGGGGTCCTCCAGCTCGAACCAGCGGTCGAGCAGGACCGCCGCGGAGGTCAGCCACTGCTGCTCCTCGTCGTCCTCGAACAGGGCCGCCAGCTCCGGGTCCTGCTCGCGCAGGTGCTCCCACGAGGGGGTCAGCAGCGAGCGCGCGGCCTGCGGGGTGCGCTCGGCGGCGGGCAGGTCGAAGAGGCGCTCGAGCACCGCGTGCACCACGGTGCCGCGCAGCGCCGCCGGGCTCGGCGGCTCGGGCAGGCGGTCGATGACGCGGAAGCGGTACAGCAGCGGGCACTGGACGAAGTCGGAGGCCCGCGAGGGCGACAGGGAGCGGGGCGCGCCGGCGCGGCGGGCCGCCCGCTGCTCCTGCGGGCCCGCGACGCCGCCGGCCTCCGCCGCGCAGGGCTGCGCGGCCGTGCCGACGGCGCCGGCCGCGGGAGGAGCCGCCGCGGGGGTCGCGACGGCGGCGGGGAAGGACATGGGCTCCACGGTAGGCGTCGGGACCGACAGTCCGGGAGCCCCCGCGGGCCCCGAACGGGCCCGAGCGGGCCCCGAGCCGGCCCCGAGCGGGCCCCGAGCCGGCCCTGAGCCGGCTCCGAGCGGCCCCGAGCCGGCTCCGAGCGGCCCCGGTGCGGCGGCGGGCGGCCGTAGGCTGCCGGGGTGAGCACCTCGGCGCCGGGCACCGCGGGCGCGGCGGAGCGCCCGGAGGGCTGGCGGATCGGCACCCTGCTCGGGGTGCCCGTGCTCGTGGCGCGCTCGTGGTTCGTCATCGCCGCCGTGGTCACCTGGACCTTCGCGCCGCTGGTGGCGAGCACCGCCCCGCAGCTGGGGGCGCTGCGCTACGCCGTCGCCTTCGGCTACGCGCTCGTGCTGTGCCTGTCGGTGCTCGTGCACGAGCTCGCGCACGCGGCCACCGCCCGGGCCTTCGGCATCCCCGCCAGCCGCATCGTGCTCACCCTGTGGGGCGGGCACACGCAGTTCGAGCACGACCCGTCCTCGCCCGGGCGCAGCTTCGCCGTCGCCGTCGCCGGGCCCGCCTCCAACGCCGCCCTCGCCGGCGGCGCCTGGGCGGCCCTGGCCGCGCTCGACCCCGGGCCGGTCGCGCGCCTGCTGCTGGTCAGCCTCGCCCTGACGAACGCCTTCGTCGCCGTCACCAACGTCCTGCCCGGGCTGCCCCTGGACGGCGGCCGGCTGCTCGAGGCCGTGGTGTGGCGCACCAGCGGCGACCGCGAGCTGGGCACGATCGTCGCGGCCTGGGTCGGGCGCGCCGTGGCCGTGGGCGTGCTCGTCGCGGCGCTCGGCTGGCCCTGGCTGACGGGCGGCGGCGTCTCGCTGGTCACCGTCGTGGTCGCGGCCGCGATCGGGGCGCTGCTGTGGACGGGCGCCGGGGCCGCGCTGCAGGGCGCCCGGATCCGGCGGCGCGCGCCGTCCGCGAGCGTCGCGGCGCTGGCGCGCCCGGCGGTGGCCGTCCCGGCGGGCGCGAGCCTGGCCGCCGCGCTGCAGCGCAGCGGGCAGGTGCCCGGCGGGGCCTGGGTGGTGCTCGTGGACGCCGCCGGCGCGCCGTCCGCCGTCCTGGACCCGGTGGCGGTCGCCGACGTCCCGGAGCAGCGGCGCGACGCCGTGGCCGCCGCCTCCGCGGCCCGCGCCCTGCCGCCCGGGGCGGTCGTGGCGTCCTCGCTGCGCGGGGAGGACCTGCTGCGCGCCCTGTCGGCCGCCCCGGCGGAGGAGTGGGTCGCGCTCGACGCCGCGGGCCGCGTGAGCGGGCTGCTGCTGGCCCGCGACGTCGTGGCGGCCGTGATGGGCCCGCGGGCGGCCGCCCGGCGCTGAGGCGCGGCGTCGGCGGGCGCGGGGCGCGCCGTCCCTAGACTGCCTCCCCGTGGCAGAGCCCGAGCGCACCCCCGCCCCGAGCCTGGAGCCGACGGGCGCGGCGGTGCGGCGCGGCCCGTTCCGCGCCGGCGACCGCGTGCAGCTGACCGACCCGCGCGGGCGCCCGCACACGATCACGCTGCAGCCCGGCAGGCAGTTCCACACCCACCGCGGCCACCTCGCGCACGACGACCTGATCGGCGCCCCGGAGGGCACCGTGGTGGCGAGCACGGCCGGGATCGAGCACCTGGCGCTGCGCCCGCTGCTGAGCGACTACGTGCTCTCGATGCCGCGCGGCGCCGCCGTGGTCTACCCCAAGGACGCCGGCCAGGTCGTGGCGATGGCCGACGTCTTCCCCGGCGCCCGCGTCGTCGAGGCCGGCGTCGGCTCCGGAGCGCTGAGCATGTCGCTGCTGCGCGCGGTCGGGGACGGCGGCCGGCTGCACTCCTTCGAGCGCCGCGAGGACTTCGCCGCCATCGCCCGCGCCAACGCCGAGGCGTTCTTCGGCGGCCCGCACCCGGCGTGGACGATCACCGTGGGCGACCTCGCCGAGGAGCTGCCGCGCGCGGAGGAGCCGGGCAGCGTCGACCGGGTCGCGCTCGACATGCTCGCCCCCTGGGAGTGCCTGGACGCCGTCGCCGTCGCCCTGGCCCCCGGCGGCGTCCTCATCGCCTACGTCGCCACGGTCAGCCAGCTCTCCCGCCTGGCCGAGGACGTGCGCGCCGACGGCCGCTTCACCGAGCCGGCGGCGTGGGAGTCGATGGTGCGCGGCTGGCACCTGGAGGGCCTGGCCGTGCGCCCCGAGCACCGCATGGTCGGGCACACCGGCTTCCTGCTGACCACGCGGCGCCTGGCCGACGGCGTGCGCCCCCCGCAGCGGCGCCGGCGCCCGGCGAAGGCCGCCGCCCCCGAGGAGGGCCTCGTCTCGCCGTGGGCCGACACCGAGGACGGCGCGCCGCCGTGGGGCGAGGAGGCGCTGGGCGTGCGGGGGGTCTCGGACAAGAAGGTGCGCCGCGTGCGCCGGGCGGTCGACGGCCCGCACCGCGGCGCGCCGGACGGCGGGTCCGCCCCTCCCGCGCCGCAGGGGCGGAGTTAGGGTCGAGCACGGACTCGACGCCGCCCGCGCGGCGGCCACCGGGAGGTGCACCATGACCGACCACCCCCACGACCACCCTCGCGACCAACCCGCCGACCTCGGCCCGCAGCCCTCGGGCCGCTCGGAGCGGGCGATGCAGGAGGAGCTGAGCGTCCTGCGCCGCCGGCTCGCGACGTCCCCGCACCGGCTGCGCGCGCTGGAGGACGAGGTGGCCGAGCTGCAGCGCCAGCTCACCGCGTCCACCGCGCAGAACGACCGGCTGGTGCGCACCCTGACCGAGGCCCGCGAGCGCCTCGTCGAGCTCAAGGCCGAGGTCGAGCGCCTGGCGCAGCCGCCCAGCGGGTACGCGACGTTCCTGTCCCTGCACGAGGACGGCACCGCGGACGTCGTCCAGGCCGGGCGCAAGGTGCGGGTCGCCGTCAGCCCCGCCGTGGCGGCGCAGGCGCTCGGGCACGGGCAGGAGGTGCTGCTCAACGAGGCCATGAACGTCGTCGCCGCGGGCACCTACGACCGCATCGGCGAGGTCGTCACCCTCAAGGAGCTGCTCGAGGACGGCCGCGCGCTCGTCCTGGCCCACGCCGACGAGGAGCGCGTGGTGCGCCTGGCCGCGCCGCTGCAGCAGGCCCCGCCTCGCGTCGGCGATGCCCTCAACCTCGACCCGAGGTCGAGCGTCGTGTTCGAGCGCGTGCCCCGCTCGGAGGTCGAGGAGCTCCTGCTCGAGGAGGTCCCCGACATCGAGTACGCCGACATCGGCGGCCTCGGCTCGCAGATCGAGGCCATCCGCGACGCGGTGGAGCTGCCGTTCGCCCACCCGGACCTGTACCGCGAGCACGGCCTGAAGGCGCCGAAGGGGATCCTGCTCTACGGCCCTCCCGGGTGCGGCAAGACCCTCATCGCCAAGGCCGTGGCGCGCTCCCTGGCCACGCAGGCCGCCGAGCGGCAGGGCCTGTCGGAGGTGCGCAGCTACTTCCTCAACATCAAGGGCCCGGAGCTGCTGAACAAGTACGTCGGGGAGACCGAGCGCCACATCCGCCTGATCTTCGCCCGGGCGCGGGAGAAGGCGGGCGAGGGCACGCCGGTCGTCGTCTTCTTCGACGAGATGGAGTCGCTGTTCCGCACCCGCGGCTCGGGGGTCTCCTCGGACGTGGAGACGACGATCGTGCCGCAGCTGCTCGCGGAGATCGACGGCGTCGAGCGCCTCGACAACGTCATCGTCATCGGCGCCTCGAACCGCGAGGACATGATCGACCCGGCGATCCTGCGGCCCGGCCGCCTCGACGTGAAGATCAAGATCGAGCGCCCGGACGCCGAGGCGGCGCGCGACGTGTTCGCCAAGTACCTGACCCCGGACCTGCCGCTGCACCCCTCCGACCTCGCCGAGCACGGCGGGTCCCCGACCGCGACGGCCACGGCGATGATCCAGCGCACCGTGGAGCGGATGTACGCGGAGACCCCGGAGAACCAGTTCCTCGAGGTCACGTACGCCAACGGCGACAAGGAGGTCCTGTACTTCAAGGACTTCAACTCCGGCGCGATGATCCAGAACATCGTCGACCGCGCGAAGAAGATGGCGATCAAGGACCTGCTGACCACGCGACAGCGCGGCATCCGGATCGAGCACCTGCTCGCGGCGTGCGTGGACGAGTTCAAGGAGAACGAGGACCTGCCCAACACGACGAACCCGGACGACTGGGCGCGCATCTCGGGCAAGAAGGGCGAGCGGATCACCTACATCCGCACGATCATCCAGGGCAAGTCCGGCTCCGAGCCCGGTCGCGCGATCGACACCGTGGACGGCACCGGCCAGTACCTCTGAGGCGCCGCCCCTCCGAGCACGGGGCGCCCCCGTGCCCATCAGATGGGCACGGGGGCGCCCCGTGCTCACTGCATCCGGGTGCGGTGCCGCCCAGTCGGCCTCGGACCTGCGCCCGAGCGGCCCGCGCGCGCCAGCGACGAGGTGTCGCGAGACGGGGTCCGGGCGGCCGCCACGGCCCACCTCGTGACATCTCGCGGCGGCCGTGCAACCTCCAGTGATAACGGAAGCTTGCTCATGACATCCAGCTAGGTGAGGAAGACGCTCAGCGGCGCCCGGAGCAGCCCACCAGCGCGGCGACCACGCGCCAGCCCAGCAGCAGCGCAGCCAGCACGAACGCGGTCACGACCACGAAGCTCACCGGGGCGCCGTCCCCGGTCGTCGCGCGCAGCAGCACGCCGACGGCGACCGCGGCCGCCCACACCGCGGCGCCCGTGCGGCGCGAGGACGGCGCGCGCCACCCGCGGGCCGCGACCCAGCCGGTGGCCAGCCCTGCGAGGAACGGCCACGCCGTGCCCAGCGTCCCGGCGAGGTCGAGGCCCTCGGCGTGGGAGCGGCGTCCCACCAGGACGAAGGCCAGCACCGCGGCGACGTCCAGGACGGCCGCGGCGGGCGCGGGCACGCCCGTGCCGCGCAGGGCGCGGCGAGACGCGCCTCGGAGGGTGCGGCGCGGGGTGGGAGGGGCGGTGCCGGTCACCGCTCCACGGTAGGCGCCTAGGCTGGAGCCCGATGAGCGTGCGCCGCGTGATGGGCATCGAGACCGAGTACGGGGTCTCCTCGCCGGGGCACCCGGAGACCGACCCCGTGCTGCTCTCGAGCCAGGTGGTCACCGCCTACGCCGCGCCGCTCGGCCCGCGCGGGGGCCGCCCCCGGTGGGACTACGAGGACGAGGCGCCCCTGCGCGACGCGCGCGGCTTCGAGGTCGCGCGCTCCGCCGCGCACGCGAGCCAGCTGACCGACTCCGCGCGCGAGGAGAGCTGGGCCGAGCTGGAGGACCCGGGCTCGGCCAACGTCGTGCTCACCAACGGGGCCCGCCTCTACGTCGACCACGCCCACCCGGAGTACTCCAGCCCGGAGGTGACCTCGCCGCTGGACGCCGTGCGCTGGGACCGCGCCGGGGAGGTGGTGATGGCCACGGCCGCCGCCCGCATCGCCGCGACCCCGGGCCTGGGGCCGGTGCGCCTGTACAAGAACAACACGGACAACAAGGGCGCCTCCTACGGCACGCACGAGAACTACCTCATGGCCCGCTCGACGCCCTTCCCGGCCATCGTGCGGGCGCTGGTGCCCTTCTTCGTCGCGCGCCAGGTCGTCACGGGCGCCGGGCGGGTGGGCATCGGCCCGCGCGGGGAGGTCGCCGGTTTCCAGCTCTCCCAGCGCGCGGACTACGTCGAGACCGAGGTGGGCCTGGAGACCACCCTCAAGCGCCCGATCATCAACACCCGCGACGAGCCGCACGCGACCGCGGACCGCTACCGGCGCCTGCACGTGATCATCGGCGACGCGAACCTGTGCGAGGTCGCGACCTACCTCAAGCTGGGCACCACCGCCCTGGTGCTCGACCTCGTCGAGGCCGGCCGGGCCCCGGACGTCGCCCTCGAGACGCCGGTGGCCTCCCTGCACGCGGTCAGCCACGACCCGTCCCTGACGGCGCTGCTGCGCCTGGCCGACGGCTCCCGCCTGACCGCCGTCCAGCTGATGTGGCGCTACCTGGAGGCCGCGGCGGCGCTGGTCGCCGAGCGAGACGGGGACGACGCCGACGCCCAGACCCGTGACGTGCTGCGCCGGTGGGAGCAGGTGCTCACGGACCTGGAGGCCGACCCGATGCGCTGCGCCGGCCGGCTGGACTGGGTCGCCAAGCTGCGCCTGCTGCAGGGCTTCCGCGACCGCGAGGGCCTGGAGTGGGGCAGCCCGCGCCTGGAGCTGATCGACCTGCAGTACGCCGACGTCGACCCCGCCCGGGGCCTGCACTCCCGCCTGCGGGCGCGCGGCGCGGTCGAGCGGCTGGTGGACGAGAACGACGTCGAGGCGGCCACGAGCGCGCCGCCGGAGGACACGCGCGCGTGGTTCCGCGGGCAGTGCCTGGCCCGCTACGGCAAGGACGTCGCGGCGGCCAGCTGGGACTCGGTGATCTTCGACGTGCCCGGCCGCGGGGCCCTGCAGCGGGTGCCGATGCTCGAGCCGCTGCGCGGCACGCGGGCGGCGACCGAGGCGCTGCTGCAGCGCTGCCCGGACGCCGCGAGCCTGGTCGACGCCCTCAGCGGCGCCTGATCCGCCGCGCCTGACCGCGGCGCCTGACCGCCGCGCCACTCACCCCCTCAGGTGCCCGGACGGCGCGTCGTGGGCCTCAGGCATCCCGGCGCCCGCGCTCGCAGGCCGCGACCGCGCCGTCCAGGAGCGCGGCCAGGGTCTCGTCGTCCGCCCAGTCGTGCTCGCGCAGGCGCCGCAGCGCCGGCAGCAGGCGGGGGTCCGCGAGCGCGGCGGCGGCCTCCACCCACCCCTCGTCGACGTCGGCGGGGTCCTCGGCGCCCAGGTGCTGCAGCAGCGCCGGGAGGACCCGCGGCTCACCGCGCGCGGCGAGCCCGCGAGCGGCCTGCGCGGCGGTGTCGGGCCGCTGCGCGTCCTGCAACGCCCGCAGCAGCGCGCCCCGCACGGCGGGGGTGTCGGCCTCCAGCTGCACGGCGAGGCCGAACACGGCCTGGTCGCGCACCTCGGCGTCCGGGTCCTCGGCCGCCGCGAGCAGGGCCCGCAGGACCTCCCCGCCCGCCGCGCCGGGCCCGTCCGCGAGCAGCGGCAGGGAGGAGACGACCTGCCAGCGCACGTCGGGCTCGCGGTCGGCGGCCAGGCGCAGCAGCGCCGGCAGGGCGCCCGCGCCGGCGGAGGGCAGGACCTTGGCGGCCACCCAGCGCAGGTCCGCCTCGCCGGACCCGGCGGCCCGCTGCGCCTCCGCCAGCAGCTCGGCGCGCACCGGCGCGGGGGCGGGCGGGGACCACGGTGCGGTCAGGACGCCGAGCAGCTCCAGGGCCACCAGCCGCGCCGCGGGGTCGGGGGAGGCCGCCCAGGCGCGCGCGTCGGCGAGCGCGCCGTCCGCGCCGCGCGCCCGGGCGTGCGCGCTCAGCGCGGCGGGGAAGCCGCTGCCGGTGCCCTCCCGGGCGGCCAGCAGGCCCTCCAGCGCGGCGGGCGGGTCCTGAGGCGGTGCGGGCGCGGGGACCGGGCGGGGGAGGGCGGGATCGGGACCGGGCACGGCCGTCGATGCTGCCACGCGGCGCGTCGGAGCCCTCGCCTACGATCGGGGCTGCTCCTCAGAACCGCCCGGAACCCCACCCGAAGGGGGCACGATGCCCGGCCAGGAACAGCAGCGACCCACCCGGCGCGACAGCTCCGAGGTCGAGGAGCTCGACGAGGCCCCGCTGCCGACGAGCTCCTCGAGCACGAGCGAGGACGACGTCGACGCCCTCCTCGACGAGATCGACGACGTGCTGGAGTCCAACGCGGAGCAGTTCGTGCGCCAGTACACGCAGAAGGGCGGCCAGTGACCGACGCGCCCGGGTTGCCGGCGGCCTTCCGACGCCCCGGCTCGGCGTCCTTCACCGACTTCCTCGGCGACCACGCCCCCGAGCTGCTGCCCGGGCGGCGGGTGCTGCCCACCGGCGCCGCCCTCGAGGTGCCGCACGGGACGACCATCGTCGCTCTCACCCACCCGGGCGGTCTGGTGATGGCCGGTGACCGGCGCGCGACGGCGGGCAGCACGATCGCCAGCCGCGACATCGAGAAGGTCTTCCCCGCCGACGGGTGGTCCTGCGTCGGCATCGCCGGCACCGCGGGCCTGGCCGTCGAGCTGGTGCGCCTGTTCCAGGTGGAGCTGGAGCACTACGAGAAGATCGAGGGCGCCGTGCTGAGCGTGGACGGCAAGGCGAACCGCCTGGCCGCGATGGTCCGCGGCAGCCTGGGCCTGGCGATGCAGGGCCTGGCGGTGGTGCCGCTGTTCGCCGGCTACGACTTCGACCGCGAGGAGGGCAGGATATTCGGCTACGACGTGGCCGGGGACCGGCGGGAGGAGCGGGAGTTCGCCACCATCGGCTCCGGGTCGGTCTTCGCGCGCGGGTCGCTGAAGAAGCTGTGGCGCCCCGGGCTCAGCCGCGAGGAGGCCGTGCGCGTGGCCGTCGAGGCGCTCTACGACGCCGCGGACGACGACTCCGCCACCGGCGGCCCGGACCGCGTGCGCCGGATCTGGCCCGTGGTGGCCACGGTCGGCGCCGACGGGTACGCCCGCCAGGACGAGGAGGCCCTGGCCGAGGTCGTCGAGCAGGTCGTCACCGACCGCAGCCGCGCGCAGGAGGGCCGCCGGCGATGAGCATGCCCTTCTACGTCTCGCCCGAGCAGCTCATCCGCGACAAGGCGGACTACGCGCGCAAGGGCATCGCCCGCGGCCGCTCGGTGGTGGTCACCGAGTACGAGGGCGGCATCGCCTTCATCGCGGAGAACCCCTCCCGCACCCTGCACAAGATCAGCGAGATCTACGACCGGATCGCCTTCGCCGCGGCCGGCAAGTACAACGAGTTCGAGAACCTGCGCGTGGCCGGCGTGCGCTACGCCGACCTGCGCGGCTACTCCTACGACCGCGCCGACGTCACGGCGCGCGGCCTGGCCAACGCCTACGCGCAGACCCTGGGCACGAGCTTCACCACCGAGTCCAAGCCCCTGGAGGTCGAGCTCGTCGTCGCCGAGGTGGGCCCGACGCCGGGCACCGACCAGATCTACCGGCTGACCTACGACGGCTCCGTCTCCGACGAGCGGGGCGTGGTCGTCATGGGCGGGCAGGCGGAGCAGGTCGCGCCCGAGCTGCGCTCGCGGTGGCAGCCGGGCCTGGACCTCGCCGGCGCGCTGCGCCTGGCCCTCGTCGGCCTGGCCCCGGACGCCGCGGGCGGGGCCCCGCGCCAGCTCGGCCCGGAGGCCCTCGAGGTCGCCGTCCTCGAGCGCGACCGCTCGCGGCGCTCCTTCCGCCGCGTGCCCGCCGCTGCGCTCTCGCAGCTGCTCGGCACGCCCGTGACCTCCCCGGCCGACGGCGACGGCCACCCGCCGGGCGGGGGGTCCGGCACGCCGGGCGGGCACAGCGGCCTGCCCGACGACGTCCCGCCCCACACGCCCTGACCGGCTGCTCCGCCGGCGCTCCGCCCGGGTCCGCGACCGCGCCGGCGGCGGTGCGGCTGCGCCGGGACGCCGGCACGGGGCACGTGGGGCGCCTGGCGGTGGTCCCCGACGCCCGGGGCCGCGGGCTGGGCGCGGCGCTGCTGGGCGCCGCCGGGGCCGCGGCGCGCGGGGCCGGGGCTGCGCGGCTGGAGCTGTTCACCGGTGCGGCGTCGTCGGCGGACCCCGCGCTGCACCGCCGGTGCGGCTGCGCGCCGGGAGGCACCCGCCCCGACCCGCCCGGCCCGAGGGGCCCGTGCGCCGGGGCCCGTCCCCGCCGCGCAGCCACGACGTAGTGTTGACGGCATGGACCGCCGGATCCTCGGCCTCGAGACCGAGTACGGGGTCACCTGCGCCTCCGAGGGGCAGCGCCGGCTCTCGGCGGACGAGGTGGCCCGCTACCTGTTCCGCAAGGTCGTGTCCTGGGGGCGCTCGAGCAACGTCTTCCTGCGCAACGGCGCGCGCCTGTACCTCGACGTCGGCTCCCACCCCGAGTACGCCACCCCCGAGTGCGACGACGTGCGCCAGCTCGTCGTCCACGACCGCGCCGGCGAGCGCATCCTCGAGGGCCTGACGGTCGACGCCGAGCGGCGGCTGGCGGAGGAGGGCATCGCCGGGGAGGTGTTCCTGTTCAAGAACAACACCGACTCCGCCGGCAACTCCTACGGCTGCCACGAGAACTACCTCGTGCCCCGCACCGGGGAGTTCTCCCGCCTGGCCGACGTGCTCATCCCCTTCCTCGTCACCCGCCAGGTGCTCGTCGGCGCCGGCAAGGTGCTGCAGACCCCGCGCGGGGCCGTGTACTGCCTCTCCCAGCGCGCGGACCACATCTGGGAGGGCGTCTCCTCCGCCACGACGCGCTCGCGCCCGATCATCAACACCCGCGACGAGCCGCACGCGGACGCCGAGCGCTTCCGGCGCCTGCACGTGATCGTCGGCGACTCGAACATGTCCGAGACCACCACCATGCTCAAGATCGGCGCGGTGGACCTGGTGCTGCGGATGCTCGAGGCGGGCGTGGGCCTGCGCGACCTGAGCCTGGAGAACCCGATCCGCGCGATCCGGGAGGTCAGCCACGACCCCAGCGGGCGCCGCCCGCTGCGCCTGGTCTCCGGGCGCGAGGCCAGCGCGCTGGACGTGCAGGAGGAGTACCTCGAGCGGGCCAAGGCCTTCGTCGAGGAGGCCGGCGTGCGCACCCCCACCGACAAGCGCGTCCTGGACCTGTGGGAGCGCGGGCTGCGCGCCGTCCGCGAGGGCGACCTGGCGCTGGTGGAGCGGGAGCTGGACTGGGTGATCAAGCTGCGGCTGCTCGAGCGGTACCAGGCCCGGCACGGCCTGACCCTCGCCGACCCCCGCGTGGCGCGCCTGGACCTCGCCTACCACGACGTCTCGCGCCGGCGCGGCCTGTACAACCTGCTCGCCGCGCGCGGCATGGTCGAGCGCGTGACCAGCGACGTGGAGGTCTTCGAGGCCACCGCCGTGCCGCCGCAGAGCACGCGGGCGAAGCTGCGCGGGGACTTCGTGCGCGCCGCGCAGGAGCGCCGCCGCGACTTCACCGTGGACTGGGTGCACCTGAAGCTCAACGACCAGTCCCAGCGCACGGTGCTGTGCAAGGACCCCTTCCGCTCCGTCGACGACCGCGTGGACCGGCTGATCGCCAGCATGTGAGCCCGCGTCCTCGCGCCGCGGGCGCTGGACGTCGCGCAGCGGGCGGGCGGTGCGGGGGCGCGGTCGGCTCCCAGGGAGCGCCCAGGGTCGGCGGCTAGGGTCCTCGGGTGCGTCGATCCCTGCCCGTCCTGCTCGCCGTCCCCCTCGTCCTCGCCGGCTGCGGCTCCGAGGACCCCGCCGACCCGGCGCAGGTCCTGGAGCAGGTGGAGGTCTCCGACGCCGGCGAGGGCGAGGCGCCGCAGGTCGTGCTCGAGGAGACGCCGCTGTCGGTGGAGGAGACGGCCACCGAGGTGCTGCGCGACGGCGAGGGCCCGCCGGTGGAGGCCGGCCAGCTCGTCGGCGTCGACTACGTCGGCGTCAACGGCGCGGACGGGGAGCAGTTCGACGCCTCGGAGTGGTCCGGCACCCCTATCTCCTTCACCCTCGACGACAGCGTCATCCCCGGCTTCACCACGGCCCTGCAGGGCGTGCCCGTCGGCAGCCGCGTGCTCGCCGCCATCGCCCCGCAGGACGGCTACGGCCCGCAGGGCGGGGTGGAGGCGGCCGGCATCGGCGCCGAGGACACCCTGGTCTTCGTCATCGACGTCGTCTCCGCGAGCCCCGCCCGCGCCGCCGGCGAGGCGGTGACCCCGCCGGCCGGCCTGCCGGGCGTGACCCTCGCCGAGGACGGCGCCCCGACGATCACCATCCCGCAGGGCGCCCAGCCGCCGAGCGAGCTCGTCGCCCAGGAGCTGATCCGCGGCACGGGCCCGCAGGTGCAGTCCGGCCAGACCGTCACCGTGCACTACACGGGCGTGAAGTGGGCCGACGGGTCGGTGTTCGACTCCTCGTGGGAGAACGGGGCGCCGGTGCCGTTCCAGATCGGCACCGGGCAGGTCATCCCCGGCTGGGACACCGGCCTGGTCGGCAGGACCGTCGGCAGCCAGGTGCTCCTGGTGATCCCGCCCGCGCAGGGGTACGGGGAGGCCGGGGCGCCGGACGCCGGCATCAGCGGCACCGACACCCTGGTCTTCGTCGTCGACGTCCTCGCCGCCGCCTGACCCGCACCAGCCCGACCAGCCCGACCAGTCACCGACCCGGCCACCGACCCGGCCACCGAGCCCGTTGAGAGGACCCGCATGAGCGAGCCCGCGCGCCCCGAGATCGACTTCCCCGAGGGCGAGCCGCCGTCCGAGCTGCAGGTGAGCGACGAGGTCGTCGGCGACGGCCCGGAGGCCACGTCCGGTTCCACCGTCAGCGCCCACTACGTCGGCGTCGCGTGGTCGACGGGGGAGGAGTTCGACGCCTCCTGGAACCGGGGCCAGCCGCTGGACTTCCGCGTCGGGGTCGGGCAGGTCATCGCCGGCTGGGACCAGGGCATTCCCGGCATGCGCGTGGGCGGACGCCGGCGCCTCGTCATCCCGCCGCACCTCGCCTACGGCTCTCGCGGCGCGGGCGGCCCGATCGGCCCGGACGAGACCCTGATCTTCGTCGTCGACCTCGTCGGGGTGCGCTGACCCGTCGCTGTCGCCCGCGAGAGGCCCTCCGCGCACGCAGAGGGCCTCTCGTGCGCCGGCGCGCGACGCCTTCCCCGGCGCGCACCCACCCCCGCCATCGCCGGGCCGCCGGGTCAGGGCAGGGACGCCGCGTGCGCGCCGGCCGCGGCGGCGGCGAGGAAGGCGGCGGGGTCCTGCGCCAGGCCCCGGCCCATGGTGGACAGGCGCACCCCGCTGGAGCGCTCCCCGTCCGCCAGCGGCTGCAGCAGCCCGGACGTCTGCACGGGGACGAGGCGGTGGCGCCCGGCCGGGGCGCCCAGGGCGGCCGCGCTGCGCAGCACGAGCTCCTGCAGGGCGGCGTCGGGCAGGCCGAGCGGCACGACGACGTCGGCGGGGGCCAGCGCCACCCGCCCGTACGCGGTCAGGGAGTGGTGGGAGATCCCGCGGTGGCGCAGGCGGGCGTCGGCGCCGGAGACGCGCAGGGCCGCCACCGGGCGCCCGCCGAGGACGGCTGCGGCGTTGACGGCCTCCCCGGCCGCGACGCCGGAGAAGCCCCACCGGGTGCCCGTGCCCAGGTTGCCGGGCCCCTGCGCGACGACGGCGAGGTCGGCGCCGAGCACGGCGCGGGCGGCGAGCAGGCCGGTGTGCAGGGTCGCGGCCTCCAGGTCCCCGCCGAACGCCTGCCCGACGGTGACCACGCCGGCCAGCCACCCGGCCGCGCGCAGCCCGGCGGCGGCGCGGGAGAACCACGCCGGCAGCGCCCCGCCGTCGGTCATCACGTACACCGCGCGCGGTGCGCCCAGGCCGCGGGCGGCGCGCTCGGTGCGGGCCCCGGTGAGCACGGCCGGCAGGGAGGAGTGCAGGTCGGCCACCACGACCGGCAGGCCGGCGAGGTCGTCGGCGTCCGCGAGCGCGTCGTGGTGGGCGGAGTCCTGCTCGTCCACCCCGAGCACCATCGCCTGCAGCGGCGTGTAGCGGGCCTTGACCAGGTGCCCGGCGCCCTGCGGCGGGTCGGGCGGCAGCCGCTCGGGCAGGGCCACGACGAGCGCGTACCCGCCGGTGCCCAGCCCGCGCTGCAGGGCGGAGGTGTTCAGCAGCACCGCGTCGCCGGGCTGCGGCGCGCCGACCAGCGGCGGGTGCGCCAGGGCGGGCAGCACCCCCTCCCCGGGCACCTCCACGGTGCACTCGACGGCGCCGGGCCACACCCGCTGCACCGCCTCGACCACCCCGCGCCGCCACCGCACCAGCGGCGGGCCGGCGGGGGCCTCGGTCCACGCGGGAGCCGGCGTCCCCCACGCCGGCGTCGGGTCCGGTGTCCGGGCCGCGGTCCGGGCCGGTGTCCAGCCCGGTGTCCGGTCCGCCGTCCACGGGCCTGGCTGATCGCTCACGGCGCCGGACGCTACCGGGGGTAGCGTTCCGGGGGTGTCCGCCCGTCGCACCGAGCGCCTGCTGAACCTGGTGATCGCGCTGCTGTCGACGCGCAGCTGGCTGACCAAGGACCAGGTGCGCGCCGCGGTGCCCCAGTACGCCGAGTGCGCCACCGACGAGGCGTTCGACCGGATGTTCGAGCGCGACAAGGAGGAGCTGCGCGAGCTCGGCGTCCCGCTGGTCACCGGCGGCGGGTCGGCGTGGTTCGAGGACGAGCAGGGCTACCGCATCGACCGGGAGGCGTACGCGCTGCCGGAGGTCTCGTTCACGCCGGCGGAGCTGGCCGTCCTGGGCCTGGCCTCGCGGGTGTGGCAGCAGGCGAGCCTGGCGGGCCCGGCCGCGCGCGCGGTGGTCAAGCTGCGCGCGCTCGGCGTGGAGCCGGACGAGGAGTCCCTCGTCGGCCTGGAGCCGCGGGTGCGCACCACCGAGCCGGCGTTCCAGCCCCTGTACGCCGCGGCCCGCGACCGCGCGCCGGTGGCGTTCCGCTACCGCACCGCGCGCACCGGGGAGCTCGCGCGCCGCCGGGTGCAGCCGTGGCAGATGACCTCCTGGCACGGGCGCTGGTACCTCGTCGGCCACGACCTGGACCGCGACGACGTGCGCGTCTTCCGGCTCAGCCGCATCGAGGGGGCGGTCACCCGCACCGGCCCGTCCGGCTCCTACGAGGTGCCCCCGGACGTCGACGGGCGCGCCCTGGTCTCGCGCCTGGACCCCGCCGCGCCCGAGCGCACCGCCCGGCTGCGGCTGCGACCGGGCCGGGCGCTGGCGCTGCGCCTGCGCGCCGGGGCCCCGACCGAGGCCGAGGAGGTCGCCGTGGCCTTCCGGGACGTCGAGGAGCTCGCCGGCCAGGTCGCCTCCGCCGGGGCGGACGCCGTGGTGCTGGAGCCGCAGGACCTGCAGGAGGCGGTGCTGCGCCGGCTGCGCGGGGCGCTGGCGGCCCAGCAGGCGTCGGCGGAGGCGTCATGAGCAGCGGCCCCGCGCAGCGCGCTCCGCAGCCGCCCTCGGCGGCCGACCGCCTCTCCCGGCTGCTGGCGATGGTCCCGTGGCTGCTCGAGCACCAGGGGGTGCCGCTGGCCGAGGCCGCCCGCCACTTCGCCATCTCCGAGGCGCAGCTGGTGCGCGACCTGGAGCTGCTGTTCGTGTGCGGCACCCCGGGGCACATGCCTGACGACCTGATCGAGGCCGACTGGGAGTCGGGGAAGGTCTACCTCGGCAACGCCGACGCGATCGCCCGGCCGCTGCGCCTGGGCCTGGACGAGGCGCTCGCGCTGCTCGTGGGGCTGCGCACGCTGCTGGAGGTGCCCGGCGCGGGGGACCGCGAGGCCCTCGACGGCGCCCTGGCGAAGCTGTCCAGCGCGGCGGGGGAGGCTGCGGCGGCGGCCTCGGCGATCAGCGTGGACCTGCGCCCGGACGCGGGCCCGGTCGCGCGCCCGGGCGCGGACGCCGACGCGGGGCGCGCCGAGCGGGCGCTGGCCACGGCGCGCACCGCGCTGCGCGAGCGCCGCCGCCTGCACCTGCGCTACCTGGTGCCCTCGCGCGACGAGGCCACCGAGCGCGACGTGGACCCGATGCGGCTGCTCACCGCCGACGGGCGCTGGTACCTGGAGGGCTGGGACCACCGCTCCGGCGGCGTGCGCATCTTCCGCCTGGACCGGGTGCTGGAGGCCGCCGTCCTGGACGCCGACGGCACCCCGCCCCCGGAGGCCGTGGCCCGCGACCTGGACGACGGGCTGTTCCAGCCGTCGCAGGAGGACCTGCTCGTCACCCTCGACCTCGCTCCGGGGGCGCGCTGGGTGGCGGACTACTACCGGGTCGAGGGCGGCGAGGAGCGCCCCGGCGGGGGGCTGCGGGTGCGGCTGCGCACCGCCGACACCCGGTGGCTGCGCCGGCTGCTGCTCGAGCTCGGCGGGTCCGCGGCCGTCCTGCACCCGCCGGAGCTGGCGGACGCCGTGCGCGGGGCCGCCGCCGCGGCCCTGGCCGCCTACGGCGACGGCCCTGACGACGGCCCTGACGACGGCCCTGACGGCGGCCCTGACGGCGGCGGGGCCGGCGGGACGGGCGCGGCGAGCGGGTGAGTCCGGCACGGCGGAGGGGACGGCGCTCAAGGTCGTCCGCGGCGCCGCCGAAGCAGGAGCAGTCGGTCCCCACGGACGGGGACCCCGCTCCAGCGGAGGTAAGGGATGACCACGATCAAGGCCTCGTGCCCCACGTGCGGCGACGTGGAGCTGACGCCGCCGCAGGTCCGCCTGGTCGTGTGCACCGTGCAGGCGTGGTCCTTCTACGCCTTCGCCTGCCCCGCGTGCACCGACGAGGTCCGCAAGCACGCCAGCGAGGAGGTCGTGCGCCTGCTGACCACCGGCGGCGTGCCCGCCGAGACGTGGGTCGTGCCCGCCGAGGTGCTCGAGGAGAAGCTGGGCCCGGTCGTCGGCTGGGACGAGGTCCTCGACTTCGCGCTGTGGCTGGAGCGCACGGACGCCGTCGCCGCGGCCGCCGCCGACGCCGTCCTGCGCCCGCGCCACCTCGCCTGACCCCTCCCGCCGGCCTCGCCGTCCCCGCCGTCCCCGGCGGCGGCGGCGGCTGCCGCGTCCGCGGCGGCTAGCCTGCGCGGGTGCTCGGGTGGGTGCTGCTGTGGACCGGTCTCGTGCTCGGCGCCGTCGCCGTGCTGGGCGCGCTCGCGGTGGGCGTGGTGCGCCGGGGGATCGCGGTGGCCCGGGAGCTGGCCCGCGCCGGCGAGCGGGTGGGCGAGGTGGCCGCCCGGGTCGAGCAGCTGCCACCGCCGACCCCGCCCACGCCCACGGTCCTGCGGCCTGCGCGCCGCTGACCGCGCGCCGCTGGCCCTGCATCCCTGGCCGCCGCGGCGCCTTCCTCGCCGGGAGTGCAGCCGCCGCTGGGGTCCCGCGCCTACGATGGGCGCGACCCGACCGGTGGAGGCCGCGATGCGCAACCTGCTCGACAACCCGCTCCTGCTCCTCGTCCTGGTGCTCCTCGTCGTCGTCGTCTTCGGCGCGAAGCGGCTGCCGGACGCCGCGCGCAGCCTGGGCCGCTCGATGCGGATCTTCAAGTCCGAGGTCAAGGAGCTCAAGGAGGACGGTCGGGCACCGGAGCCCGGCACCGCCGGCGTCGCCACCACCACCACCACCGCCGCCGGCACCGTCGGCGCTGCGCAGCCGCTGGAGGGTCGCGTGGTGGGCGCCGACGGGCGCACCGAGCGGATCACCGAGCGGGTGACCGAGCAGGTCGTCGACCCCGTGACGGACCCCGTGACGGACCCCGTGACGGGCCCCGTGCGCGACCGCGCCGGTCAGCAGCGTCGCGACCAGCGCTCCGGCGCCTGAGCCGCCGCGGCGACGCCCCGCCCCCCGCTCGGCACCCGGCACCTGAGGTGGCGACCGCGACGCCCTCGCGACGGCGCAAGGACCCGGAAGGGCGCATGCCGCTGCGCGAGCACCTGGCCGAGCTGCGCAGGCGCGTCGTCCGCGCCGGCCTGGCGCTGCTGCTCGGGGCGGTCGCCGGGTGGTTCCTCTACGACCCCGTCTTCGACCACCTGACCGCCCCGATCGAGGAGCTGCGCGAGCGGGGCCAGGACATCACGATCAACTTCGGTGCGGTGGCGACGGCCTTCGACCTGCGGCTGAAGATGTCCGTCTGGATCGGCGTGCTCGTCTCCAGCCCGGTGTGGATCTACCAGCTGTGGGCGTTCATCACCCCGGGCCTGACCCGCCGCGAGCGCCGCTACGCGCTCGGCTTCGTCGCCACCGCGGTGCCGCTGTTCCTCTCCGGCGCGTACCTGGCGAGCCTGTTCATCCCCAACGCGGTGGCGTTCTTCACCAGCTTCACGCCCGAGGACGGGTCCAACATCATCGCCGCCCAGGACTACCTGGGCTTCCTGATGCGCACCATCCTCGCCTTCGGGCTCGCGTTCCTGCTGCCCGTCGTCCTCGTGGCCCTCAACCTCGCCGGCCTGCTGTCCGGGCGCGGGGTCCTCGGCGCGTGGCGCTGGGTGACGGTGGTCTGCTTCACCTTCGCCGCCATCGCCACGCCCACCCCGGACGTGACGGCGATGCTGGTGCTCGCCGTTCCCATGCTCGCGCTGTTCGCGCTCGCGATCGGGGTGTGCCTGCTCAACGACCGCCGCCGCGCCCGCCGCTCCGGGCGGTGGGGCGCCGTGGACGACGACACCGCCAGCCCCCTGTGAGGCGCCGCTGGGGCCGCGCCGGGAGCACCCCCGCCTGGCGGGGCCCCGCTCGCGGTGCTGACCTACGCTCGAGGCATGGCCTCGCCCGCTGAGCGGTACGCCGCCTCCCGCCGTCGAGCCGGCGAGGAGCGGTCGCAGCTGACCCGCTTCCGCCGCGACCTCGGCTTCGACCTGGACCCCTTCCAGGTGCAGGCCTGCGAGGCCCTCGAGGCCGGGCGCGGCGTCCTGGTCGCCGCCCCCACCGGGGCGGGCAAGACCGTGGTGGGGGAGTTCGCCGTCCACCTGGCCCTGGCCGCGGGGCGCAAGGCGTTCTACACCACCCCGATCAAGGCGCTGAGCAACCAGAAGCACGCGGAGCTGTCCGCCCGCTTCGGGCCGGAGCGGGTGGGCCTGCTCACCGGGGACACCGCCGTCAACGGCGACGCCCCGGTGGTGGTGATGACCACCGAGGTGCTGCGCAACATGCTCTACGCGGACTCCCCGGCGCTGGTGGGCCTGGGCCACGTCGTCATGGACGAGGTGCACTACCTCGCCGACCGCTTCCGCGGCGCCGTGTGGGAGGAGGTGATCATCCACCTGCCCGACGACGTGCTCATCACCTCCCTGTCCGCGACCGTGAGCAACGCGGAGGAGTTCGGCGCGTGGCTGGCCACCGTGCGCGGGCAGACCGAGGTCGTCGTCTCCGAGCACCGCCCCGTGCCGCTGTGGCAGCACGTGATGGTCGGCACCCGCCTGATGGACCTGTTCACCGACGACTCCGGCCTCGCCGTCGAGGCCGACGCCGGCACCGCGCCCGAGCTCGTCTCCGGCCTGAAGGTCAACCCCGAGCTGGTGCGCCTCGCGCGCGAGGACGTGCACCGCGACAAGTGGGCCGCGCGCGGCTCCACCGGCCGCCGCCCGGTGCGCGGGGCCAAGCGGCCCCCCGGGCGCTCGGGGTCCAGCGGGCCCTCGCGCGCCCAGGTCCTCGAGCGCCTCGACGACGCCGGCCTGCTCCCGGTGATCACGTTCGTGTTCTCCCGCGCCGGCTGCGACGCCGCGGTGCGCCAGTGCGTCGCCTGGGGGCTGCGCCTGACCACGGAGTCCGAGCGCCTGGAGATCCGCGCCCTCGTCGAGGACCGCTGCGCCGACATCCCCGACGCCGACCTGCAGGTCCTCGGCTACTGGGAGTGGGTGGACGGCCTCTCCCGCGGCGTCGCCGCCCACCACGCCGGGCTGCTGCCGACGTTCAAGGAGGTCGTCGAGGAGCTGTTCTCCCGGGGCCTGGTCAAGGCCGTCTTCGCCACCGAGACCCTCGCGCTGGGCATCAACATGCCCGCCCGCTCCGTCGTCCTCGAGAAGCTCGTGAAGTTCAACGGCGAGTCCCACGTCGACATCACGCCCGGGGAGTACACGCAGCTGACCGGCCGCGCCGGGCGCCGCGGCATCGACGTCGAGGGCCACGCCGTCGTGCTGTGGTCCCCGGGCCTGGACGCCGAGGCCGTCGCCGGCCTGGCCTCCACCCGCACCTACCCGCTGCGCTCGAGCTTCCGGCCCACCTACAACATGGCCGTCAACCTCGTGGCCCAGGTCGGGCGCTCGCGCGCCCGCGAGGTGCTGGAGACCTCCTTCGCCCAGTTCCAGGCCGACCGCGGCGTCGTGGGCCTGGCCCGCCAGGCCCGCAAGCAGGAGGAGGCGCTCGCCGGCTACGCCGAGGCGATGCGCTGCCACCTGGGGGACTTCTCCGAGTACGCCGCGATCCGCCGGCGCATCGGCGAGCTGGAGAAGGACGCGAACCGCTCGGCCGCGCGCCGGCGCCGCTCCGACGCCGTCGCCTCGCTGGAGGCCCTGAGGGTCGGCGACGTGATCCGGGTGCCGGCCGGGCGCCGCGCCGGCTTCGCCGTCGTCCTCGACCCCGGTCTGGCCGCCGGCCTGGAGGGCCCGCGCCCGACGGTGCTGACCGCCGACAAGCAGGTGCGCCGCATCACCGTCAGCGACGTCCCCACGGCCGTCGAGCCCGTCGCCCGCGTGCGCGTGCCCTCCTCCTTCGACCCGCGCAACCCCGCCTCGCGCCGCGACCTGGCCTCCTCGCTGCGCACCTCCCTGGCCGAGGGCGCCCTCGGGCAGGGCCCGCCGGAGCGTCGGCGCGGGCGCGCCGCCGCCGTCCGCGCCGCCACCGGCGACGCCGGCACCGGCGGCGGCGCGGACGGGGGTGCCGGGCCCCGGGTGGACGAGCTGACCGCGCTGCGGCGCAGCCTGCGCCAGCACCCGTGCCACGGCTGCCCCGAGCGCGACGACCACGCCCGCTGGGCGGAGCGGTGGTCGCGCCTGGAGAAGGAGACCCGCGGGCTGCTCGCGCGCATCGAGGGGCGCACCGGCAGCATCGCCCGCACCTTCGACCGGGTGTGCGACCTGCTCGTCGAGCTCGGCTACCTCGCGCCCGCGGACCCGCAGCACCGCCCCGGCGAGGCCGCCGACCCCCGCCCGCTGGCCCGCGGGGGGGAGCTGGAGGTCACCGCGGCGGGGGAGCGGCTGCGCCGCGTGTACGCGGAGAAGGACCTGCTCGTCGCGCAGTGCCTGGACGAGGGCACCTGGGACGACCTCGACGCCGCCGGCCTGGCCGCCGTCCTGTCCTCCGTGGTCTACGAGGCCCGCCGCGAGGAGGGGCCCCCGCACGCCCGGATGCCCGGCGGCCCCGAGGTCGGGGCCGCGCTGCAGCGCACGGTGGCCGTCTGGTCGCAGCTGACCGACGGGGAGGAGGCCCACCAGCTGCCCCCCACCGGGGAGCCGGACCTCGGCCTGGTCTGGCCCGTGCACCGGTGGGCGCGCGGGCAGGAGCTGCAGGACGTCCTGGACGCCGGCCCCGAGGGCCTGGCCGCGGGGGACTTCGTGCGCTGGTGCCGGCAGCTGCTGGACCTGCTCGACCAGGTCGTCGGCGTCGCCTCCGCCTCCGGTGACGAGCGCCTGGCGCGCACCGCCCGCCGCGCCGCGGGGCTGGTCGACCGCGGCGTCGTCGCCTACTCCGTCGGCTCCCGCGGCGCCGCCTGACCCCGCCGCTCGGCCCGCGCCGTCCTCGTGCGTCGCCGGTGCTCATCGTCCGTGCTCGTCGTCCGCGAGCGGGGGTGCGGTGATGACGGGAGCTCGCCCGGAACCAGGAGCGGGCCCCGGAGCAGCTCCCGCACGAGACGGACGTCAGTCGAGGGGGCGGGTGCCCTCCGGCAGCGCGCCGCCGCGCAGCAGGTCGGCGGCGGTCTGCGCCAGGGCGGTCAGGGCGACGCGCTGGGTCCACGGGCCGTAGGAGATCCGGGCGACCCCGAGCTCGGCCAGCCGCGCGACGGCGGGGGAGCCCGGCACGGCGATGACGCTGACCCTGCGCTCGCCGATGCCCTCGACGAGGCGGCCGACGGTGGCCTCGTCGAGCAGGCCGGGGACGAAGACGCACGCGGCGCCGGCGTCGAGGAAGGCCCGCCCGCGCTCGACGGCGTCGGCGAGGACCTCCTCGCGGTCGCGCTCGCCGGCGCGCAGGAAGGCGTCGGTGCGGGCGTTGAGGACGAACGGGACGCCTTCGGCCTCCCCGGCGCGCACGACCGCCTCCACCCGGGCCACGGCCTCGGGCAGGGGGCGCATGCGGTCCTCGACGTTGGCGCCCACGGCGCCGGCGCCGATCGCGCGGCGGGTGGTCTCACCCGGGTCCTCGCGGCCGTCGTCCAGGTCGGCGGAGACGGGCAGGTCCACGGCGGCGGCGATCCGCCCGACCACGTCGATCATCGCGTCGAGGGGGACCTGCCCGTCGGGGAAGCCGAACGAGGAGGCGATGGAGTGCCCGGCCGTGGCCAGTGCCCGGCAGCCGGGCTGGTCGGCGACGACTCGCGCGCTGACGACGTCCCAGACGTTGACCAGGACGAGCGGCTCGGGGTCGGTGTGCAGCCGCAGCAGCTCGGCGGCCTTGTCGGGGTCGGGAAGGGTCATGCGCCGACGCTAACGGCCCCGCCCGGGCGGTGCTCGGGCGCGAGTCCGCCCAGGACGGCCCGCCGCCGGCCGAGCGCGGGGGAGCGAGCTGCTTGGATCCATCGTGATAACGGAATCACGCAGTAACGATCATGAGCGGTAGGGAGCTGTCGCGACCCGAGGTCACTGACGCGGCGAACCTTGCACTCCGGGTCGCGGGTGGGTGGAGGCCGCGCCCACCGACTCGGCCTCGTGCGCATTTGTGCGCCCACATGTTCTTCGCAGCCCCCTGAGACCGCATGTGGGCGCACAAATGCGGTCCACGGCCCTCCGTTCCCAGACCTCCGGTCGTGGCCCCACGGGCGGCAGGGCGCCGAGCGGGCGCGGCCTCCACCCACCCGCGACCCCCGGGGGACCGGGAGCCGCACGCGGTGGTCAGCGGCAAGCACCGGCGCTCAGCCGCACTGAGCCAGGGACGCGCGCCACGGCTGATGCACGATGATAACGGAAGCGTGCAAAGTACACCATTGACGAGGGTCCAAAACCCACAGAAAGCTCACCCGGCCAACACGGCGAGGACCCGGTCGACGGAGGAGCGCAGGCCCCAGCGCTGCGCCAGCGCGTCCAGCGCGGCGTCGTCCACCGCGCCGCGCAGGGACGGCGGGGCCGGCGGCAGGGCGGGGACGTCGGCCTCGCGCAGCACCCGGACGACGCGGGGAGCGGCGGTGAGGTAGTCGCGGGCGTCGAGCAGGTGGCGGCGCTGGGTCGGGCTGAGCGCCGGGTCGCCGCGGTCGACGGCGCAGAGCAGGGCGGGCAGGTCGCCGTAGCGGGCGAGGAGAGCGGCCGCGGTCTTCTCGCCGATGCCGGCGACGCCGGGCAGGCCGTCGCTGGGGTCCCCGCGCAGCACGGCGAGGTCGGCGTAGGCGTCGCCGGCCCGGGCGGGGTCCAGGCCGTAGCGGGCGGCCAGCGCGGCGGCGTCGACGACCTCGGCGTCGCGCACCCCGCGGCCGATGTACACCACGCGGATCCCGGCGCCGCCGGCCGCGGCGTCGTCGACGAGCTGGAGCAGGTCGCGGTCGCCGGAGACGACGTCCGCGCCGGTGCCGGTCGCCGCGGCGCGGGTGGCGAGCACGCCGAGGACGTCGTCGGCCTCGCACCCGGGCGCGCCGACGCGGGGGACGCCGAGCGCGGCCAGCACCTGCGCGATGAGCTCGACCTGCGGGCCCAGCGCCTCGGGCACCTCCTCGGCGCCGTCGGCGGCCACGCGGTGGGCCTTGTAGGAGGGGATCAGCTCCACGCGCCACGCGGGCCGCCAGTCCTCGTCCCAACCGGCGACCAGCTGGCCCGGACGCAGCCGGTCGACGAGGACGGCGACCATGTCGAGGAAGCCGCGCACGGCGCCCACGGGCGTGCCGTCGGGGGCGGTGATGGTCGAGGGCAGGGCGTGGAAGGCCCGGAAGTACAGCGTCGCGGCGTCCAGCAGCACCAGGCGTCCAGGAGGAGTGAGCACGCGCGGATCCTGCCAGCCACCCGGCGCCGTGCGGCCGGGGAAGACCCGTCGGGTCCGGGGCGTCGCCCCGGCCGGTCCTGCAGGGGGCCCCCGCGCCGGGGCCGGGCGGGGTGGAGGAGGAACTCGTGCGCACCGGCCCGCTCGCCGACCTGGGGGCCGCGCCGAGGCGCTGCCGCGCGAGTTGGTCGCCGACCGCCCGGACGAGGGCTGCGCGCACCTGCTGCTCGGGCGGGTGCTGCAGCGGCGCAGCCGCCACGCAGGGGCCGCGCCGCACCTGCAGCTCGCCGCGGCGCTGGGCGCGAGCGCCTGAGCGCCCGGCACACTGGGGCCGTGACGTCCTCCCCGGGCCGGGTGCTCTACCGCGGCGGCAGCGTCTACAGCCCCGCCGACCCCTTCGCCACGGCCATGCTCGTGGACGGCGCCACCGTGGCGTGGGTCGGCTCGGACGAGGCGGCCTCCGCGCAGGCGGGCGCGGTGGACGAGGTCGTCGACCTCGACGGCGCCCTGGTCACCCCGGCGTTCGTCGACGCGCACGTGCACGTCACCGAGACCGGCCTGGCCCTGGCGGGGGTGGACCTGTCGGGTGCCGGCGGCCTGGCGGCCGCGCTGGACGCCGTAGCGGCGGCCGCGGCCGCGCACCCGGGGGAGCCGGTGCTCGGTCACGGCTGGGACGAGGACCGCTGGCCCGAGCGGCGCCCGCCGACGGCGGCGGAGCTGGACCGCGCCGCCGCCGGCGCGCCGGTGTACCTCTCGCGCGCCGACGTGCACTCCGCCGTGGTCTCCTCGGCCCTCGTGCGGAAGGCGGGCCTGGCGGGGCTGCCCGGCTGGACGTCGGACGGGCGCGTCGAGCGCGACGCCCACCACGCCGCCCGCGACGCGACCCGCCGCGTGGACCCCGCCCGCCGCCGCCGGCTGCAGACGGCCGCGCTGTCCGCGGCCGCGGCGGCCGGCATCGGCGGCGTCCACGAGTGCGCCGCCCCCCACGTCGGCTCTCCCGAGGACCTCGCCGCCCTCCTCGCCCTCGTCGACGGCGGGGGAGCCGGCGGGGGAGCGGGCGGGGGAGCGGGGGAGCGGGGACTGCCGCGCGTCCTGGCGCTGTGGGGGGAGCTGGCCGGCGACGAGGAGCACGCCCGCGCGATCGTCGCCGGCCTGGGCCTGCCCGACGGCGCGCCGCTGCTGGGCCTGGGCGGGGACCTCGTCGTCGACGGCGCGCTGGGCTCGCGCACCGCGGCGCTGCGCGACCCGTACGCCGACGCGAGCGCCGCGGGCCTGCCCGTCGATCACCGCGGGCACCTGTACCTGGACGCCGAGCGGGTGCGCGACCACGTCGTCGCCTGCACGCGGGCGGGTCTGCAGGCCGGCTTCCACGTGATCGGGGACGCCGCGGTCGCCGAGGTCCTCGACGGCGTCGAGGCCGCCGTGCAGGTCCTGGGGCCGGTGGCGGTGGGTGCGGCGCGCCACCGCCTCGAGCACGTGGAGGCCCTCGACGCCGACGGCCCGGCCCGGCTGGCCCGCCTGGGCCTGACCGCGAGCGTGCAGCCGGCCTTCGACGCGCGGTGGGGCGGGCCGGCCGGGATGTACGCGGCGCGCCTGGGCCCGCAGCGGGCGGGCGCGCTGAACCCCTTCGGTCCGCTCGCGGCGGCCGGGGTGCCCCTCGCGCTCGGCTCGGACTGCCCGGTGACGCCCTTCGCGCCGTGGGAGGCGGTGCGGGCGGCGGCCTTCACCACCGCGCGCGAGCACCGGATCTCCGCGCGGGCGGCGTTCCTGGCGCACACGCGCGGCGGCTGGCGCGCGGCGCGCCGCGACGGGCTCGGCGTGCTCGTGCCCGGCGCCCCGGCCACGTACGCGGTGTGGGAGGCCGCCGACCTGCTCGTCCAAGCCCCCGACGACCGGTTCGCGGCGTGGAGCACGGACGCGCGCTCGGGCACTCCCGGCCTGCCGGACCTGACGCCGGGCACGCCGGCGCCGCGGTGCCTGCGCACGGCCGTCGAGGGGCGGCTCGCCCACGACGTCGACGGCTGGGTGTCCTCGCGGCGACGTACGCTCCGCTCGTGAGCACGAGCACCGCCCGCCCGCGACCGGCACGGGCGGGTCGACCGGCAGCGCGACCGGTAGGGCGAGCGGCCGGGCGAGCGGCCGGGCGGCCGGCAGCGGCGCGAGCGCCGCAGGGCGGTCGGGCCCCGGCTGCGGCGCTGCCCCTGGCGGCCGCGCTGCCGCTCGCCGCCGCCGGGGGCCTGGCGGCGTTCTGCGCCTTCCCGGGCACCGGGGCCTGGCCGCTGGCGCCGGCAGGCGTGGCGGCGCTGGTGCTGGCCGTGGCCGGGCGGCGCGTCCTGCCGGCGGCGCTGGTGGGGTTCGTCTTCGGCCTGGCGCTGTGCGTGCCGCTGCTGTCCTGGGCCGGGGTGTACATCGGCCCGGTGGCGTGGCTGCCGCTGTCGGCGGCGGAGGCGCTGTTCTCGGCGCTGGTCGCGGCGCTGGCGGCGGTGGTGCTGCGCGCTCCGGGAGGGCCGCTGGTGCGGTCCCTGGCGGTCGGGGCGGTGTGGGCGGGCGTGGAGGCGCTGCAGGCCCGCTTTCCCTTCGGCGGCTTCGGGTGGACCCGGATCGCCTTCTCCCAGGCCGACGCCCCGACGCTGGGGCTGGCCGCCCTCGGCGGCGCGCCGCTGGTCTCCGCCGCCGTGGCCGCGGCGGGCGCGCTGGGAGCGCACGCGGTGATCGCGCTGCACCGGCGACGGGCGCGGTCCGCGGCCGCGCTGGCCGCCGGCGCGGTCGCGGCGGTGGGCGCCGGGCTCCTGGTGCCCGCGCCGACGGCCGCGCAGGCCGGGTCGCTGGAGGTGGCCGCCGTCCAGGGCGACGTGCCGCGCGCGGGGCTGGACTTCAACGCCCAGCGGCGCGCCGTGCTGGACAACCACGTGGACGGCACTCTGCGCCTGGCCGAGGAGGTGGCGGCCGGGCAGCGGGCGGCGCCGGCCCTGGTGGTGTGGCCGGAGAACGCCAGCGACATCGACCCGCTGCGCAACGCCGACGCCGCCGCGCAGGTCGAGCGGGCCGCCGCGGCCGCGGGGGCCCCGCTGCTGCTGGGCGCCGTGCTGCGCTCGGAGGACCCGGGCGAGCCGGACGGCGTGCGGCTGACGAACACGTCCCTGCTGTGGCAGGCCGGTGTCGGGCCGGTGGCGGCCTACGACAAGCGCGACGTGGCGCCGTTCGCCGAGTACATCCCGCACCGGGCCCTCTTCCGTGCGATCACCTCGGCGGTGGACCTGCGGCCGGTGGACTTCGACGCCGGCACGCAGGTCGGCGTGGTGGACGCCGCCGGGGCGCGCCTGGGGGTGCTGATCTGCTTCGAGGTCGTCGCCGACGACCTGGCGGCCGACGCGGTCGACGCCGGGGCGCAGCTGCTGGTGGTGCAGACGAACAACGCCACCTTCGGGTACACCGACGAGAGCGTGCAGCAGCTGGCCATGTCGCGGCTGCGGGCCGTGGAGCACGGGCGGGCGGTGGTGCACGCCTCCACCGTCGGGGTCAGCTCCCTGATCACCCCGGACGGCACCGCGCTGCAGCGCACCGCGCTGTTCGAGCCGGCGCTGCTGCAGGAGCAGCTGCCGCTGCGCACGTCCTCGACGGTGGCGGACCGGCTGCGCCGGGCGGGGGTGCCCGTCGAGGGCGTGCTGGTCGTGCTGGGCGCGGGCGCGGTGCTGGCCGGCGCCCTGGCGGGACGCCGGGCGCGCGCGTGAGGGCGCTCGGGTGAGGGTGCTCGTGGTCACCCCCACCTACCAGGAGCGGGAGAGCCTGCCGGGCACGCTGGCGCGGGTGCGCGCCGCGGTGCCGGACGCCGACGTCCTCGTCGTCGACGACGGCAGCCCGGACGGCACGGGCGCGGTCGCGGACGCCGTCGCCGCCCGCGACCGCGGCGTGCACGTGCTGCACCGCACCGCCAAGCAGGGCCTGGGCGCCGCGTACGTCGCGGGTTTCACCTGGGGGCTGGCGCGCGGCTACGACGTGCTGGTGGAGATGGACGCCGACGGCTCCCACCAGCCGGAGCAGCTGCCGGTGCTGCTGGCCGCGCTGCAGGCCGGGCCGGGCGCGGACGTCGTCCTGGGCTCGCGCTGGGTGCCCGGCGGCCGCGTGGTGGACTGGCCCCGGCGCCGCCTGCTGCTCAGCCGCGGCGGCAACGCGTACGCGCGGGTGCTGCTCGGCCTGCCGCTGGCGGACGCCACCGGTGGTTTCCGCGCGCTGCGCGCCGACGCGCTGCGCCGCCTGGACCTGGCCTCGGTGCACTCCCACGGCTACTGCTTCCAGCTCGACGTCGCCTGGCGCGCCGTGCGGGCGGGGCTGCGGGTGGTGGAGGTGCCGATCACGTTCGTCGAGCGCGCGCACGGGCGCAGCAAGATGAGCCGCGCCATCGTCGCCGAGGCCCTGTGGCGCACCACCGCGTGGGGCCTGGCGCACCGGGCCGACGCCGTGCGCGCGGCGCTGGGCGGCACCCGCCGCACCCCGCGGCCCCGGCGTGATCGGCGTCCGGAACCGACCGGGCGGCGCTGAGGCGCCCGCGCCGGTCCGCGCCGGTGCCGGCGGGTGCCGGCGGGTGTCGGCGGGTGCGAAGACAACGGACCGGCCGCACCGGATGGGTGCGGCCGGTCCGGCCGGGGAGGACCCGCGGGGTGGAGGTCCGTCGACCCGGGGGCGCAGCGCGGTGGGGGGCCCGCGCCGCGCCGCAGCGGCGGCGCTAGGCGCTGCGCCGCTGGTGCAGGGTGCCGTTGCGCAGCTTGGCCAGCCGCTCCTGCAGCAGCACCTCGAGGTCGTCCACGGAGCGGCGCTCGAGGAGCATGTCCCAGTGGGTGCGGGCCGGCTTGACCGCCTTGGCCTGCGGCACCTCGCCGTCGCGCAGCACCGCCTCGGCGCCGCACTGGCACTCCCACACCGCCGGGACCTCGGCCTCGACGGAGAACGGCAGCTTCGTCACGTGCCCGGCGGGGCAGTCGTAGACGGCCAGCTGGCGGGGGGCGAGCTCGACGCCCTCCTCGCTCTCCATGCTCGATCCGCCGAGGCGGGTTCCACGCAGGCTCCGGTCGCTCATGGTGTCCTCCGGCAGTCGGGATGCCGCGGGCTGGCGCGGCGAGGTCTGCGCGGCGTCCGCTCCGGGGGGTCACCGGGCAGGTCCGTCGCGCGCTATGGGTTCAACGGACGGCGGGCCTGCGGTGTTCCGCGGCGGCGCGCACCGTCGTAGTGGCGCAGTGTGATGTGCGCTACACCCTGCGCACTGGGCAGCGCAGCGCGCGAGGCGCGGCGGCGGCGCGGGAGGGGTCAGACGAGCGTCGGCTGGGGGTTGCCGGCGTCCGCGACGCCCCGGCGCACGTCCACGCGCCACAGCAGCACGCCGCCGACGAGGAAGAAGACCACCAGCGACAGGATCGCCGGCCGGTAGGAGCCCGCGAGCTGGAAGACGAGACCGAAGACGAAGGTCCCCAGCCAGCTGGTGCCCCGCTCGGCGGCCTGGTAGAGGCTGAAGTACTCCGCCTCCTGCCCGCGCGGGACGAGCTGGCTGTACAGGGACCGGGACAGCGCTTGCGTGCCGCCGAGCACCAGCCCGATCCCGGCGGCCAGCAGCAGGAACGGGCCGAAGCGCCCGGCGGGCAGCGCGAAGCCGGCGACGACGACGAGCAGCCACACCACCAGGCCGCCGAGCACCGTGCGCCGGGCGCCGGCGCGCCCGGCGATGCGCCCGAACAGCAGCGCGCCGCCGAGCGCGACGAACTGCACCAGCAGGATCGCGATGATCAGGTCCGAGGAGCGGAACCCCAGCTCGGCCTGCCCGTACAGGCTGGCGGTGCCGATGACCGTCTGCACCCCGTCGTTGAAGAACAGGTACGCCACGAGGAACAGCAGCGTCTGCGGATAGGCCCGCGCGTGGCGCAGGGTGACGCCCAGCTGGACGAAGGCCCGCGCGACCGCGCGCCCGCGCGACGCGCCCGCCGCGCCCACAGCACCGGCCACGTCGGCTACGTCCCGCCCGTCCTGCACGTCCTGCGGGGCGCGCCGGATCGCCGGGCCGCGCGCGTCGAGGCCGCGCAGCCCCCGGTAGGGCACGATCGTGAAGACCGCCCACCAGAGCCCGGCCGTGAGCAGGCTGGCGCGCACCGCCTGCGCCTCGCTCAGCCCCAGCGCGTCGTGGCCGAGCACCAGCGCCAGGTCCAGGGCCAGCAGCAGCCCGCCGCCGGCGTACCCCAGCGCCCACCCGCGGCTGGAGACCCGGTCGCGCTCGTCCGGGCCGGCCACCTGCACCAGCAGCGCGTCGTAGACGACGAGGGAGGAGGTCAGGCCCACGGTGGCCACCAGCTGCAGGACGGCGCCCAGCTGCCAGGCGCCGTCGGCGACGAGGACCATCGCCGCAGCCGCGGTCGCGCCGGTCCACGCGAAGCGCCCCAGCAGGCGCCGCGGGGCGGGGGAGCGGTCCGCGAGCGCCCCGACCACGGGCAGCAGCACCGCGGACAGCAGCGTCGCGGCGGTGACGACGTACAGGGCCAGGGACCCGGGCGCGACGGGCAGGCCGAGCACCGACAGCGGCGTGCGGCAGACCCCGTCCACCTCGCCGGCCCCGCCGGGGCAGGCCGCCTGCTCGGCGACGGCCGTCAGGTAGGGGGTGAACAGCACGGTGGCGGTGGTGGTCACGTACCCGGAGTTCGCCCAGTCGTAGACGTACCAGGCCCGCTGCTGGCGACGGCGGGCGGCCTCGCGGGTGCGCAGCGCGGGAGCGCTCACCGCGCCCGCCACTGGCCGCGCTGGACCAGGACGTCGCGCAGCAGGTCGGCGCGGTCGGTGACCAGCCCGTCCACGCCGAGGTCGAGGAGGCGGTGCATGTCGCCAGGGTCGTCCACGGTCCACACGTGCACGGGCAGGCGCGCCGAGGCGGCGGCGGCCAGCAGCGCGGGGGTGACCACGCGCACCCGCCCGGAGCGCTCGGGCACCTGCAGGCAGTCGGCGCCGACCGCCCGGCGCAGCACCGCGCCGCGCGCTCCGGCGCGGGCGGCGACCAGGAAGCGCACGACGCCGGCGCGGGCGGCGGAGCTGGTCACCGACCGCACCCCGCGCGCCCGCAGCCCCGCGAGCACCGCCCGGCGGCGCCGCTCGGAGAAGGAGGCCACGCACACCCGCTCACTCGCGCCGGGGGAGGAGGCCAGCAGGTCCACGAGCGGGGCGACGGCGGCCGGGTGCTTGACGTCGATGTTCAACCGCACGTGCGGCCACGCGGTCAGCACCTCCTCCAGGCGGGGCACCGGCTGCACCCCGGCGATGCGGGCGCGGGCGACGGTGGACCACGGCAGGTCGGCGATGGCGCCGATCCCGTCGGTGGCGCGCTGCAGCGTGGCGTCGTGGAAGGTGACCAGCGCGCCGTCGGCGGTGGCCCGCACGTCCGTCTCCAGGTACGTGAAGCCGAGGTCGACCGCGGCCGCGAACGCGGCCATGGAGTTCTCCAGGCGCTCGGGGGAGAAGCCGCGGTGGGCCAGGGCCACCGGGGCGGCGGCGTCCAGGAAGCTCACGCCGCGCAGTGTGGCGCACCGCGCCCTGGCGCCCCGCAGCGCAGCCGCCTAGCGTGCCCGCATGCCAGGGAGCCGCCGCCCGGAGGAGAAGTACACCGACCCCGCGCTGCGGGCCCGCCTGAAGGAGGAGATCCAGGCCGGGGACCGCGGCGGGCGCCCCGGGCAGTGGTCAGCGCGCAAGGCGCAGCTGCTGGCGCACGAGTACGAGGCCGCCGGCGGCGGCTACCGAGGGGAGAAGGACGCCACCCAGCAGCACCTGAGCGAGTGGACCGAGGAGGAGTGGCAGACCGCCGACGGCTCCTCGCGCGCCCGCACCGGGCAGGAGGGCGAGGGCGGCGGAGCCACCCACCGCTACCTGCCCAAGGCGGCGTGGGAGGCCCTCTCGGAGGAGGAGAAGGCCGAGGCCGAGGCCACCAAGCGCGCCGGCAGCGAGCACGGAGAGCAGTTCGTGCCCAACCCCCCGGCCGCGGCGCAGGCCAGCCGCGAGGCCCGCTCCTCCCCGCACGAGCAGTCCTGAACCAGCGGCGTTGACCCGGTGGTGCTGAGCCGAGGGCTCAGCACCACCGGGTCAACGCCGCTGCGACGGGGGCTACCGGCTCACCCGGCCGCCGTGCCGGTCCACGCCGCCGGGGTGGCCTGGGGGTAGACGGCGCTGGGGTCCAGACCCAGTGCGGCCTTGGCCTGCCGGCTGGCGTCGTCGACGAGCACCTCCAGCGCGTCGGCCTCGATGCCGTCCAGGGCGGCGCGCACGACGTCGGCGGGGTCGTTCTTGGGCACGTCCCAGCCGGCCATCATGTCCGTGTCCACGCTGCCGGTGTGCAGGCCGGTGACCAGGGTCCGCTGGCCGGCCAGCTCCAGGCGGATGCCGTTGGTCAGGGACCACTCGGCGGCCTTGGCCGCGGCGTAGGCGGTGGCGCCCTGGTAGGAGGTCCAGGACAGGGCCGAGAGGACGTTGAGGATCGCTCCGCCGCCCGCTCCGCCGCCGGTGGCGGCCAGGACGGGAGCGAAGGCGCGCACCACGGCCAGGGTGCCGAAGACGTGGGTCTCCACCTCCAGGCGGATCTTCTCCAGGTCGCCGGAGACCAGGTCGGTGTAGGTGGAGATCCCGGCGTTGTTGACCAGCAGGGTCACGTCGCCCGCCGCCTGCGCGGCGGCGGCCACGGAGGCGGGGTCGGTGATGTCGAGGGCGAGCACCCGCGCCCCGGGGACGTCCACGGCGTCGGGGTTGCGGGCGGTGGCGTAGACCGTCGCCGCGCCCCGGGCGAGCAGCTGGGTGGCGACGTGGCGGCCGATGCCGCGGTTGGCGCCGGTGACCAGGGCGATCGAGCCTGCGATGTCCATGGGAGTGCTCCTCTGGGAGGGGGCCGGTGAGCCGCGGGGCGGGCTCGGGAGGCCGGGGCATCCGCTACGCTAAGACTTGACGTTGACGTGAAGGTCAAGAGCGGACCTGCGGCGGACGGGTTCGATCGGGTCCGATCGGGTGCGGGGAGGGCGCGGTGCGCATCGGCGAGGTCGCGGCGGCGGCGGGAGTCAGTCCCCGGGCGCTGCGGTACTACGAGGAGCAGGGCCTGCTCGCCTCCGAGCGCAGCGCGGGCGGACAGCGCCGCTATCCCCAGGACGCCGTGGACCGGGTGCGCTGGATCCAGGCCCTGTACGGGGCGGGGCTGAGCAGTCGGGTCCTCGCGGGGCTGCTGCCGTGCGTGCACACCGGTGCGGCCACCCCGCAGATGCTGCAGCGCCTGGCGGCGGAGCGCGAGCGCATCGACGCGCAGGTGCACGACCTGGCCGCCACCCGCGACCGCCTCGACGCCGTGATCGCCGCCGCCGGTGGCACCGGCGGCGGCACAGCGCAGCCCTGCCCCGTGGAGCAGGGCTGCCCCGCGCCGACGGCTGGCGCTTCCTAGGATCGGCGCCGTGCTCGCGCCGCCGGACCCCGCCGCCCGCCTGCGGGTGGCGCTCTGGCAGGCCGCGGGCGCACCCGGGCAGGTGGAGGCGAACCTGCAGCGGCTGGACGCCGCGGCCGCCGCGGCCGCGCAGCGGGGAGCGCAGGTGCTGGTCTCCCCGGAGCTGTTCGCCACCGGGTACGCGATGGACGCCGGCGCGGGCGGGGAGCACGTGGAGGCCGCCGTGCGCGCCACCGCCGCCCGCACCGGGGTCGCCCAGGTGTGGTCCGAGCCGTGGGACGGAGCGATCACGGCGGCGGTGTGCGACGGGTCAGGGCGCCTGCTCGGGCGCTACCGCAAGGTGCACCTGTGGGGGCCGGGGGAGCGGGGGGCGTTCGCGCCCGGCGCCGCGGCGCCCCTGGTCGTGCGCCTCGGCGGGCTGCGGGTGGGCGTGGCGGTCTGCTTCGACGTGGAGTTCCCCGAGACCGCCCGGGCCGCCGGGCTGGCCGGCGTCGACGTCCTGTGCGTGCCGACCGCGATCGAGGAGCCGGCGGTCGCGCAGGTGCTGCTGCCCGCCCGGGCGCTGGAGAACGGGATGGCGCTGCTGTACGCCAACCACGCCGCCGGCCTGCGCGCCGACGGGCTGCTCTTCTGCGGCGGCAGCGTCGCGCTGGGGCCGGACGGTTCAGCCCTGGCCAGGGCCGGGCACGGCGAGGAGCTGCTCGTGGCGGACGTCAGCGGGCAGGAGGTCGCCGCGGTCCGCGACCGCTTCCCCTACCTCGCGCAGCTGCGCGAGCACGTCTACCGCGACTGGACCGACCGGACCGACCGGAGCGAGGGGAGCGGCGTCGGGGACGAGCCCGCGTGAGGGCTCCTCCGAGCGGGTACTGCAGGTGCGGGTGGCGACGCCGGCCCCGCAGGAGGAGGACACTGGTCGTCGGCCGCCGGCAGGACGCCGCGGCCGGGACGTGGCGCCGCCCGTTCGAGCAGTCGTTGCGAGCAGTCGTGGATGCAGGAGCAGAAGGATGCCTCAGGGCACGGTGAAGTGGTTCAACGCGGAGAAGGGGTTCGGGTTCATCGAGCCCGACGACGGGGGGCAGGACGTCTTCGTCCACTTCTCGGCCATCGCTGACACGGGCGGGTTCCGCAGCCTGGACGAGGGTCAGCGGGTGGAGTACCAGGCCAGCCAGGGGCAGCGGGGGCTGCAGGCCGACCACGTCGAGACCGTCGGCGGTGCTCCCCAGCGCCCCGCCGGCCGCGGCGGGTTCGACCGCGGTGGGGACCGCGGCTACGACCGGGGCTACGACCGCGGCGGGGACGACCGCGGCTACGACCGTCCCCGTGGCGGTGGCGGTGGCGGCGGTGGCGGTGGCGGTGCGGCCGGTTCGGGCACGGTGAAGTGGTTCAACGCGGAGAAGGGGTTCGGGTTCATCGAGCCCGACGACGGCAGCCCCGACGTGTTCGTGCACTACTCGGCGATCGCCGGCGGTGGTGGCTACCGCAGCCTGGAGGAGGGCCAGCGGGTGGAGTTCACCTCCAGCGCCGGCCAGAAGGGCCCGCAGGCGGACCGGGTGGAGGTCTCCGGCGGAGCCCCGGCGCGCGGCCACGACGACCGCGGTGGTCGCGGTGGCCACGAGCGCGGTGGCTACGACCGCGGCGGGGACGACCGCGGCTACGACCGTCCCCGTGGCGGTGGCGGCGGTGGCGGTGGCGGTGCGGCCGGCTCGGGCACGGTGAAGTGGTTCAACGCGGAGAAGGGGTTCGGGTTCATCGAGCCCGACGACGGCAGCCCCGACGTGTTCGTGCACTACTCCGCCATCAACGACCGGGGCGGGTACCGCTCGCTGGAGGAGGGCCAGCGGGTGGAGTTCACCTCCAGCGCCGGCCAGAAGGGTCCCCAGGCGGACACCGTCGACCCCCTCTGACACCGCTGAGGACCAGGGACGCGCCCGCGTCCTCAGCGCCTCAGCCTCCCCGAGCGGGCGGTGGCCTCCGGGCCACTGCCCGCTCGTCGTGCACCCGCGTCCTCGTTGGGGGAGCTCCGGCCGGTCCCCGACCTCGGTGGAACGCCGAGGGAGCCTTGCGCATGGCGGTGAGGGGGCGCGAGGGAAGTCCTCCCTCGATGCGACGTGCTGCGGCATCGCTTCAGGGAAGGGGAGTGCCGCGACGACACGGCGGCGTGGTGATCATGGATGGGTGGCGTCGGGGGAGTGCGGCAGCCGACGAACGCCGTCCGGCTCGGGGTGACCGCAGGTCGTCCCGGACGCTCGCGTGACTGCCGAGCGGGCCCTCGCGCGCCGGCGGTGCGGGTCGAGAACGGGGTGAGCCGCGGGGAGACACCCGGCTCGTCGTGGTGCGGACGACCGCCCACGGGCGCATGGTCCTCGCCGTCGTGCAGCGTCGAGGGCGGCCTCACGGCTGACGGGTCTCGCGGGCTGCAGCCGCTGCCGGGCGGTGACGCACTGCGGTGGCGCACTGCGGTGCGCGGGTGGTCCGTGTGCGAGGGTGGGAGCCGGAGCCGGCTGCTGGACCCGGTGGTACCTGGAGCGGCGCTGGCGGACGTCGTCCCGGCTCCGCGGCGCCCCAGCGCAACCGCCGATAATCGACGTTATGTCATTACGGGGGTGGCTGGGCCCTTCGCGGACCGCGCTGCACACCCGGTGCGGCGCCCGCTCCCCTGCAGGGCGCGTGGATGAGGCAGCACGGCGCTGGTGGAGTCCGCCGCGGACTCCACCAGCGCCGTGCCAGCGCCGTGGTCGTGCTGGAGTGCCGAAAGCCGTGCCTGGAGCCCGAGGCCGTGCCCGAAAGGCGTGCCCCCGGGCGTCAGGCGTCAGGCCGTGGTCGTCGCCGCGTCGGTCCTGGATGCGTCGTCCTCGGGGTTCCAGTCCTCGGCCTGCCAGCGGTAGAACGGCGTGGCCACCGAGTCCCTCGGGCTCTGCCAGGTCTCCGGGCGGTAGGGGCTGAGGTAGGGAGCCAGGTCGTGCATGATCTTGGCGAACGCCGGCCGGTGCGACTCGTGGTTGGCCCGCACGGCCGCGGCCTTCTCCTTGTCCTGCTCCAGCAGGTGCACGAAGACGTCCTCCATCGAGTACAGCCAGCGCCCGGTCACCCCGGTCTCGGTGGGCAGCCCTCCGGCGTCGGAGTCGGCGAAGACGCGGGCGACGTCGTCCTCGGCGCCGGGCTTCATCCGCTGCACGATCACGGTCAGCTCCCGGTCGGGTGAGACCTCCCCCTCGGGGACCCAGGAGTAGAACGGCTTGGCCACCGAGTGCGAGGGGTTCTGCCAGTAGCTCGGGTACGGCGTCACGTACGGGGCGATCTGCTCGGCGATGTCCTGGAAGGCGGGCAGCCCGCGACGCTGACCCGAGACCGCCGGGTCCTCCTTGCGCTCGATCACGTGCAGGTACAGGTCGTGGTGGGAGAGCAGGATCCGCCCGATGACCCCGAGGTCCTGCGGGCGGGTGAGCGGGTCGTAGTGGGCGAAGACGGGCCCGACCTCGTCCTCGCTGCCGGGGACCATGCGGCAGACGATCACGTTCCGGAACGGACGGAAGACCATGACTGCTCCTGTGGGTGGGATCGGTGCGGTCGGTGCGGTCGGTGCGGGGTGGGCTCTCAGGCGCTGGCTGCGGCGCCGACGGGCACCGGGGTGAAGCGCAGCGGCAGCTCCAGCAGCCCCCGGAACGGGGAGGCCCCGGGCAGGCGGCGCACCTGCTCGGCGGGCACGGCCAGGGCCAGGTCGGGCAGGCGGCGCAGCAGCCCGGCCAGAGCCACCTGGATCTCCATGCGGGCCAGGGAGATGCCCAGGCAGAAGTGGATGCCGTGCCCGAAAGCGATGTGGGAGGTGTCCTCGCGGTCCAGGCGCAGCACGTCGGGGTCCTGCGCGTGCGCCGGGTCGTGGTTGGCCGCGTTGATGGCCACGGTGACGATGGAGCCGGCGGGGATGTGCACTCCCCCGTACTCCACGTCCTCGGTGGCGATGCGGGGGCTGGCGATGGGCACCGAGCCGTCGAAGCGCAGCAGCTCCTCCACCGCGGCCGGCAGCAGCTGCGGGGAGGCCTTCAGCAGCGCCAGCTGCTCGGGGTTGGTCAGCAGCGCCACCACGGCGTTGCCGAGGAAGTCCGAGGTGGTCTGGTGCCCGGCGAACAGCAGCAGGAAGGCGGTGGAGACCAGCTCCCGCTCGGACAGGCGCGCCTGCTCGTCGCGGGCGGCGATCAGGGCGGTGAGCAGGTCGTCCTGCGGCTGCTCCCGCTTGCGGGCGATCAGGTCCGAGAGGTAGTCCGCCAGCTGCTGCTGGGCGTTCTGCACGGCGAGGCGGTCCTCCTCGGTGCCGCGCCCGGCGCCGCCGCGGCTGCGGATGATGTGGGTGACCTCGAAGAAGTGCGTGCGGTCCTGCTCGGGCACCCCGAGCAGGTCGCTGATCACGGTCACCGGCAGGGGGAAGGCGAAGTCCTCCATCAGCTCCGCGCGCCCGGTGGGCGCGAAGGCGTCGATGAGGTCGTCGACGACGCGCTCGACCTTCGGGCGCAGCGCCTCCACCCGGCGGGGGGTGAACGCCTGGGTGACCAGGCGGCGCAGGCGGGTGTGCTCGGGCGGGTCGGAGTTGAGCATGTTCTGGTTCAGCAGCGCGGAGTTGGGCCCGAAGAACTTCAGGTAGTCCTGGCGCGGCCCGTACAGGTCCTTGCTCAGGCGGGCGTCGGAGAGCGCGGCCTTGGCGTCGTCGTAGCGGGTGATGAAGAAGGAGTCGAAGCGCGGGGAGCGCACCGGGCACACCGGCGTGGACTCGCGCACCCGCGCCCAGGTCGGGTACGGGTCGGCGGTGAAGGCGGGGGTGAACAGCTCGCCGGCGTCGATGCCCGAGACCTCCTCGCCGCCCTCGCCGCTGCTGCTCGCAGCGTGCTCGGGCTGGGTGCCTCGGACGTCCTCGCTGGTGTTGGTCACGTGCTTCTCCCCTGTCGGCTGCGCCCTGCGGGCCCTGCTCGTACGGCTCGTTCTCGGCGTGGTGCGGGTCGTTCTCGGCGTGGTGCGGCGTCGCGGGCGCTGAGGACCGCCGCGGGGCCTGTGCCAACGGGCCGCGCGGCGGGCGGCGTCGTGGGCGGTGCGCCTGACCGGTGGGGATCACGCCACCACGCGCGCTGCGCGGGCGCTACCCCCGCGGCGGGCTGTGCGGGTCGGCTGGCGCAGGTGTGACACCGCCTGGCGCACGTCTGCAGGCCGCCGCGGCAGGGCTGCGCCGTGCTCCTCCCCCACCTCGAGGTCGACCTCTGAGACGTCCTTCCACCACGACCCCCCAACTGATAACGGAAGCATGGTGATCCTCCCCAGACGGTCCCACCAAAAGGACCCGCGCGGCGCTACATCCATCATCGACGTCGCCAGGTGGGTGGCGGTGGTAGTGGGGGGAGCACGAGCGGGGTGAGCAAATGTTGGACAGCATGGTTCCGTTATCATGAGGGGATGAGCGTGCCCGGTGATGCAGCCCTGGTCGAGCGGTACCTGGCCTCCTTGATCGGCGGCCCCGACTCCACCCGCCGCCAGCGCTCCTGGGCCCTGCGCGAGCTGCTGGACCACCAGGAGCTCGACGCGCACGGCGAGGACGACCCCGAGCTGCCCGAGCTGCCCGGCCTCCTCCCGGCGCCCGGACCGCTGGCCGGCACCGACCAGCCCCAGGACACCGGCCAGGACACCGGCCAGGACATCGGCCAGGACACCGGCCAGGACATCGGCCAGGACATCGGCCACGACGCCCAGGGCTCCCAGGGCGCACCCCGCAGCGGCCCCGGGCACGAGGCCTGGCGCAGGGCCGGGCGCAGGGCCGAGCGCAGCGTCCTGGACCCCGACCTCGTCGCCGACTGGCTCGCCTCGGCCGGCTCAGGGCCGCGTCCGGCCTCCCTGCCCGGGCTGCGCGCCCGCGCCTCCGCGGTGCGCGCCCTGGCCGCCTACGCCGAGCAGCACGCCGGCGCCGCCCCCGGCACCCTCGAGGCGCTGCGCCCGGTCCTGAAGCTCGGCACCCCGATCGGGCCCGCGCTGGCCGACTCCCCTCGCGTGCGCCAGCTGCTGTCCCTGGCCGACCCCGACGCGCTGCCCTCCGGCGTCCTGCCGGCCGTGTGGAGCCGCTTCTGCGCCCACGTGCACCTGCTGGCCCTGTCCGGCTCCCGCGAGGACGTCCTGGCCGCCGTGCCCGTCACCGCCGTCGCCGCAGGCCGCCTGAGCATCGACGTGCCCGAGCAGAGCGGCTCCTGGGCCCTGCCCTCCCCCGCCCAGCGCGCCGTGACCGCCTGGCTCGACGCCCGCCAGACCGTCCTGAGCTCGCTGCGCGGCGGCGAGCCCAGCGCCCTGTGGGTGCGCGTGCGCCCCTCTACCGACCACCGCACCGGCGCGCTGCGCCCCGCCGGCCTGCCCCTGAGCGCCCGCGGCCTGCGCCTGGCCTTCACCACCACCCTGGTCGCCCTGGACCCCCGAGCGCCGCAGCTGCACGGGCTGAGCACCCACGAGGTCCGCTCCTACGCCCGCTACCGCCAGCTCTGACGACGCCAGCTCTGACGACGCCAGCTCTGACGACGCCAGCTCTGACGACCGTCCGAGCACCCCGGCCCGCTCCTTCCCCTCGCAGGTCGTCGCCGCTTCCTCACCGCCTCTCCAGCCCGCGCGCTCGTCCCTTCGGACCGCGACGTCTTCTCTGCACCTCCCTCGCACCGGAAAGCACGCGTCTCGGATAGGTCCCCGGCCGTCGGTGCTGTTCTCTGACACCCCCAGGTGGAGGTTTTCTGGTGCACGGTTCCGTTATCAGTACAGCGCGGAGCCGGTCGCAGGACGCCCGGTGCGCTTCCCGGACGGAGCGTCAGGCTCCGACGTCGGCCGGTGCGCCGAGGGCTGCGGCGCGCACGCGCAGGTCGTGCAGGGTCGCGTGCGCGATCTCGGCGAAGGGCGGGGCGTCCTCGGCGGCCGCCCAGCGCGCGAAGGCGGTGGTGACGGCGAGGACGCCGAGCTCGGCGCCCAGGCGCGCGCTCATCTCCTCCGCTCCGCGGGCGCGCAGCGCGTCCGCGACCGCCGAGGACAGCCGGGCGAGCTTGAGCAGCTCCCGCTCCTGCAGCTCGCTGGTGGCCGCGACCACCGACCGGCGCTGGCGGGCGAGCGCGTGCCGCTCGGGGGTGAAGGCGAGAGCGGCGGTGTCCAGCGCCGCCGCCAGGCACTCGATCGTCCTCGCCGAGGCAGGAGCATCGCGCACGGCGCCGGCGAGGAGGTCGGCGAGCACGTCCTGCCCGCCGAAGACGACCTCGCGCTTGTCCGCGAAGTGGCGGAAGAAGGTGCTGCGGGTCAGCCCGGCGCGGTCCGCGATCTGGGCGATGGTCGTCTCCTCGTACCCCTGCTCGACGAACAGGGCCAGGGCCGCGCTCTCGAGGCGCTCGCGCGCGTTCGGATCCCACCGGCCCACCGCGCCATCCTACGCGAGCGCCCCGAGTGATGGCATCGAGTCCCGTCAACTGGTACGGTCACGGCACTCAGTCTCGTCACATCGTCGGTCTCGTCACCTCGCCGGTCTCGTCACACCGTCGATCTCATGGATCCGCTCGCCCGTCTCGGGCGAGCGAGCGAAGGAGCGGTCATGCAGGTCTTCGTCACGGGCGCGTCCGGGTGGATCGGCTCCGCCGTCGTCCCCGAGCTCCTCGGCGCGGGTCACTCGGTGCTCGGGCTCGCCCGCTCCGACGCCTCGGCCGCCACGATCGCCGCCGCCGGCGCCGAGGTCCTGCGCGGGGACCTGGAGGACCTGGACGTCCTGCGCACCGGGGCGAGGAGCACCGACGCGGTCGTCCACCTCGCGTTTGACCACGACTTCAGTCGGTTCGAGGCCTCGGTGCGCGCCGACGCGCGCGTCGTGCAGGCGCTGGGGGCCGCGCTCGAGGGCACCGGCAGGGCCCTGGTCATCGCGTCCGGAACCCCCGCGGTGCCCGGGCGTGCGGCGACCGAGCACGACGAGCCCGCCACCGGCGGCCCTGCCGCGGCCCGCATCGCCACCGCCCGGGCCGCGCGGGCCACGGCAGCGCGCGGCGTCCGCTCCAGCGTGGTGCGCCTGCCCCGCTCGGTGCACGGCGACGGCGACGCCTCCGGGTTCCTCCCCCGCCTGATCGCCATCGCCCGCGAGCAGGGCGTCGCCGGCTGCGTCGGCGACGGGTCCGCCCGCTGGCCCGCGGTGCACGTCCTGGACGCCGCGCGCCTGTTCCGCCTCGCGGCCGAAGCGGCCCCCGCGGGATCGGTGCTGCACGCGGTCGCCGACGAGGCCGTCGCGGTCCGCGACATCGCCGCCGTGATCGGCCGCCACCTGCACCTGCCGACGGCGCCCGTCCCGGCCGAGCAGTTCGGCTTCCTGGGAGCGCTGCTGCGCGTCGACCAGCCCGCCTCCAGCGCCCTCACCCGCGAGCTGCTCGGGTGGAGGCCGGTGCAGCCCGGGCTCCTGCAGGACCTGGACGCCGGCCACTACTTCGGCTGAGCCCGTCCCTGCCCGTCCGCGGCCCGCAGCCAGAGCAGGCCGAGCACCGGCAGCACCAGCGGCACGTAGCCGTACCCGCTGCCGAAGCCCGACCACACCGTCGCGTCGGGGAAGGAGGCCGGGTCCACCACGCTCCAGGCACCCACGCCGAGCACCCCGACCAGCTCCACGCCCACCGCGACCAGCGCCACCCGGCGGGAGGCCGGCGTGGCGCGGGCGAGGGCCACCGTGGCCACCACGTACACCAGCGCCGCCACCGCGGAGAGCGCGTACGCCAGCGGCGCCCGCGCGAGGTGCTCGACCAGCTGCACCCCCGCCCGGGCGCTGGCCGAGACCGCGAAGACGGCGTACACCGCGATCAGCACCCGCCCGGGCCCGTGCCGCAGCGCGCGGACGCCGCGCGACCCGGACGCCGGGGCCGAGCCGGACGCCGGGGCCGACCCACGCACCGGCTCTCGCGTCGGTTCGGGGTACGGCTCAGGCACCCGCGCTCCAGACCTGCACCAGACGCACCACCAGCACCGCCGTCGCCAGCGCCGCCACGGCGAGCACGCCGGTGCCCCACCGGGTGCGCTCCCCCAGCGCCCACAGCACGCCCACCGGCATCAGCACCACCGAGGTCGCCAGGTACCCCCCGAACAGCAGCGGGTCCACCTCCCGCTGCCCGCGCGCCAGCAGCACCGCGCCCACCACGCCCTGCGCGATCAGCGCCACCTCCAGCAGCGCCGAGGAGAGCAGCTGCACGTCGTCGATGCGCCGCCCGCGCACGGTGGCCACCAGCGCGAGCAGCCCCACACCGGCGGCGAGCAGCCCCGTGGTCCACGCCAGCCAGCCGGTCACCGCGCCCCCACGGCTGCGCATCGTACGGAGCGCGCCTAGCCTTCCCGCGGTGACTCCCGACGCCACCTCTCCCGACGCGAGCAGCGCACGACCACCGGCCGAGCAGCCACCGAGCGCGCACCCCCAGCAGGGCAGGCAGGAGGGCAGGCAGGAGGGCAGGCAGGAGGGCAGGCAGGAGGGCAGGCAGGAGGGCAGGCAGGAGGGCAGGCAGGAGGGCAGGCAGGAGGGCAGGGTGGTGCTCGTGCGCCACGGTCGCACCGCCTGGTCCGCCACCGGGCGCCACACCGGCCTCAGCGACGTCCCCCTCGATCAGACCGGCCAGGCCCAGGCCGCGGCCCTGCCCGCGCTGCTGCGCACGCTGTTGCGCGGACGCGCCCCCGCCGTGGTGCGCACCTCTCCCCTGCAGCGGGCGCGGCTGACCGCCGAGCTCGCCGGGCTGCTCACCCCCGGCGCCGACGGCGCGCTCGACCCGGACCTGCTCGACCCGGACCTGGTCGAGTGGGACTACGGCGCGTACGAGGGGCGCACCAGCGACGAGATCCGCGCCGAGAGCGGGGACGACTGGCGCGCCTTCCGCGACGGCGTCGCGCCCACCTCGCCGACGGCGACGTCGTCCTCGTCGGCCACGGGCACGCGCTGCGCGTGCTCGCCGCCACCTGGCTGGACCTGCCCCCGCAGGACGCCGCCCGCCTGCCCCTGGGCGCCGGGTCCGTCGGCGTGCTCGGCGCGGAGCACGGCGTGCCCGGCATCGAGCACTGGAACCTCACCCCGGCCCTCTGCCCCGGCCCCGAGCAGGCCTGAGCGCGACCTGAGCCCGGGAGCGGAGGCCTACCCCTCGACGACGAGGAGCAGGTCCCCGCCCTCGACCTGCTGCACCGACCCGACCGCCAGGCGCGCGACCGTGCCGGCCACCGGCGTGGTCACCGCCGCCTCCATCTTCATCGCCTCGATCGTCGCGACCGTCTGCCCCGCGGCGACGGCGTCGCCCTCGGCGACGGCCGGGGTCACCACCCCGGCGAAGGGAGCGGCCACCTGGCCCGGCACGGACGGGTCCGCCTTCTGCGCGGCCTTGACGTCGACCTGCAGGGAGCGGTCGCGCACCTGCACCGGGCGCAGCTGCCCGTTCAGGGTCGCCATCACCGTGCGCATGCCGCGCTCGTCGGCGTCCCCGACGGCTTCCAGGCCGGCGATCAGGTTCACGCCGCGGTCCAGGGGGATCGAGTGCTCCTGGCCCCGGCGCAGCCCGTACAGGTAGTCGCGGGTGTCGAGCACCGAGACGTCCCCGTGCGCCTCGCGCACCCGCGCCAGCTCCGCGGTGGGAGAGGGGAAGAGCAGCCGGTTCAGCGCGTCGCGGCGCACCCGGCCCGCCTGCGCCAGCAGCGCGTCGTCCCCGGCGGCCAGCGCGGTGGTGCGCTCCGGGGCGCGCCGTCCCGACAGCGCCTCGGTGCGGAACGGCTCCGGCCACCCGCCCGGGGGGTCCCCCAGCTCTCCGGAGAGGAAGCCGATGACGGAGTCCGGCACGTCGTACTCCTGCGGGGCTGCCGCGAACGCCGCCGGGTCCGCGCCCACCGCCACCAGGTGCAGCGCGAGGTCGCCGACGACCTTCGAGGACGGCGTGACCTTCACCAGGCGCCCGAGGATGCGGTCGGCGGCGGCGTACATCGCCTCCACCTGCTCGAACTTCTCCCCCACGCCCAGCGCGATCGCCTGCTGGCGCAGGTTCGACAGCTGCCCGCCGGGGATCTCGTGGTCGTACACGCGCCCGGTGGGGGCGGGGATGCCGGACTCGAACGGGGCGTACAGGCGGCGCACCGCCTCCCAGTACGGCTCCAGGTCCATCACCGCGCGCAGGTCCAGGCCGGTGTCGCGCTCGGTGTGGCGCAGCGCGGCCACCAGCGCCGAGGCCGGCGGCTGGCTGGTGGTGCCGGCCATCGGGGCGCTGGCGACGTCGACGGCGTCCACCCCGGCGTCGACGGCCGCCATCAGCGTGGCCATCTGCCCGCCGGCGGTGTCGTGGGTGTGCAGGTGCACCGGGGCCTCGAAGCGCTCGCGCAGCGCGGCGACGAGGCGGCGGGCCGCGGGCGGGCGCAGCAGCCCCGCCATGTCCTTGATCGCGATCACGTGGGCGCCGGCGGCGGTGATCTGCTCGGCCAGGCGCAGGTAGTAGTCCAGGGTGTACAGCGCCTCACCAGGGTCGGACAGGTCCCCGGTGTAGCACAGCGCGACCTCCGCGAGCGCGGTGCCGGTCTCGCGCACGGCGTCGATGGCCGGGCGCATCTGCTCGACGTCGTTGAGGGCGTCGAAGATGCGGAAGACGTCGACGCCGGTGGCGGCGGCCTCGGCCACGAACGCGGACGTCACCCGGGTGGGGTAGGGGGTGTACCCGACGGTGTTGCGCCCGCGCAGCAGCATCTGCAGGGCCAGGTTGGGCATCGCCTCGCGCAGGGCGGCCAGGCGCTCCCAGGGGTCCTCCCCGAGGAAGCGCAGCGCGACGTCGTAGGTGGCCCCGCCCCAGCACTCCACCGACAGCAGCTGGGGAACGGTGCGCGCCAGGTGCGGGGCGACGGCGAGCAGGTCGCGGGTGCGTACCCGGGTGGCCAGCAGGGACTGGTGGGCGTCGCGGAAGGTGGTCTCGGTCACGGCCACCGGCACCTGCTCGCGCAGGGCGGCGGCGAAGGCCTCGGGGCCGAGGTCGGCCAGGCGCTGGCGGGACCCGGCGGGAGCGGGGGCCTCGAGGTCGACGTCGGGCAGCTTCGTCGCCGGGGCCAGCGCGGTCGGCGCCTCCCCGTGGGGCTTGTTGACGGTGACGTCGGCCAGCCAGGTCAGCAGCTTGGTGCCGCGGTCGGCCGGGGCGCGGGCGGACAGCAGCTGCGGGCGCTCCTCGATGAAGGAGGTCGACAGGTTCCCGGTGATGAAGTCCGGGTCGTCGAGGACGGCCTGCAGGAAGGAGATGTTGGTGCTCACCCCGCGGATGCGGAACTCCGCCAGGGACCGGCGCGAGCGGCGCACGGCGGTGGGGAAGTCGCGGCCGCGGCAGGTGAGCTTGACGAGCATGGAGTCGAAGTGGGCGCTGATCTCGGCGCCGACCTCGACCGTGCCGCCGTCCAGGCGCACCCCGGCGCCGCCGACGGAGCGGTAGGCGGTGATGCGCCCGGTGTCGGGGCGGAAGCCGTTGGCGGGGTCCTCGGTGGTGATGCGGCACTGCAGGGCGGCGCCGTTGACGCGGATGCTCTCCTGGGCCAGGCCCAGGTCGGTCAGGCCCTCCCCGGAGGCGATGCGCAGCTGCGCCTGGACGAGGTCGACGTCGGTGACCTCCTCGGTGACGGTGTGCTCCACCTGGATGCGCGGGTTCATCTCGATGAACACGTGCTGGCCCGCGCGCTCGCCGGTGGTCTCGACGAGGAACTCCACGGTGCCGGCGTTGACGTAGCCGACGGCGCGGGCGAAGGCGACGGCGTCGGCGCACAGCGCCTCGCGCAGCGCCGGGTCCAGGTTCGGGGCCGGGGCGATCTCGATGACCTTCTGGTGGCGCCGCTGCACCGAGCAGTCCCGCTCGTACAGGTGCACCACCTGCCCGCCTGCGTCGGCGAGGACCTGCACCTCCACGTGCCGGGGCCGCTGGACGGCCTGCTCGAGGAAGACGGTGGGGTCCCCGAAGGCGCCCTCGGCCTCGCGCATGGCCGTGGCCAGGGCCTCGGGCAGGGCGGCCTCGTCGTCGACGCGGCGCATGCCGCGCCCGCCGCCGCCGGCGACGGCCTTGACGAAGACCGGGAAGCCGACGTCGGCGGCGGCGGCGACCAGGGTCGGCACGTGCGCGGACGGCGCGGAGGAGCGCAGGACGGGGATGCCGGCCTCGCGGGCGGCCGCGAGCGCGCGGACCTTGTTGCCGGCCAGCTCCAGCACGTGCGGTGGAGGGCCGACGAAGGTGATGCCGGCGGCCGCGCACGCCTCGGCCAGCCGCGGGTTCTCCGACAGGAAGCCGTAGCCGGGGTAGACGGCGTCCGCGCCGGCCTCCCGGGCGACGCGCACGACCTCCTCCACATCGAGGTAGGCGCGCACCGGGTGCCCCACCCGCCCGATCCGGTACGCCTCGTCGGCCTTGATCCGGTGGGTGGCGTTGCGGTCCTCGTGGGGGTAGACGGCCACGGTGCGGGCGCCGAGCTCGTAGGCCGCCCGGAAGGCGCGGACGGCGATCTCGCCGCGGTTGGCGACCAGGACCTTGCGGAACACGGGGGCCTCCTGCTGTGCCGGCTGCTCGGTCGGCGGGGTCGGCCGGGTCGGCGACCGTCGCGGAGGCTACCTGCCGGCCCGCGCCCGCGGGTGGGCGCGGTGCGTCCTCACCCGTCCGCGGCGCTGGGCCGCCCGCCGCCCGGCTCGCCGGCCTGCTCGCTGCCCGGCCCGCCGCCCGAGGAGTCGCTGGGAGGAGCGCCGGGTCCGGCGCCGGGTCCGGCGTCGCGCAGCTGCTCGACGGCGGCCAGCGCCCGGCGCAGGTCCGCCAGCCAGGTCTCGGTGTGCTCGCCGACCAGGCGCACGCACCAGGCGAGGGCCTCGCTGCGCGAGCGGGCGACGCCGGCGTCGACGAGGGTGTCCAGCACGATCCGCTCGGGCTGGCGCAGGCGCGTCATCGCCGGCACCGAGGCGCGGGTGAACACCTGCTCGTGCTGCCCCACCCGGGCGCCCCAGGCCACGGTGCGGCCCCAGCGCTCCTCGACCTCGCGGGCGATGCGGATCCGCTCGTCGCGGGTCTCCTCCCGAAAGCGCGCGATGCGGCCGGCCGCGGCCGCCCGCTCCAGCTCCTCCTGCCCACCACCGCCGCTCCCACCGCCGGCCTCGTGACCGGCCTCGTGACCGACGCCGTGGTCTGCGGCGACCGGCGGTGCGGGGGCGTCCAGGGGACCGACGACCGTGACCTCGTCGCGGTCCACGGTCAGCTGCACCGGACCGGTGAACCAGCCCTCGGGCAGGCGGCCGGTGAGCCAGGCGCGCAGGTCGTGCACGGGCGGCGGCGCTCCCTCGCGCCCACCGCGCCCCGCTCCCCCGACTCCTCCCGGCCCACCGGGTCCCCCCGGTCCGCCGCGTCCTCCTCGTCCGCCCGGCCCGCCCGGCCCGCCGGGTCCGTGCCCGTGCCGGCCGCCCGGGCCCGTCCTGATCATCATCGTCGTGGTCCCCCTCGGTCGTCCCCACGCCGCCCAGCGTGATGATTACAGCATTACGATGCGATGCCCGGATGTCCAGCGGCGCGCCCCGTCGCGTGCCCGCCGTGCCGAGGACCGCCGCCACCACCCGCACCGTCGAGCTGGCCGGGCTGCCCGAACTCCTGCCACCCGCGCCGCCTGACCGCCGCCCTCGCGGCGCGTTCCTCCTGAGGGGACCGGCTCAGGGCAGCGGCCAGGTGTGCACCGGCTCGTTGGCGTGCATGCCCTCCACGTAGCGGGCGAGCATCCCGCGCAGCGCGGCCACCCGGTCCGCGCCCCGCTCCTGCAGGGCCCGCACGGTGCGCACCTGCCAGACCGCGCCGGTCATCCCGCTCGCGGCGCGCGCCTGCGCGACGTCCAGGTAGCGGTCGATCGCCTCGCGGGGCACCCCGTAGCGGGCCAGGCCGTCGGCGGCCATCGGGATCACCCGCTCCAGCAGCAACCGGTCCACCGGCTGCTCCTTCGCCCGCCCGTCGCGTCCGGGCCAGGTCACGCGCGCTGCCAGCCCGTCGCGGGCGCAGTCCTGCAGGCCCGCCAGCGCCGCCTGCGCGGGGAGCACCTGCGGCAGCGGCGGGCCGTCCTCGACGAGGACCCGCACCGCCCCGTAGTACACGGCCGCGTTCGCCAGGACGTCGAGGACCGTGGGCCCGGCGGGCAGGACGCGGTTCTCCACCCTCAGGTGCGCCTGGCCCCCGGCGACGTCGTAGATGGGCCGGTTCCAGCGCCAGATCGTGCCCCCGTGCAGGCACAGCTCGTGCAGGGACGGCGGGCGGCCGGCCTCCAGCGCCGCGACGGGGTCCTCCTCGCCCAGGTCCGGCAGCAGGGGCGGGAACCAGCGCACGTTCTCGGCGAACAGGTCCAGCACGCTGCTCGCCCAGCCCTCCCCGGGGAAGACCCGCGGGCGCACCCCCTGGGCGACCAGCTCCACCGTGCGGGTGTCGGTGGACTGGGTGAACACCGGGATGCGCGTCTCCGCCCACAGCTGCCGGCCCAGGCCGAACGGGGAGTTCGCGCCCAGGGCGACCTGCGGGCCCATCAGCAGCTGCGCGGCGTTCCAGGTGGCGGCGAAGTCCTCCGGGGCGACCTTCAGGTGCAGCTGGGTGCTCGTGCACGCGGACTCGGGCGCGATGGAGGGGGTGCTCAGGCTCAGCCGCTCGCTGCCCGGCACGCCCGCCGGGCCGCTGATGTCGAGGACGACGTCCTCCCCGCGCGCGGCCAGGACCGCCTCCTGCAGCGCCCGGTAGCGCGGGGTGGGGGTCATCCACTCCCCGCTCAGGTGCTCGGGCAGCAGCGTGGGCAGCAGGCCGGTCATGAGGATGCGGGCGCCGGTGGCGGCCGCGGTGGCGTCGGCGGCGTCCAGGCGCTGGCGCAGCCGGGCCTCCAGGCCCGGCAGGCCCGAGGAGTCCAGCGAGCCCGGCGGCACGTTGAGCTCGAGGGTGTGCGCGCCGATCTCGGGCTGCAGGTCGGTGTCGTCGACGAGGTCGAGGACCGCGGCGTTGCCCGCCTTCGGCTGCAGGTCGCCGTCGACGAGGACGAGCTCGACCTCCATGCCGATCGTCGGCGGGGTCGCGTCGAAGCGGCACGGGGAGCCCGCCGGTGCGCTCGGGTGCTCCGCGAGCATCCGCTCGAGCACGCCCAGCTGCTGCACGAGGCGCTCCCGGAAGGCGGCGCGGTGCTCGCGGCCTGCGGCGTCGGCGGAGACCTGATGGCCCACGAGACCCCCTCGTCACCGGAGGCCCCCGGGCCTCCACCGGTGCGCACCGACGTCCGGGCGCCTAGCGTCGCGCGGGTGAGCACCCCGACCTCCGCCGCGCCCGATCCTGCCACCGGCGCGCCCGCGAGCGAGTCCCCGGTGGTCCCCGTGGTGGTGCTGGACCTGGACGGCGTGCTCGCCGACACCCGCCACCGCAGCCACCACCTGCGCCGGCGCCCGAAGGACTGGAACGCCTTCTTCGCCGCCGCGGCGCACGACCCGGTGCACCGCCAGGGTCTCGCGCTCGCGCACCGGGCGGTCGCGGACGGGGCGGTGGTGGTGTACCTGTCCGGGCGCCCGGAGCGCACCCGCGCGGCCACCGAGGCGTGGCTGCGCCGCGTCGGCGCGCCCACCGGGCCGGTGCTGCTGCGCGCCGACGGCGACCGGCGCCCCGCCCGGGTGGTCAAGGTCGCCGCCCTGCGCGCCCTGGCCCGCACCGCCGCCGCGGCGGTGCTCGTCGACGACGACCCGGACGTCGTGGCGGCGGTGCGCGCCGAGCCGGGGCTGGTGGGCGCGGTGGTGCACGCGGACTGGCAGCCGCGCGAACCCGAGGTGCACGCCGCCCAGGAGCGCGCCGGGCGCACCTGAGCCCGGCGCGCTCCTGGCGCTCAGCCGGCCAGCGCGGTGCCCTCCTCCGCGCCCTGCGCGGTGTGCTGCGCGCCGCCGTCCGCGGCGCCCTGCGCGGTGTCCAGCAGCGCCGTCAGGGGCGCGCGCAGGGACGAGCGACCCGCCTCCCAGCAGCTCAGGAAGTGCGCACCGGCCAGGTCGGCCACCGCCAGGCCCGCCGCCGCGCCGAACATGATGTCCCCGGTGCGCCACGGCTCCTGCGCGGCCAGGCCGGCGGCCAGGTCGCGCCCGACGATCTGCTCGTGCACGGCGTCGGCCTCCACGTGCTCGTCGAAGAACCACGTCACGTCCTTGTCGAAGCCGAGGCGGCGCAGGCCGTTGCCGTACAGGCGGTGCGGCAGCGAGGAGGTCATCTCGTACCCGGCCAGGTGGCCCACGACGGCGCCGAGCAGGCGCCGGTGCAGCCCGAAGAAGGTGACGGTGTTGACCACCGCGAGGCTGAGCGCCGGCACGGAGTCCAGGTGCTCGGTGTAGTCGTCCACGAGCCCGACGCCGCGCATGCTGCGCGCGAACAGCGCCGAGTGCATCCGCTCGGGCGACCCGCCGCCGTACTCGTCGGCCTGCACCTCCACCAGCGCCGCCTTCGGCGCTCCGGACAGGCGCGGGATCGCCCACGTGTGCGGATCGGCCTCGTTGAGCTGGTAGACGCTGCGGTGCACGAACCACTCGCGCCACTGATCCAGCGTCGCCCGGCGCGCCATGAACGCGGCCAGGCCCGGCTTGCCGTCCGGCGCGGTGAGCTCGAACAGGGCCTCGGCGA